>JBCBMF010000164.1:0-6523 GCA_039822905.1 Planctomycetota bacterium
AGGGCAGCGTCGAGACGCGCAGGTCGAGCTTGCGGCCCTGAACGGTCGCGCGGATTCGGCCGTCCTGCGGGATGCGACGCTCGGAGATGTCGAGGTTCGCCATGATCTTGATGCGGCTCGTGATCGCGGCGGCCATGTTGGCGGGCGGGTTCATCGACTCGTAGAGCACGCCGTCGATGCGGAGCCGCACGGTGATCTTCTTCTCCGAGGGCTCGATGTGGATATCCGACGCGCCCTCTTTCACGGCGGTCTGGATGATGTAGTTCACATAGCGGATGACCGGGCTCTCGCCGGCCTTCTGCTCGAGGTCGACCGTCTGGTCTTCGTTCTTCTCGACGGTGACGTCGTTCTCGTCGACCTCTTCGAGGATCGAGTTCAGGTCGACCTGTTCCTGCTCGGCCTGCTGCTCAGAGCCGTGGCCCGCGATTTCGAGGGCCTGCATGATGTCCTCTTCGGTGGTGAGGACGATCTTGGGCGTGCCGCAGTTGAGCCGGCGGCGGATCTCGTCGAGCTCGAAGGCGATGTCGGGACGGGCGCTGGCGATGATCGCGCGCTTGCCCTCCATGCGCAGCGGCAAGACCTTGTGCTCGGCGCAGAACGGGATGCCGAGCCGCTGGAGCATGCCGCCGTCGAACGCGCCGTCGAGCCCGGCGGTCTGGTCGATGCGTTCGAAGGGCAGGCCGTGGTGGCGGGCGAGCGCACCCTGCACCGCGACCTCGTCTACACCCTGCTCGATGAGGACGATCGCGACGTCCTTGCCCGGCGTCGATGCCGCGACCTTCTCGGCGGCGGCGACCTGCTCGCGGCTGATGCCCGCGTCCGCCAGGTCGTCTGCGAGCGAACGCTTGACCGTGTCGAGCGTGGCGCTGTCGGGCGTGAATAGATCGCTCATACCCGAGGCGTTCGCGCCGCCGGGGTTGATGCTGATCATGCCGTCGCCCTGCACCGCGGGCTCAGTCGGCTCATCGTCGTCTGAGGCCTCATCAATCGACTCGATCACAGACTCGTTAACAGACTGGGGCTGGGCGTCGTCCTCGGCATCCGCAGTCAATGAGTCGAGATCATCCTCATCAATCTGCGCCGGCGAATCCTCTGGCGGCGCGATGTCCGCCATCGGGGATGCGCCGTCGAACGACGGCTCACACGCTTCGGCACTTTGCTCAGCCTGCGCAGATGACGGATCGAACTCCGTGGGACCTTCCTGCTCCTGTTCGGCGGCATCCTCGGTTTCGGTTGCCGCGTCCGGGCCCGTGTCAAGCTCGGACTGTCGATCGAGCCCGAACTCGATATCCGCGTCGGGGTCTGCTTGAGCATCGACATTGTGCTCGGGTGCTTCATCGGAGTCAGGCTCGGTTGCTGACGTGTGGTCGACCGGCGCCGGTGGCGCGATCGTCGACATTGCCGGCCCGCCGTCGGACTCGTCCGACGAGAACAGATCATCGTCCTCCTGGTCTTGCTGTGCGTGATCGACCGCCGGCGCCGCAGTTCCGTCGCCGATGTCTTCAGCAGCGTCGCCGACGCCGTTGTCCTGCTCCGGTTCGTTGTACGTCTCGGGCGTGAGAATGTCGGCCTCGTCCTCGGCCTGCACCGGTTCGGGCGGCTGCGGGCCATCGTCGGCGGGCGCGTTCGGTTTCGATCCCGTCGCCGATTCGAGCCGCTGGATGCGTGCAAGGATGTCGTCGATATTGCCTGCCGACATGGGTTCTCTCACTCCGGTTCGACGAGCAGCCCGCGTCTAGCGGCTGGTCATCTCGAGCACGTACGTCGTGTCGTCTGCCTTGATCTCGACGGTCCGGTCCGGGTTGATGGCGACCACGCGGAACTCGCCGGCGACCGTGTCACCGATGCGGTAGGTCTTGCCGTTGATCCGCGCGAGCGAGATGCGGCCCGAGATCACCGTGCCGAGCTCGAGCGTCGCTGCGATCTGATCAAGCTCGGCGAGCCTGAGCTCCTCGGGCGTGGGGCCCTGCGGGATCTCCTCGACCGGCTCTTCCGCGGCGAGGCGCTGCTCCTCGGTCGTCGTGATCTCTTCCAGCTCGAACGGGTTCTTCTGGATCTGATCCGACGGCACCTGCGCGATCTCGCCCGATGCGGCGAGCGCACTCAGCACCTCCTGCTGGCGGCGCTCGGTGTTCACATTGGTCGGCGCATCGATGGGGTACTGGATGTCAATCTCATCGCCAGCGCTTGCGAGCCCGGCGCCGACACCCTGCATGCGCAGGAAGATCAGCACGCCGATGCCCGCGGCGACCACGCCACCCACGAGCATGTATTGCTTCGTCGCAGAGCGGTGCGCGACCGGGACGGCCGCGGCGTCGGCGCCGCCGGCCTGGATCTTCGCGAGCGCGGGCGTAAACACGCCGCCCTCATCACCGCCGGGCTGCCCGGTGCCGAGCGATTCGTCAAAGTCTGCAAAGCTCATGACTGGTCGTCCTCGCTCTCGAAGTAGATGTTCAGGATGAACTCGGCCTGGAGGTGCCCGTCGACGTCCTTGGAGCGCTCGATCTGCATGCCGGGCATGCGTGTGATCCGCGGCATCTGCTCGAGTGCCAGCAAGAACTCGTAGAAGCCCTTGAAATCGCCCGAGAGTGTCATCTCGATGGGCTGCTCCATGTAGAGCGTGCCTCGGACCGGCGGCTGCGAGACCATGCCGGGCTGGTTCAGGCCGCTCTCGACCGCGAGGGCCGAGACCTGACGCACGACGCTGTCGATCTCGCGATCGTTGGGCAGCCGGGCCTCGATGGCGTTGATGCCGGCCTCGATCTCCTGTGTTGCCGCCTCAAGCGAGTCGCTGCGGCTTGTGACCGTCTGCAGCTTTTCGAGCATCTCTCGCTTGTGTTCGATCTCGAGCTCGGCCTGCTCGATCTTCTCGTTGTTCGGGCGGAAGACCAGCCACCAGCTCGAGAGCGGCAGGGCCATCAGCACGACCAGCAGAACCAGTTCACGGACGCCGAATCGCATGGATCAGCCCTCCCCTTCGTCTTCGGTGTCCGAGCCGGTGTCGGCCTCGGCCCCGGCGTCGGTATCGGTGTTGGTGTCGGTGTCGTTCTCGTCTGCGCCTTCAACGTCGTCGATCGACGCGGGGATCTGATCCCAGGGGACCTCGGGCTGCGGGTTCTCGTTCGGGGGCGTGATCGCGGTGAACCAGCTGCCGAAGTCACGCACTCCGTCGAGGTTCTCGCCGATCGTCTCGATCGGGTTGGGCGGCAGATCGGCCTCGCCCGGACGCAGCGGCTCGCCGTCGAGGCCCATCTGGCTCGGCGGCAGGATGATCGGCGTCGAGGGCACAAGATCCTCGGGCGCCAGCACCTCGGGCAGATCGAGCTCCTGATCCGGGTTGACCAGGCCGCGGGCGTCGACGCCCGGGCGGATACGCGCGTTGAGCTCGAACTTGCGCAGTTCGGCGCTCTCGATCGTGGTCTGCTTGATGTACTGAAGCTCGACGCCGGTCAGGATGGCGCAGTTCTTCAGGCTCTCGATGTAGTCGGCGATGTTGTCGTTATCACGACCGACGCCGACGAGCGTGAGGGTCTGCCGGTACTCGGGCACCAGCGAGTCCTCTTCCTCTTCGTTGTCCTTCTTCGCGCTGCCGGCCTTGCGACCAGCGCCCGAGAGCGTGCGAACGCCCGCGGACTTCTTGCTCGCCGCCGACGCCTTCTTAATCTGCTCGCTCTCAAGCTGGAGTTCGAGCAGCTTCACCTCGGCGGGCATGCGGCGGACGATCTCGGCGAAGAGCAGCGAACGCGGCACGCGCTCGACGAGCGCCGCCGTGACCTCGGCCTTCTTGATCAGGTCGTCACGCTGGGCCTCGAGCTCCTTGAGCTCGTCGATCTTCGAGGCCTCTTGCACGTACATCGCGTTGATCGACCGCTTCTCGTCGCGGACGGTCATCCACTTCTTGTTGGTCGCAAAGAACGCGGCGACCACCGCAAGCATCATCACGCCAAAAAGCGAGAGGCTCAGCAGGTTGGCCCGCCGCTCGCCCCGGCTCTTGACGTAGTCCTCGGGCAGGAAGCTGGATTCCTGGTCCCAGCTCGTCATCGGCTTGGTTGCTTGCTCGTCCATGGGTCACCCTTTTGCGCCGACGGCCGCCGGCTGAGTCGATCTCACTGGTCGGCCTTGGCCGGCCCTGTCCGGCCACGTCGCACGTCCGTTCACAAATCCGTCGGGCACAGCCCGAGCCCGAGCACCGCCGACCACCCCGGCATCGGGGCCGCCGGATCCACACCGATCGCTGGCTCCTTGCCCGATCGCACCAAGGCCCGCGTGGGGTCGCCCGCCTGCACCGGCACGCGGACCACGCCCGCGAGCGTTCGGCACAGCATCAGCTGCCGGCTCTCGCCGCCCGTGAGCACAGCGCGCGTCACCGGCGCATCGGGGAACAGGCTGTGGTGGTACCGCAGGCACATCGCCACCTCATCGCCGAGCATCTCGAGCGTCTCCCCGACATCGGGCACCACGCTCACGCTCTTCCTGGTCTCGACCTCTTTAGGCCTGTCCGGAACTTCGGCTCTCGGGGGGGGCATCCGCAGGCCCGATTCGGCAACTCGGGCTGTTCGGTCCCCTGCCAGCGCCGTTACAGTCGCCACGGGCGCGCGTTCGACGCCCGAGAACTCGCTGCACTCCATCCGGGCGCGGTGCGAGCGCTCGATGCTGATCTTGCGGTGCCTCGCGATCTCTTCGTCCAGCGATCGGCCGCCCAGCTCGATCGTCCGGGCGAGCAGCAGGCGGTTGCCCTTGGCGATGATCACCTTCGTTGCGCTGTAGCCCAGGTCGAGGTAGAGACAGACATCATCTTCCGACGTGAGCTTGAGCGTGCTGAAGCCTCGAAGCAGCGCGACCGCTTCGGTGCGCATGCCGACGGGCTCGAGCTTCGCGGCGGCGAGACCGCTCATCAATCGCCCGACCACGCCGCGCGACGCGGCGATGGTGATGACCTCGGTCTTACCGGATTCGTGGGCCGGGCCGACCTCCTGATGCCGAACGACCAACGCGTCGGGTGCGCACGAGAGCTGCGTGGCGACCGCGAGCTTGGCCGAGCTCTCGACCGTTGCCGCGTCGCCCTTGGGCACCTGGACGTGCGTCGTGTGCGTGAGGCACGCGGGGATGAGGCAGACCGCCCGCTTTCCTTTGAAGCCGCCGCCGCGGATCAGCCCGGGAAGGTGCTGGGTTTGAAACGCGAGCCGAGCGGATGGATCGTCGAGCAGATCGTCGGGGGTGTCGATGGCCGCCGCGGCGCCGATGCCGTGCGGCTCGCCCGAGGTGAGCTGGAAGACCTTGAGCGCCGAGGCGCCGAAGTCCACAGCGATGGGCGCACCCTTGCCGGGTTTGGGAGCGCCGGCCTTGGCCCCCAGCTGTCGCCATGCTCCGAGCGAGCCTTTGCGCATCGATCCCCCGCTGCACATCCTCTGGGCCGGGCGTCCCGGCGTCCGACAGGACCATCGGCCATGAAATGGGGGGCATTGAGCGGGTGGCAGCGGGAGTCGGACCGGCTCAGATCGATCCGCCCGCGCAGACCGCACGACCGACCGAAGCGGGGGTTCTCGGGCGTTACTCGGCCAGCGCGTCGGCGACCGCCCGAGACAGGGGGCCGAGCAATCCCAGCGACTCGGCGAGCTTCCACGGGTGACGCTCGCGATCGCCCGCGATGTTGCTGATCACGCGCACCTCGACGAACGGCACGCCCATGCGAGAACCGGCGAGATGCACCGCCGCGCCTTCCATCGCTTCAGCAACCGCCCCCGTTCGGGCGTGAAGCTGAGCGGCGAGCGCATCGGTGCCAGAAACTGACGAGACCGTCGCGATCGGGCCCACGCGCTTGCAGGAGGGCGCGAGCCGAGTGACCAGATCCGGGGAGGTCTCGGCCCAGTCTTCCCCATCGAACGGGCCGAAGCCCATCGCTGCGAGCCCGGTGAAGCCTGCCGATTCCGCCCGGCCCTCGCCCGCGAGGACCGACCGATCGGAGCACACCGTATCGAGCACGCCGACGCCCGATGCCTGATACGCCCCGGCGATGCCCAGCGAGACGACCGCCGATGCAGAGCGGTGCGCCAGTGAGGCAGCGACGCTGACGCCGGCTGCCGTCGGTCCGACGCCGGTGGCGAGCAGCTCGACTCCCCGCGCGCCGGCGCTCAGCTGGACTCGCGAGCCGGGCGTTGTCGGCCCGGCCGCGCCGAAGGCAGCCAGCACCCGCTCGCACTCGGCGGGTGCGGCCACGCACAGCAAGATCGGCCCGGGAACGCTCACGCATGACGGTACGACCGCCAAAGCCGCGAGCAGATGAGCCGGAGTCGCAACGGAAGAAACAATCCGTTTCCGGCCGACAATCGAACAACCGCGGACAGCGTTGTCTGTACCAGCGTGGCCTGACGAGCATGGTTGTTTCAGCCAAGTTCGGCGTGTCGGCCCGGGTAGAGAAGCGATCAAAGGCCGGACCGTGCACACGACGGAGAGTCCCTGTGATGCAAAGCCCTATCAAAGATGGTACAGCGTCGGCGATCTGCGGCCCGCCCCGACGCGGCGG
>JBCBMF010000165.1:0-6392 GCA_039822905.1 Planctomycetota bacterium
CCAAAGCACTCTTCCTGATCGGGCAGATTACCTCGTGCCTACTCGGCATCGGCATCATTATGATCGCTCTGTACTTCGCCGCCCAGGGCGAAGGCGAGGACGCCTCCGACAAGGGTGTCTTCGAGGTCATGCTCGACATCGGCGCCATGCTCGCGCTGCCCATGGCCACGCCGCTCGCGCTCGGCCTGTTCATCCGCCGCGTCCCCCGCTGGGCCGCGATCGTCTCGGCCATTGCCGGCCTGATACCGTCTGTCATCGCATTCAAAGCCGGCGAGGGCACGATCCCTCAGGGTGTCATCGAGTCAGTCCCCGAGTCACTCCGCTGGGTCGTCGAGCGCGACTGGGCCTACCACACCAAGGTCTTCGTCAACCTCGGCTTCGGCATTGTCGCCTTCGTCGCCACTATGCCCTTCTGGCGCACGGTAAGCGACGCCGACCGCACCATCGTCGACGGATTCTTCGAGACTATGCGCCGCAAGATTGATTTCGCCGCCGAAGTGGGCGAGTCGAACGACCACCGCCAGCTCAAGGTCATCGGCGGCTTCGCGTTCGTCTTCGGCACCGCGGTCACACTCCTGGCGATCCTCCCGATGCACGAGTGGATCGACCGCCTGAGCATCGCGTTCGTCGGCGGCTTCGTCCTGCTCGCCGGCTTGGGCTTCAGTCTCGCGGGTCGTCGCGGTCGCCCGTAGCGTCGTCTGCTGACAGAGTCAACGATTCAGTCTCGGCCGTCGTGGTCGAGGTCGATGTCGCCCGCGCAACCAAGACACTCCCGACAACAAGCATTCCCACGCCAACGAGCCGCTGCAGGTTGACCGGCTTGTGCGGGATGCCAAGCAGACCGAAGTGATCCACGACAAGCGCCGACACCGACTGCGCAACAACAAACAACGAGATCAGCTGCGCCGTCCCGAGGTGATGCGCGCCCGTCGACTGTGCCACGATCACCAGCACGGAGAACACCCCGCCGCCCCAGGCCCACCACGGCACCTGGCCGTACTCCGCGGTGCCCGGCAGCGTTATCTGTCGGAGCAGAACCCCGCCGACCAGCAGCACCAGCCCCGCGATCACCGCCGCCCCGGCGCCGTTTGCGAGGCTCGCGACAAACGGCGACTTTGTCACGACCTTCAGCTGCCCATTGACCGCCGACTGGATCGGCCAGCTTGCGCCAGCAGCGAGCACGAGAACAACAATCCAGACCTTCGACGACACGCGGGCTCCGATCGATGCAGCGGGAAGATGGTATCTCACGTACTCGCCGCGCTGCGATGGCTTTCGTCGACAACACGCCCCCCGGATGCGTCACCTGAGTGCCGCCGCTGCCACAGCCGCCGCCAGAGGCGGTTCTTTGTGAGCAGCTGTTCCGCCGCCAGTCCCAGTTGCCAGCCCGCCGACTGGTTCCCGCTCGGCTCGATCTAGCCGCCGAAGAGGAAGCTTACGACCTCCGAAGAAGGGCTCACCTGCCCATTGCGGAGTATGACCAGGTGATATGCGACGTCGCACGTGCCTGCCGGCAGGGCGCGTTCGACGAAGCTCTTGCTGGTGCTCACGCCCGGCCGCGCTCACGCCGACCAGGCGGCGATGCGCTGGTTGGAAATCCTACTTTGTCAAGGATCGGACCCAGCAGCTCTCGTGCCGCCATGTCTGTGCCCTCTTCGAGCCGTGGGTGTGCGGTGAGTACGAATAGTTGAACACAGCGACCCGACCCGCCGGCGCACCCGCGGTGATCGCGACCGAGCGAAAGCGGCGCGGGCGATAGAAATCGATCACGTGAACTACGCACAATCGTCGGCTGCTTGCGCACGGTTCACGCCACCGCGACTTCCGGCCAAAGGTTGTTGCGCGCCGCGTGTCATACCACGCGGGTGATGCCGTGTGCACCGATGCCTTGAGGTGCTCTCAATCGTGAAGTGTCGGGCCCGGATCAGGCTGGGAACGTCGCAGAAAACGCACTAGGAACGGTCCGGCAGGCTTGCAGGAGGGCGACAAAGGTCTGCCGAACTACCACGCAGTTTTGGCCGATTGCATCGCAGGTCCGGCGGACGATCTGGCGGGCCGAGGAAGGGGCTCCTTCTCCTCCCTGCTCTCTTATCGCCTGCCGATGCCACTGACATTTCTTCCTGAATGGGTACAGGTCCCGATCAGGCGTCACAACCAGAAAGTGTTCGTGTCGTACGGGTTACTCGTCCGCCTTTGTCGTGTCGTTGCTCACTGCGCTCAAGGTCCTAGCGCCTCGCACGGCGCGAAACCCTTCATGCTCGTTGCCGTAGGTGGCGTCGTACGCCGCATAGGTTCTGTCGCCCGGCGATACCAGCACGTCATCGCCGAAGCCACCACGGAAGCCGGAACCCATGGCTCGGGGGCCGGGCCAGTCCCAGTTTGTGAAGACATATGGCTGACCGAGACTGTCGAGAAAGCCTGGCCCCTCGCTGCCGCGGAACGCCCGGCCCTCAGGTGTGCCGATTGTCACAGCACGCTCCCATCTCCCGCCGAGCATCGCCTCGACATCGAAGCAGTCGTTATCACTTACAATCTTTTCGAACTCCAACTCGGACATCGGCCGAAGCCCGGCCCATGCCGCCCACGCGATTCCGTCGGCCCAGGTGACGAAGTTGGCAGGGCGGTCGGGCGCGTCCGCTTCAACTGAATCGGGCAGCACGCGGATCGATCCACCGCCGTCGCGGTAGCGCGGGTGCAGCGTGATATCACGCGACGCGCGTGCCCGCCCGTCAAGCGTCGAGAGAAAGCCCGCGTACTCGCCCTCGGTCAGTTCGCGACGCATCACATAGAACCGGCCGACACCCTTTGGAAACGCCGCGGGCACCGGCCCCTGTCCGTCGCCGCCGTAGTCGCTCGCCGCGTAGTTGCCTTCGGCCTTCTCGCCTCCGCCGCTCCCGATCCCGAGTGCGCCCTCGCTCGCGATGCGCAGCTCGGATCCGGCTACCGACCGCAGCGGGCTCGTTGCCTCGGCGGATGACGATACCTCGTAACCGCCATCAGGAATTTCCACCATGTCGACTGTGAACACGCGAAGGTCGAGCCCTGATTCGGGCCAGAGCAGCATGCTCGCTTCGAGGTCCCAGGTTAGTTGCGCGGTCAGCGTCCTTGCGTCGTGCGAATGCTGGGCCAACAGCACACCGTTCCGCGGTGCGGTCTTATCGACAAGAACGTTGACGTTATTGCCGATCCCATCCGCGCACGAGTGCCTTCCGGCGGCAAAACGCACATCACGCCATCCGCCGTCGGGGTGCGCATACTTCGCGAAGACCCACACGGCGGACCGGCCGCTGTTCAGGCCTTGAGGTTCTAGGTTCAACTCGATACGGTGCGTTGCGACAGCATCACCGGCCTTTGCCGCGACGTCGACGCCCGCGACAGACGTTTGCGCAAAATAAGCCGGACACACTGCGACTGCGATCATCACCACGCCGATCACTCTGGCATTCAGTCTCCTCGCATCCATACTCGCTCCTCGGCCGTATTAACCCGACGCAGCATAACTCCAGTCGGCTTGCCGCTGCACCAACGGTCGGCCCGTTCTTGAAAAATCCGGTCGCACTGCTCCGCAAGTAGCGGCGGTCCTCTCCACTGACCCGTCTGTGCAAGCCAATGCTCTCGGCGCCTGAGGGCACTGAAGCTGAAGGGATACCGGCGACACGACGGCAGCCAATCGACAAGCGGCCCCTCGTGGCACTCCCGCGATAGCGCGACATCCGATCACTGGTGCCAAAGGCAACAAGAAAGCGGAGCGGGTGGGATTCGAACCCACGAGGGGCTTGCACCCCCACACGAATTCCAATCGTGCGCCTTCAACCGCTCGGCCACCGCTCCGTGTCAAGCGAACGCCATCCTAGTCAGCCCGCAACCGGATCGCCCCCGCCGGAACGCCGCCCGAATCGCTCTGCGATCGCCTGACCCCAGCCGCCAGCCACCGCCGCGTGCGACACCGCGTAGCCCACCGCAGCGCCCAGCGCGACGTCCGACGGCCAGTGCGCGCCGAACAGCACCCGGCTGAACCCGACCACCGCCACCCAGCCCACCGCGACCCACTTCAGCCGCGGGTAGGTCAGCGCCAGAAACACCGCGAGCGCCGTCGCGCCGGAGGTATGGCTTGAGGGCATCGACCACAGGTCGCTGGAGATATCCGCCCAGAACTGCCACGCGAAGTGCACGCCCTCGCCCTGCCCGAGCGGGTACGCCGCGAACGGCCCGAGGATAAGCCCGGGCTCGTCGAACTTCGGGCGCGGCCGGCCGATCAGCATCTTCGCCCCGAGCACGACGACCGACGTCGCGCTCGCCGCCGCCGCCAGATCCCACAGCCGACGGACTTTGCCGGGATCAAGCAGCCAAATACCAAGCGCGACGAGCACGATCGAGCTGATGCCGCCGAACTGCTGGAGCGCGTTGAGCTCGCGGATGACGTCGCCCCCGAGCAGCCGGCCGCGGTCGGCTGTGCGCTCGTCGAGCCCGTTGATCAGCCCTCCCAGCCACGCATCGAACGGATACAGCACCGCCGCCACGAGCACGCCGACGACCAGCGGCAGCAGCGTGTGCCGGTACCTTGGCCGACGCAGCCAGCGGACGACCGGCACGACCGGCGACACCACCGCGTGCACCGCCAGCACGGGCGGCGGCAGCCCGCGGTTATGATCGATCGATCGCCGAACCTCGCCGCTCATCTGTGCTCCTCACGGAACCCGTTCATCAACACCAGCCGCGACAGATCGCTCCGCCGAACCGCCCGCGACATCGCGCTGCTCGTCGCGCTGTGCCTCGCAGTCTATCTGCCCGGCCTGTTCACGACCCCGCCCATCGACCGCGACGAGGCCCGCTTCGCCCAGGCCAGCCGGCAGATGCTCGAGTCCTTCGCGCTCCCGGCCGAGTCTCGCGATACCACGCCCTTCGCGATCAACACAGACACCCAGCCCGGTGCACCCCCGGTCATCGGCGGCTTCCACGCCGGCGGGCTCGTCGTGCCGATGGTCCAGAACGTCCCCCGGCTCAACAAGCCCCCGCTGATCTACTGGCTGCAGACCGCGAGCGCGTGGGTCTTCACCGCGGGCGACCCGCTGCACGACGCGATCTGGATGTACCGTGTCCCCAGTGTGCTCGGCTCGGTGCTCGCGGTGCTCGCAACGTACTGGATCGGGAGGCGCATGTTCGCCCCACCTGTAGCCCTGTTCGCCGCATCGCTGCTCGCCGTGAGCGCTGTCGTCGTGTTTGATGCGCACCAGGCCCGGGCCGACCAGGTGCTGCTCGGGCTGACGACGCTCTCGATGGGGCTGCTGTGGTCAATTGTCCGCCGCGCAAAGCACGGATCGCACATCCATGTTGCCCGCTGGGCAGCGCTGTGGCTCGCCGTTGGTTTGGGTGTTCTCGTCAAGGGCGTCTCGCCGGTCGTCGTGCTGCTTGCGATTCTCGCGATGGGCGTCGTCGGCCGATCGTGGTTTGCCTGGCGCGCCTCGAAGCCGCTGCTCGGTGCGCTCATTGTCTCCGCCATCGTGCTGCCATGGGCGTACGCCGTTGCGCAAAAGGTCGGCTTCGACACCTACAGCAGCATCCTCTTCGACGAGACCGTCAAGCGCGGCAGCCAAGCCAAAGAAGGCCACGTCGGCCCGCCGGGCTATCACACGGCGTTCCTCTGGGCCATGTTCTGGCCGGGTTCGATCGCCGCCCTGCTCGGCATCGTCTTCGCGGCAAGGCGATTGATGCGGTGGGGGGGCAAAGGCGAGCGATGGCGACGTCGAACGCCGGGCGACATGCGCGTGCTGTTCCTCGCCTGCTGGATCATGCCAACGTGGCTCTTCTTCGAGTTCTATGTGACAAAGCTTCCGCACTACGTGCTGCCGACGTACCCGGCCCTCGCGCTGCTCACAGCGCGTGCCGTGCTCACTGCAAGGCCAAGGCTCCGCCTTCAACGCATCGGCAGCGCGCTCTTTGCGGTCATCGGTGTGGGCGTTGCCACCTTCGGCATTGTGCTCGTGTTCAGTATGGAACTTGTCCAGCCGAAGGCCGCGTTCATCGTCCCGAGTGCGTTCGTGATGCTGGTTCTCGTAGCCATCGCAGCGCGTCACGCGTGGCGGGGCATGATGCTGTGCGCAACATCATGCGCGGTTCTCGCGATGCTGCCACTCGTCTGGATCGTCCACGCCGGCGTGATCCCATCGCTCACGACCTTCTCGCCCGAACTCGTCGAACGCATCGACACGGTGAACACCGAAGGCCGACCGATCGCCGCGATGGGCTACCACGAGGACAGCCTGATCTTTCTCTCCCGCGGCCGCATCGAGCGCATCGTGCACACCGACTCGGTCGACTGGCTCGCCGCGAACCCCGATGGCATCCTGCTCGCTCGCAGGCTGTACCGCGACGAAGTCGGCCTCGACCACACG
>JBCBMF010000166.1:0-6389 GCA_039822905.1 Planctomycetota bacterium
TTTCTCATCACTGCCTTCCATGCAACCTTCGCCGTTGGTTTCTACGGCGGCTTCGGCCAGGGCGTGTGGCTGATCAACGTTGTGACCGGTGGGTACCGAGACGGGGCTGCGGTGCCGTTCGAGTTCCTCGGCTTTCTCGCGTTGATGATCTTCTTTGCCATGGCGGCGACCAGCCACGACTTCTGGCTCTCCTTCCTTGGCCCGACAGCGTGGAAGTGGCTTCACATGCTCGTCTACGTCGCCTACGCACTCGTCGTCGGCCACGTCATCCTCGGTGCCGCGGTCGAGCGGGGTTCCGTCATTGTTCCTGCATTACTTTCCGCTGGCGTCGTGACGCTGACGGGACTCCATCTCGTCAGCGGGCTGCGTTCGATCCGCGAGCAAGCGGCAAATCAGATCGACTCTGAGTGGGCGGATGCCGGGCCTATCGGGGGCATACCGGACGATCGGGCACGGGTTGTCCGCCTGCCCTCGGGTGAATCCGTCGCGATCTTCCGCCATGATGGTCGACTCACGGCGGTGAGCAACGTGTGCAAGCACCAAGGCGGACCTCTGGGTGAGGGGAAGATCGTCAATGGCTGCGTCACGTGCCCGTGGCACGGGTACCAGTATCGACCCGGCGACGGGTGTTCGCCGCCGCCGTATACCGAACAGATCGCGACGTATGACGTGCGGATTTCCGCCGACCGAGTCGAAGTGTGCTCGAAAGCGAATGAGCTCGGTTCACGCGCCAAGTCACCCGTGATCGGCGAGGAGCGGGCCCATGCCAACCAATCGTGATGATCTGTACGTCGGCTACCTCCCGGCTCCCGCAAGGCATCGTCGCTTCGCGAGACTGAGCTTCGGAGTCGTGCTGGTGCTTGCCGTCGGCGTTGGATTTGTTTCAGCACGTTTCGCTACCAATCCCGGCGAAGGCTCTTGGTCGAGCGAAGTATCTCACGTCGATGGGGTGCTCCGAACCGAACCGACGGCATACCTTGCAACACCAGACGGACCGGTGCTGCTCGTCGAGATCGGCAAGTTCGGAGCTCGGACGCTAAACGAGATGAAGGACAGGCCCGTGCGATGCCAAGGCACGCTGATTGCCCGCGGCCGACACCGCATGTTGGAACTCGTGGCAGACGAAGATGCTGTGCGGCCAACTGAACAAACTCAGGGACTGCCGGGAACGAGAAGCGACCCGCGCGGTGTCGAGGTCATCGGCGAGATCATCGACACAAAGTGCTACCTCGGTGCCATGAAGCCGGGGGCAGGACCGACGCACGCGGCGTGCGCGAGGCTGTGCATACGAGGCGGCATACCAGCGGCGATCGTGGGTGCCACTCCCGCCGGAGAACAAATCTGGGCGGTGCTCGATCCGGGCGAAAGTGAAGTCATCGACGAGACACTGCTCAGCGCGGTCGGCACGCCCGTGCGTCTCCGAGGCGTGCTCACCGAACGCTCGGGTCTGGCTGTGCTGGCTCAAGCCGAACTGATACCGTAGACGGGTGTTTCGTCGGCAACCTTCTCGTACGTGCGCGTCGCATCGCAAGTTCCGCACAAGAGCAAACTTTGGCGTGAATGTGGACCGCCGCGCGGTCCCGGTGCCGGTCCGTTAACTTGATGGCGCGAAAGCGTGAACTCATGCCTGAATCGTGCCAGCGGATAAGGTATGCTCGCGGTCCCCATCTTCGGCCGCGGCTCCTGCGGCACAAGCGGGGCGGGTCCATTTGCTGGCACCTGAAAATATGAACATTCACCAACCGTGCTGATCAGCAGGAGGCGATACGAATGACAACATTGAGAGTAAGCGGCATAGCACTCACGAGCCTTTGCGTGAGCGGCCTTTCCTTTGCCGACGAATCGAGCGTCCGGGCGCACCTCGCCCAAGATGAGTCGACCGCGTACCTCCAGCAGGCCGGTGCTCGGCTCGAACTGCTGCCACCAGAAAACATGCTCGCCGCTGATGTCTTCGTCTTTCAGAAGTTCGTCGGTGATCTCCCGATCCACGGAGCGCGGGTGATCGTTGTCGAGAACGCCGACGGCACGGTGGGCGAGGTGTTCGATGACTCAACAGAGAACCTCCGGGTCCGGCCGGGGCTCGTCACGATCGACCAGGGTCTCGCAATTGACCTGGCAGAAGCGGATTTGGCCGAAGCGATCGACTCTATGGCCAAGCAGGTGTGGTTCCGCACGAGCGACGCTCTCGTACCGGCCTGGGAAGTCACCACATCGCTCGCGGATGCCGGAATGCCCGCCAGCCCGACCCATTTCGAAACCGTGATTGACGCTGCAACCGGGGCCATACTCTCTGAGCGACAGATCGACACAAAGACGTACGCCCCGGGGTCGCCCGAGGCGGTGGACAGCGTGTTCCCTCGGATCGTCATCAACAACACGATCGGTGCGCAGGGCTCGCGGGACTATGCCGCACCGTTCGACGCGGTCGTACAACTCGGCGGCTGCACCGGTACGCTCATTGCGCCGAACGTCGTGCTCAGCGCGCGGCACTGCGGCATCAGCGCCGGCACGCTCGTTCGATTCGGTGACAACTCCAACAGCCCGACGTTCACTGTTACGGTTCAGTCGTCGTCGCTTCCGGACGGCAACGGCTCGCTCCTCGACGGCGGTGATGTTTCCATCCATGTGCTCAACGGCTCGGTGCCGGCAAACATCGCCGAGCCGATGCGGCTGATCGAAGAGACAGATGCTCTGGCTGGCATGCTCGCGGCGACCATCGGCTACGGCTGGAACGGTCTCGGCACCACCGGTCACCAGTTCAACGGCGACGGTTTCAGATGGGGCGGCGAGAACATCATCGACGTCTACGGGAGCCCCGCGGCCTCGGGCGGATCCAACATCATCTCAACCGACTTTGACAACGGCACCAGCGGCGCGAACACCATCGGGAGCAGCAGTTCGACGCCGCTCGAGTTCGAAGCGACAACTGCGCCCGGGGATAGCGGCGGCCCGGTTCTTGTTCTTTCCGGCGGAGAATGGGTCATCGCCGGCGTCCTGTCTGGCGGCACGACAAGCACAAGCGTCTTCGGCGATATCTCGTGGTGGACCGGAACGGCAATCTACCGCGACGACATCGAGGCAGTGGGCGGTGACTTCGTAGGCGGTCTTGAGATCCTGTTCCCCGACACGCTGCCCGATGTCATCTCGTCGGCCGGCGGCGAGACGTTCCGTATTGACATCGTCGAGTCGCCGGACGATCCGATTGTGCCCGGCAGCGGCACGTTCCACGTCGATGCGGGTGCAGGATTCCAGGAGCTCGCACTCGCCCAGGATTCAGCAACCAGTTTCACGGCGACATTCCCGGCTCCGTCGGCCTGCCCGACGAGCGTCGAGTACTTCGTCTCGTTCGATCTCCAATCTGGTGCGACAGTCACCGCACCGGCGAACGCGTCTCCGACTTCTGGAAATGTCTTTAGCGCGGTCGCGGCCGACGGTACCGACTTCGACAACCTGTTTGACTTTGAAGCACCGGTCGGCTTCACCGTCGGCGAACCTGGCGACAACGCGACAACAGGCGTTTGGGTCCGAGTCGATCCGAACGGAACCGGGGCCCAGCCGGAGGACGACAACACCGCCAACGGCACCATCGCATGGGTGACCGGCCAGGGCAGCCCTGGCGGCTCGCTTGGAGAGAACGACGTCGACGGCGGTACGACGTCGCTTGTCAGCAACCGGATTGACCTTACGGGCACCGAGCTGGCCACCATTTCCTACGCAAGGTGGTACTCCAACAGCACGGGTGCGTCACCAAACGCGGACGTGTTCGAGGTCTTCGTCTCTGATGATGACGGCCAGACATTCGTGCTTGTCGAAACAGTCGGCCCAGCCGGTGCAGGCACATCGGGCGGCTGGATCGAGACCAGCTTTGATGTTGGTAGCTTTGTCGATCTCACATCGACAGTGCGCGTGAAGTTCGTCGCAAGCGATCTTGGATCGCCGTCCGTGGTGGAAGCGGGAGTCGATGATGTTCGCATCCTCGGTTACTCGTGTTCTGCCGATGTGTGCGTTGCCGACGTGAACGGCGACGGCGAAGTGAACCCGGCCGACTTCAATGCCTGGGTCGCTGCGTTCAACTCACAGGCGCCCGCCTGCGATCAGAACGGCGACGAGACGTGTGATGCCGCCGACTTCAACGCCTGGATTCTGAACTTTAACGCCGGCTGCTGATCCGACCGAAAGGAAGGCCTGAATCACGAACGGCGTGCGTCACGGCGCACGCCGTTTCTATTTCAACTGAACCAGCCACAACAATCTCGACCCGCACGAGGTAACAGCCATTGTTTGGGCTCAGCGACATGCTGTGGGACTCAGAGGCCTTGGCGAGTCGTAACCGTACTTGGACGACGGACCATCGTGCAACAACGCCTGCACGCCTTGAAGTGTGAGGCGTCGCAACCAGGAACTAAAACCGGAACGTAGTCTGCGCCCAGAAACGCGAGGTGTCCGGCTGACCGGAATCGCCGTCAAAGAACGCGGCCTTGAGAAGCACGGACCAGTTTGGGGTGATCGACTTGTTCGCCACGGCATTCAGCTCCTCGCCCTGATCACCGCCGCCGGACTCGGACCAGTACTCGTGGTACGTGACGCTGCCCTTAATGTCGAACGGAAGCGTTCCGCCAACACCAACGTACGCATCGTGCAGACCGTCCGCGGGTGTTACCAGAAAGTTATCAGCGAACCCCTGAAACTTGTGGTTCGTACCGAGCGGAAAGCGAAAGGCAAACTCGCCGCCGTCGCTGCCGAGCAACTGATAGCCTGTGACGAGATGGCCGAGGTCTGCTTGCGAGAGCCTCACCTGTGCCGCAAAAAAGTTCGCGTTGTATGAGATGGGGTTGCTGCCCGCGTCGGTCTGAAAGGCGTAGGTCACTTCATAGTCTGCCGAGGTTGGTCCGTCGTTGGCGAGCCGACCGGTCAGCCGAACACCAAAGCTATTGCTCGAGTTCAACGGATCATCGTCCTCGAAATCGAGGAGGTAGGCGAACGCCGTCACCGCAAACTCTGGAGCCACTCGGTACAGTGTGTTGACGAAATGAGACTGTGAGTCCGGATTCGGCCCGTCGGGCCCGAAGATCCGCTGCACGCCCCAGACGTACGCGTAGAAGACGTCAAGATCGTCGACGCCCAGATCTGTCCGCACGCTCACGGCATCGAAGGTCTGTTCGAACTGACGCCACCCGATGTTGCCGATGAAGCGATCGTCATCAAGCTTGATACGTTGCCGGCCGGCGCGAATGTCGATCTGTCCCCGCTCGCCAGGAAGCATAGGTCCCGTGAACCTCGCATACGCCTGGTTTACCTCGCTCCCCGCTGGATCAGCAATGACGGTCCGGTCTGCGGTCCCGTCACCCGTCGCCGGGACAAAGTAGTTATCCGCCGCGGGCGTTGAGACCGATTCCATCTCGACGAAGCCGCTGAAGCCTGCGTAGGGCTTTGTCTCGTAGCCAAGCCGCAGCCGATTTGTCAGCGCAACGGAGGAATTGCGGCCGGTCGTATCGGCGGCTTCGAACCGTGCGCGATTGCTGAAATGCACCTTACCCGATACCAGTGCGTTCATGAAATCGGTGGCCGGTGTGTTGGGATCCGAGAGCCAGCCCACCGGCGGGGGAGCGGCAGGCACTATCAACCTGCTCTCCGGACCGGCTGCCTCCGCATCCTGAGCGTGGACATACGACGGCCCGCCGGTCGAAAGAGTGAATGCAGCTGTTAGTCGAATCGTGCTTCGAAAGCCATTCCATGGGGCGATGCATTCGGGCATTGCCATGCTCCGCCGGTGATGGTGTGTTTCGTAAGGAGGTTTCATGTCGAGGGCCTTTGGCTGTCGGTGCTACCCAATCCGAGAAGGTTGAGCACGCTTCGCGAGGTCGGTCGCGGATCGATGCGTCCCTCGATCGCGTTGCCCGGAAGCTGCGCGGGGTCGTCGTGTCGGCGATCTGGAGCATGAACGTTGAACCGCCGCATCATGTCCTGCAACTGCACCGATTTCTGGGCGAGCATGTCAACGCTCTCGCCCGTTGCGGTGACGACAGTGCTTACACGTGTGATGGCGGCGGCAATCGACTGCATCGAGGCATCCACCGCTGCACAGTGCTCCGCCTGGCCTGTCGCCGCCGATGAAACGCTCCGTCCGGTATCTTGGAGCGATGTGACCATCGAGGAGACGGTCGCGAGTGTCTCGGACGTATCTCGTGCACCCTGTGCACCCCGCTGTGTTGCTTCGCCGCTCTGCCTGATCTGCGAGAGGGCGGATCCTGTTTCGGACTGAATATTGCGAACCGATTCCGCGATCTCCGCGGTCGCCGTCGTTGTCCTGTCGGCGAGCTTGCGCACTTCATCGGCGACGACCGCGAATCCTCTGCCGTGCTCGCCCGCTCGGGCGGCTTCGATCGCTG
>JBCBMF010000167.1:0-6369 GCA_039822905.1 Planctomycetota bacterium
CGCGTTGACGGCCTCGAGGTACGCGTACGTATTCGTCTTCGCATCAACCGCGATCACCCGCTCGTTCGGCAGCTGCACCACCATGTCTGGCCGAAGCAGCTCCCCATCTTCGTTCCGCTCGCTCGTCTGCTCCGTGAAGTCGCAGTAGCTCGTCATCCCCGCGAGCTCGGCCACCCTTCGCAGCTGAATCTCCCCATACTGCCCGCGCACCTCGGGCCGACTCAGCGCGCGTGTGAGCTTGTTGGTTTCCTCGCGCAGCCCCCGCCCCGCCTGCGTCACAAGATCAACTCGCTCGTTCAGCGCCGCAAACGCCTCCGCGCGTGACTTCTCGATCGACTCCAGCTTCTCCCGCGTCGCCTTCAGAACCTCATCGATCGGCCGAAGCCGCTCGTCCTGCGCCTTCGTCGCCGCCTCGAACACAGGCTTCGCCTGCGCCAGAAACTCCTCACGCCCCGACTTCAACGCGTCGGCCGTCAGCCCCGCAAACGCCTCCCGAAACCGAGCCTCCACCGCATCCCGCTCACCCAGCCGATCCGTCAGCTCGCTCACCCGCGAGCGAGCCTCCGCCAGCTGCTCGCTCAACTCCACGATCTTCAAACCAGTCGAGTCCCGCTCCGCCCGCTCCCGCTCAAGCTCCTCCCGCAACCGATCCGCCGCCTCGCGACCCGAGTCCCGCGCCGCATCAGCCTCGGCCCTCGCCGCCGAAGCCTCACCGGTAGCCCGCCCAAGCCGAAGCCCAAGCCACACGCACACCCCCGCCAGCCCAAGTGCCAGCACCCCAACAACCACAATCGCGATCTCCATACGAGAGTCTAACCGCCTCCCACATCCTCCCCCGTCGCCGACGGGGGGGGGTGGCCCGCGCAGCGGGTCGGGTCGGAGGGGGTGCCTTTGCCCCCTGCCAATCTGACACCCCCAAACCACCCCCCAATCCGCCAAGACAGCCCCCAAAGCCCGGTCCAACCCCCAAACGCCCACCCCAACACTGGCGCGCCCTTTGCCATCCGTCCAACGGATGCAACCGGTCTATCACCATGCAGGCCACCCCGGGGGACGACACCCCTTCGCCGGAGCCCCTGGCCGAGCCGATGCCGCATCCACTCCGGGCCGCCTCAACCTCCTCCTCTCCGACGCCTCTACCCACCCCCACGTCCAGTCCGACGACACCTGGGCCGCTCGCCTCCCCCGCCTGCTCGAGCCCATGGGCATCCGAGCCCACCACGCGACCACCGGCCGCGAGGCCTCCGACCTGCTCGGCAGCACCACCATCCACATCGCCGTCGTCGACCTGGGCCTCCCCCTCGAGCCCGCCGCCCAACCCGAATCGGCACCCACCCCCGAAGCCGGCTGGCGCTTGCTTGAGCTTCTCGCCCGCCTCGCCCACCGCCCGCCGACCGTCGCGATCAAGTCCGCCAAGACCACCCGCGACGAGGCCCGCGAGCTCAACGCCGCCCTCCGCCTCGGCGCCTTCGCCGTTGTCGACCGCCCCCGCACCGCCCGCGATCTCGAGACACTCCTCGAAGTCCTGAGGCGCTGCGTCACCCGTCATTACAAGGACCAATGGCCGGCCTGACCGCCGGTTGTCTGTTTCAGTTCACACACAACACCGTTTGGATGGAGAAACCAAACATGGCCACGAAGACCAAAAAGAAGACCGCCGTCAACATCAAGCCCCTCCACGACAAGATCATCGTCGAGCGCGACGAGCCCGAGTCGATGACCGCCGCCGGCATCATCCTCCCCGAGTCCGGCAAGGAGCGCCCCAAGTCCGGCACCGTCGTCGCCGTCGGCGACGGCACCCTCAACACCGAGACCGGCGAGCGCATCCCCCTCACCATCAACGCCGGCGACAAGGTCATCTTCACCAGCTACGCCGGCACCGAGGTCAAGCTCGGCGACGACGAGTACCTCATCATGAATGAGGCCGACGTCCTCGCCATCGTCGACTAACCCGACGTACGAGCCCCTCGCGTGAGCGAGGGGCCAACGAGGCCGAAGCGCAAGCGAGGCACCTAATCGCGACTTGGCGTGCGTGCTGATCCGCCGCATTCAGAAGGACAATCCCAATGAACAAAGCGGACATCAGCGAACTCTTCGAGATGGCCCTCAAACAGAAGTGCAACCTCCACATCGTCATGGGAGGCCACGACTACACCGTCACCCACATCCAGGCCGTCCACGCCCCCGCGCACCACAACGAGCAGAAGGACCACGATCCCATCTACGACAAGTACTTCACCCTTGCCAAAGCCGCCCCCCGCGGCTCGGTCGTCCTCGTGGGCTGCGTCGACCCAGGCGAAGCCGGTGCAAAGAAAGACCTCATCGGCACCCTCGTCATCGACCCCGACGCCGTCCAGGCCATCTTTTTGAGCTAGCACGTCTTCGAAAGAGCAGTGATGAACGCTTCCCAACTCCGACAAGCCCTCAACGACCTCACAGGCCAACGCGACGCCCTCGTCGCCTTCACCCAGATGGACGGTGCCGCCTCGCTCCTCTCCATCAACAACGCCATGCTCATCCCCGACGAGGGCGACAACCTTATCAAGCTCACCGACGGCCGAAGCGAATACATCATCGAACCAGAACGCGTCGCATGGATCCGAATCGGCGCCGAAACACCAGCAATCACAGCACACTGAGAAATTGGAAGGACGGGCGTCTCGCCCGTCATCAAGAAAGTAAGGAACCACACATGGCTGCCAAGCAGATCGCATTCAACACCGACGCACGCGAGCGAATCCTCCGCGGCGTCCAGAAGCTCGCCAACGCCGTCAAGGTCACCCTCGGCCCCTCAGGCCGAGTCGTCGTCCTCGAGAAATCCTTCGGCGCACCCAACGTCACCAAAGACGGCGTCTCCGTCGCCAAAGAGATCGAGCTCGACGATCCCTACGAGAACATGGGCGCTCAGATGGTCAAGGAAGTCGCCAGCAAGTCGTCCAAGGACGCAGGCGACGGCACAACCACCGCCACCATCTACGCCGAAGCCATCTACGCCGAGGGCCTCAAGAACATCACCGCCGGCGCCAACCCCAACCAGGTCAAGATCGGCATCGACCTCGCCGTCTCCGCCATCGTCGACGAGCTGAACTCCATGTCCAAGCCAGTTGCCAACTCCAAGGAGATCGCACAGGTCGGCACCTGCTCCGCCAACCAGGACAGCTCCATCGGTGACATCATCGCCACCGCCATGGACAAGGTCGGCAAGGACGGCGTCATCACCATCGAAGAGGGCAAGGGCCTCGAGACCGACGTCGAACTCGTCGAAGGCATGCAGTTCGACAAGGGCTACCTCTCCCCGCACTTCGTCACCGACCCCGCCAACATGGAGTGCGAGCTCGACAAGCCCTACATCCTCATCCACGAGAAGAAGATCAGCTCCGCCAAGGACATCCTCCCCGTCCTCGGCAAGGTCGCCGAAGCCGGCGCCTCGCTCCTGATCATCGCCGAAGACATCGAGGGCGAAGCGCTCGCCACCCTCGTCGTCAACCGCCTCCGCGGCATCCTCAAGGTCGCCGCCGTCAAGGCGCCCGGCTTCGGCGACCGCCGCAAGGCCATGCTCGAAGACATCGGCATCCTCACCGGCGGCCAGCCCGTCATGGAAGAGCTCGGCATCGACCTCGAAAAACTCGAGCTCTCCGAACTCGGCCGCGCCAAGAAGGTCGTCGTCGACAAGGACAACACCACCATCATCGAAGGCGCCGGCTCCTCGAATGACATCAAGGGCCGCGTCGAGCAGATCCGCCACCAGATCGAGGCCACCAGCTCCGACTACGACCGCGAGAAGCTCGAAGAGCGCCTCGCCAAGCTCGCCGGCGGCGTCGCACAGATCAACGTCGGCGCAGCCACCGAAGTCGAGATGAAGGAGAAGAAGGACCGCGTCGAAGACGCGCTCCACGCCTGCCGAGCCGCGGCCGAAGAGGGCATCGTCGCCGGCGGCGGCACCGCCGTCCTCCGCGCACGCAAGGCACTCGAAAAGGCCCGCAAGAAGGCCACCGGCGACCAGCGCGTCGGCATCGACATCGTCCACCGCGCACTCACCGCACCCGTCAAGCAGATCGCAGCCAACTGCGGCCTCGACGGCTCCATCATCGCCTCAAAGATCGAGGAATCCACAGACACCAACTTCGGCTACAACGCCGTCACCCACGAATACGGCGACCTCGTCAGGTTCGGCGTCATCGTCCCCACCAAGGTCGAGCGCATCGCCCTCCAGAACGCGGCCAGCATCGCAGGTCTGCTCCTCACCACCGAGGCCGCCATCGTCGAGCTCAAGGACAAGAAAGCCAAGAGCGGTGGCGGCATGGATGAGGACTTTGATTACTAAATGACTCAGTTATGAGCGTTTTCGCGCTCGGGCCACGCAGATAATGTTTGTGGTACGCTAGGCCGCCAATTGTGCGGCCTTTTCTCTTGGGAGTAGTCGACATGCAGATGCATGCCAAGGCGTTCGTCATCAAGCAGTGTGGGTACTACCAGCGGGGCGAGAAAGACGTTCCGCAATATGGCGGTGCCGATGAGCTTGCGGATCTAATCGGTGATTGGACGATCGAAGAACTACCAATCCAAGAAACCAAGACGTATGAAAGCGGCGAGTACGGAGAGTTGCTGCCAGTCTACTTCATGGGCGTGCATTCGATTCCTCGGACGGACGAGTTCCTCCTTCGACTCTGGAATCAGACCGACGTTGCTGGCGATCAATTCGGTAGCGTCATTGGCCACTCAACCGTGAACGCACCAGATGTTCGCGAGAGTGAAGTTCCAACCGGAGGTATCCCAGGCTTCCCCAGCTATTACTGGTTCTTTCCATCGCTCGAAAAGGTGATCGGGCTGCGTTTCAACACGCGAACGCACGGCCATCCCGGCTTGAACATGTTCCTCAAGAACTTCCTGTCACACTTCTCGCACCACGTGGTTGAGTCAGAGGACGGAGAAGTGCTTGGCTATGCGAAGGATGATGAAGAAGAACCGTCGCACATGTACCCGCGGTTTCACACGGCGCCGATGCGCTTGCCGGGTGTCGTCGACCAGATCCGGCGTCATCGACCTGGCATCTACAAGTTGCTGCATCGCAAAGAACTTCTGATTGATCGTCGTCCAGATCGCGCGATGCTGACCAAGGTCTTGGAGTTCATCGGGATGAATCAGCCGGAACTGCCTGCGGAAGACGCAGGATTTCAGTTCGAGGTGGACTACAAGCCGACGAATGTGGCGCTGGAAGAAATACTTGACAAATACCAATCAGGCGATTACAGTGAGTGGGACGACATCGGGTTCAAAGTGACCGGTCTTCAGTCACCGATTTGGCTGGGTGCAAGGCAGAAGACTGTGACTTTGGAGACTGATGTTCAGCCAGGGGAAGGTGGTCTGGTGGAACTGCCCCAATTGGTAAATCGGCTGAGTCGTTTGCGGACGCGATTGCTGCGAGACTTGGGCATACATTGATGATCCGCAATCGACCTCGAGTGCTTGCGACTTTGTTCGGTGCGTTCGTTCTCGTATGCGTGGTGTTTGCCGCTTCGACGCCCTCAGATTTGCGCAGTATCGAGTTTGGAACCTTTCTACTGGTGCTCTTGTCGAGTGCCGCGATCGTATTCGGCGTGCTTGGCGTTTGGATCGCTGTGGTCTACCCCGGTGTGCTGAAACGCTTGTCGGAGGTTCCAAAGTCTCTAGCGGATGAAGATGTCAGACTGGTGTCTGACCTGCTGTTGCCTCTGCTGCTCTCGACGCTTGTCTTGTTCTGCCTGTTGCTGCTGTATCCACTGTCTGTAGTCGCAACCGTTGCCGCCGACTCGGGCGTGTTTTCGTCTGAACAGATTGTCTTGATTGAGGAATGGCGTCGTCGAGTGTTGCTGGCGGCACTACTAATCGCAACAGGAATAGAGGCGTTTGCTGTTCTGTCGACGCTTGTGCCGATAGGTCGGGCGTGGTGGAAAGTGTACGACGCATACGAATCGCATGAAGTGAAGAAGCGAGTGTTCAGAGGACGTCAGAAACGCCGCGAACAGAAGGGCGCGTCGATCGGCAGCTAGGATTGTTAGGTTTACTCGTTGATCGTTGTTTGTCGTCGTTTCCTCCCACACTTCCGCGTCATCCCCGCATCCCCCTTGCACCCACCCTCCCCGCTCCCCACAATGCACCCCATCCCCCTCCCCGGCACACCCCATTCATGAACAGTGCCCGCCACAACACGCCACACGGCGCGAATCGGGAGAACACGGGATGCGAACACGAACGACTCCGTCCGCTCCCCCGCGTGCGGGGGAGCTGTCAGCGAAGCTGACTGAGGGGGCTCAGGGCACCAGCAACGATCAAGCGCCAACTCCCCACCAACTCAACACCCTCTTCACCGCACTCCAAAACCCAACCCTC
>JBCBMF010000168.1:0-6324 GCA_039822905.1 Planctomycetota bacterium
CGACGCCGAAGGCGAGGAGCAGCGCGAAGCCTGCGCGGTTGATGTAGGTGGACTTGCGGCGGCCTGCGACGCGGAGCTCGCGCGCAAGGATGGGGTTGAGCACCAGGCGCTTGGGGAGCGAGGCGAGGTTGCGGACGAGCACGTTCATTGCAGCTCGCCCTTGGTGAGGGTGATGAAGGCGTCTTCGAGGCGCGGGGCCTGGGGTGCGAAGGCCTCGATGCGCAGGTTGTGCTTGAGGACGAGCTCGACGACGGTGTGGTGGCTGGTGTGGCCCGGGGCGAGGGTGACGTCGAGGCCGGTGTCGGTGGCGGATGCGCTCGCGATGCGTTCGTCGGCGGCGATGGCGTCTGCGGCGGCTGTGAAGTTTGCGGTGCCGTTCTTTTCGACGGTGACGAGGATGCGGTGGCCCTTGCCGGTGCGGGCATAGGCGTCGTCGATGGAGCCCGAGAAGAGCAGCTTGCCTTTCTCGATGATGCCGATGACGGTGGACATCTCGGCGAGCTCGCTGAGGATGTGGCTGGACACGATGAGTGTCTTGCCCATTCGGCCGAGCTCTGTGAGCAGCTCGCGCATCTCGATGCGTGCGCGTGGGTCGAGGCCGCTGGCGGGTTCGTCGAGGAGCAGGACCTTGGGATCGTGGACGAGGACGCGGGCGACGCCGAGCCGTTGCTGCATGCCCCGGCTGAGGCTGTCGACCATGGCGGTGCGTTTGGCGGTGAGATCGGTGAGTTCGAGGACGCCGTCGATGGTGGATCGGCGCTGCTTGCGCGGGAGGCCGTAGGCGGCGGCGAAGAAGTGGAGGTACTCGTCGACGGTGAGGTCGTGGTAGACGCCGAGGAAATCGGGCATGTAGCCGATGATTTTGCGGATGCGGTCGCCGTCTGTGCGTGTGTCCATGCCGGCGACTTTGGCGGTGCCGGCGTCTGCCTTGAGGAGGCAGGCGAGGATCTTCATGGTGGTGCTTTTGCCGGCGCCGTTGGGGCCGATGAAGCCGAAGATCTGGCCGGCGTCGAGGTTGAGCGTGAGATCGTCGACGGCGACGAGGTCGCCGAATTTCTTGCGGATGGCATTGATCTCGATCATGGCAAGACCTCGTTCTTGTCGGGCATTGGTGTGAGGATGCGGTAGTGCGTGAAGCGGGTGCGTGTGGTCTTGTCGCTGGTGATGAAGACGGATGTTGCGGGCGCGTTTTCGACGAGCAGGTCGATGCGGGCCCAGCCGGCGCTTTGGAGGGCTGCGATGGCGGTGTTGCGCTGGGTGGGTTCGCCTGCGAGGACGGCGAGCGTGGCGAGGGTGGCTTTGCCGTCGCTTGGCGTATCCCAGCCGTTTGCGCCGGGGAACGCGGGCGTGAAGGTGATCGTGGCCCGCTCGGCGCTGGACTGTTGGTAGATCTGGTCGTTCCAGGTGACGCGGGCGGCGGCGATGCGTGCCGCTTCGGGCAGGTTGGTGAGCTCGATGGCGAGCCCGTCGTTGCTTGCCTCGCGCAGCGCGACGGCGAAGGTGGGCGGTGTCGGGCCTTGGGCGTGGAGCGTGACGAGCGACCAGATGCGCGAGGGGATGCGGAGCGGCTCGATGCCGGCGTGGGCGGCGGGGCCCGGGCCTGTCGGGGTCTGGCGGAAGGTCATGCCTGAGAACGGCGCGGCGTCGCCTCGGCCCGACTCGAATGGTCGCCACGCTGCACGGGTGGATGACTCGAGCTCGAACGGGGACTGCGAGGCGTGGAAGAGCAGCGATGCTTCGGCGGACCAGCCGGCGAGGTGGGGCGGGAGCTGGGCGGCGGCGTTTTCTGTGCCGGCGAGGGGGAGCGCGAGGTTTGGCAGGATGAGGTCGGTGGCGGCGGCGGTGCCGACGTCGGCCTTGCCTGTCTGGAAGAGCCCCGGGGCGACGTAGGCGATGGCGCCGACGGCGGCGATCCACGCGAGCGCGCTGAGCCAGGCGAGGGGGCGTCGGCGGAGCATGCCGAGGAGGATGAAGTCGAACGGGCCGAGGAGCAGCGCGAGGGTGAGCGGGACGGCGGCGATGAGGATGAATCCGCCTGTGCCGGGCGGTTGTGTGGTGACGACGCCGTCGATGTGTCGGTAGAGCAGGCCGTCGGATGTTGTACGCGACTGGCGTTCGTACCATGACGCGTGACCCGCCTGCAGAGTGATCGCGAGGTCGTCATCGGGGGGGCCGACGCCGGCGATGGGTTCGAGCAGTTCGCCGAGCGCCTCGGTTGCGGCGTCGCTGGAGAGCGGGTCGGTGGTGAAGAGTGCGAGCGTGCCGAGGCCGAGCGGGCCGACGGCGGCGACTTGGATTCCCGCACTGTTGGTTTGAGCGTTCCATCCGGCGCTGCGCGCGGTTGCGCTGAGGTCAATTGGCCGGACGACGCCTTCTGGGGTCTGTGTGACGAGGCCCAGCTCGATGTTTGCGGTGGCGGGCGTGGCGCTGAGCCAGCGTGCGTGTTCGGATCCGGGCCCGTCGGCGAGGAGCAGGAGTGTGCCTCCTGAGGCGGTCCAGCGGACGATGGCCTCGGCCGCGCGCGGATCGATGCCCTGCAGGCTCGCGGGTTCGAGGATGAGCAGATCGATGCCGTCGTAGGCGAGTCGGCTCGGCGGGAGCCGGTCTGGAGCGATGTTGATCGGTCGGAAGCTGTTGCGCGTGGCCGTGGTGGTTGCGCGTGCGGGTTGCTCTTGTTCGCTATTGGTTTGTTCGCCGTCGGCTGGTTCGATCTCGGTCTGGTTGGCACTTCGAGAGGCGCGGATGGCGTCGATGGCGGCGGCGGCCGGGAGTCGGGTCGAAGCGGAGAGGACGAAGCCCTCGGCTCTGAGCAGCGCGGGGAGGCGGGCGTCGGTTGGGCCTGGGGACTGGCGGTAGTCGAGCGACGCGACTCGGCCGCGTTGTTCGTCGAAGGCGGTCACCGAGACGGTGTCGGTCCACCATGGGAGGTGGACGGTCATGGGGACGAGCGCGCCGGACTGTGCTGCGGTCGCGAAGGGGGCGACGTGGCTGATGCGTTCGCCGCCGGCGACGTACGAGAGCTCGACGTAGCCCGAGAGCGGGTCGTCGACGGCTTGGACGGCGACGGTGATGGGCGCCCAGCAGCCGGCGGGCATGGTGTTAGCGAAGCCGAAGTCGGCGAAGACGGTGGGCTCGTCGGGGGTTTCAATCTGCGCGAGCGACGTTGTTGCGATGAGCGCGAGCAGGATGATAAGGACGGCGCGCATCACAGGTAGACCTTGCGGTTGTAGATGTACCACTCGACGAGCATGATGAGCATGAGGAGGACGAGCAGCCAGGGCCAGAGTCGGCGGGGTGCGTCGGCAGAACCCGAGGCTGCGGCGGCGACGTCGCCCGAGGCGAAGGGCAGCGAGTCTTGCGGGCGGATGTCGGTCTCGTTGAGGTCGAGCAGGTTGACGGCGAGGGCACGGGAGATGATGGAGCCGTCGACTGTGTCGCGCGGGCCGGCGGGGCCCGACCATTCGAGGGTGTAGAGGCCGGCCTGTGTGATGGGGCCGAAGGCGACGCGGCCGTCGGGGGCTGGGGAGAGGTCCATGTCCGGAGCGTTGGGGATGCGGACTCGGACGTTGCGTGCGCCGAGGGGGAGGCGTGGGCTGAGCGTGCCGCCGGGGCGTGCGGAGGCGAGCTCGGGCTGGTCGGCTCCGACGCCACCGAGGGTTTCGACAGCTGTCGCGAGGAAGACCACGTAGCTGACGTCGAAGGGCCAGGAGGATGTGTCGGGGTCGAAGGCGACGACGATCGCGCGGGTGCCGGCGGTGGCGGCGTCGAAGATGACCGGGCCCGCGCCGGTTTCGGCGAGGACGCGGGCGGCGGAGTCGTCGGCGACGGTGACGCGCGGTGCGTCGGCGATGGTGATCCGTCCGCCGAGTTCGAGGTCTCGCATGACCGGGTGGGACTGGTCCCAGTCGATGACCTCGTCGACGCCGACGGTGCCGGCGACAGAGAGGCCCAGGCCTTCGGGGACGCTGCCGAGGACGAGGTAGCTGCCTGCGTCAAGTTCGCCGTCGGGAAGCCAGTTGTCGAGGACGATGGCGTCATAGCTGCCGAGCTGGCCTTGGTCGCGTTGGGTGTTGAACTCATCGGGGGTGAGGTTGACGAGCTCGCCGAGGGGGAGGCCCTCGAGGGCGAGGCTGGTGAAGAAGTCGTCTTCGCTGACGACGGCGACGGCGAGGCGTTTGGCGGGTGGGATGACGGCCCAGCCGGTGTCGTCGGCGGCGAGCAGGTCGGGGAGCGCGTCCGTGGGTCGGACGCGGATCTCGGCGTTGGCGCCGGCGGCCCGGTCGATGGTGAAGACGACGCCGCCGGCTCCCATGGCGGTGGCATCGGCTGGTGTGAGCGTTGCGGGTCGGACACTGATGATGTCGCCGGCGATGCGGAGCTCGACGTCGACGGTGCGTTCGGCGGTGCTTGTTGATGAGAGGCCGACGAAGAGGGAGAGCTCGCGGGGGTTCTCGAAGGAGCGTTCGGCTCGGAGGCCTGTGATGCCGACGTTGTCAGCGGTTTCTGTCGAGCCGATGCGGTTGTAGATGACGGTGTCTTCGGGGCCTGGGGAGACATCGCGGGCGTCGGCGATGTTGCCGTCGGTCCAGAGGTGGACGGTGCCGACGATGGGGGCGAGTTCAAGGAGTGCGCCGTCGCGGTCGACGCGGGTCTGTCGGAGGCCCTGTGCTTCGGCGAGCGTGTAGGCCTGCGACGCGTTCGTTGGTGCGTCGGTGATCTCGATGGAGTTGATCGCGGCGCGGAGGAGCGACTTGTCGCCGGTCATGACCTGGCGGATCTCGGCGGTGGAGTCGAAGGCGATGACGGTGGCGAGGTCGGCGGTGGCGTTGTCGCCGTCGATCAGGCGGTCGAGCCAGCCGGGCTCGGCGAGGGCATCGATGAAGTCGAGGGCCTCCTGCTTGGCTTGGTCGAGGCGGGTGGCTTGCTCGCCGGCGATGGTGCCATCGGTCGCGGCCATGCTCGCGGAGCGGTCGATGATGATGGTGTGCCGGCTGCCGGTGACGGCGGTGGAGTCGAGCTCGGGCTGGGCGAGGGCGAAGAGGCCCGCGATGAGGGCGAGGAGCTGGAGCAATAGGAGCAGGTTCTTGCGCAGACGCTGGAAGGGGGCGTTGGCCTGCATGTCTTCGATGGTCTGCTTCCAGAGGAGCGTTGAAGAGACCTCGACGTCGCGGCGGCGGAGTTTGAGGAAGTAGAGGATCAGCAGCGTCGGGATGGCGACGGCAGCGGCGATCGCGGCGAGGGCGGGGGTGGCGAAGGTCATGGGGTGTCGCCCCCACTGCTGTCTACATCAATCGGTTGCTCGAGCGGGATGACCTCGGCGGGCGCGAGCAGGCCGGTGTCGCCCTCGAGCGGGTGGCGGAAGAGGATGGTTGCGAGGGCGTCGTCTTCGAACAGGAAGTTCATCGCGCCGGGGCAGCAGGATGTCGAGAGTCGGGGGCCGGCTTTGTGGATGGCGGCTTCGATCTCGTCTGGCTGCGCGGAAGCAGGCGGGAGGCTGCGGTAGCGGATGTCGAAGGATTCGAGCGTGGCTTTGACGTCGGCGGAGGGCATGCCGGGGGTGAAGTGGTCGTTGACGGCTCGGGACATCTCGTAGTCGCGCATGTAGAGGTGGATGGGGGCGTTGTTGTAGACGCAGCCGGTGAGCGGGGCGAGCGCGATGAAAGGGATGACAAGCTTCATCGCACCAGCCCCCGTCTGCGGAGGTAGTCGAGGATGAGCGTGTCCATCGGCGTGTCGCTGCGGACGGTCATCTGGGTGATGTCTCGCCGTGCGCAGAACTCGCGGAGGCGGGTGGTGTACGCAGACAAGTTCTGCTTGTACTTCTTGAGCAGGGGGGCGCTGACGGTGATGTCGGCGCGGTCGCCGTCTTCGAGGTCCTTCAGGCGGAGGTCGCCCGCGAGCCCACCTGAAGCTTGGGGTTCCAGTTCTTGCGGGCTGAGGACCTGCATGACGAAGAGGTCGTAGCCTCGGCCCACGAGCAGGCGGAGGCCGGTGTCGTAGCCCTCTTTGATGAGCATGTCGGAGAGCAGGACCATGACGCCCTTGCCGCGGCGGGTGAGGGCGATGCGTTTGCAGGCCTCGGCGAAGTCGGGCACGTCGGGCGAGTCGGTGTCGCCGATGCCTGATCCCGGTTCGAGGTTGCAGAGAAAGCGGGCGAGGTCGTGTGTTCGGCGTTTGCCGCGGAGGTCCATGACCCGTGTCAACAACTGGGGCTCTCTTGCCCCCTCACCCCGCCCCTCTCCCCCCGCGGGGGAGTAGCTCGCCGTAGAGGAGGGAGCCCTGGGAGCTGCGGGCCTTCACCTGGTGGCGCGGAGTGAGGCGGGG
>JBCBMF010000169.1:0-6301 GCA_039822905.1 Planctomycetota bacterium
CGCCGTTGAACTCAGGGTTGAGCACGACATCGAGCTGGCGCTCGATCAGCAGCGATGCTTGTGTGAGGGCGGCGTTGGCTGCGTCGGCCGCAAAGGCGAGCTGCTGTCCCTGGAAGTTACCCCCGTGCAGCACGGCCGGATCGCTTGTGGTGCCGCAGATCATCGGATTATCGTTCACACCGTTGAGCTCTCGTTCGATAACGCCTCGCGCGTAGTGCAGCTGGTCGCGGCATGCACCGAGGATCTGTGGCGCGCAACGGAGCGAGTACACCTCCTGCAGCGGCCGCATCGTATCTTCAACATGGTCCCGCAGCTCCGATGCGATACATTCGGCGGAAGTGATCTGTCCGGGATGGCCTCGGGCCTCGTGCAAGCGAGGGTCAAGAGCCTGACCGCGTGCACCGAGCGAGCGGTATGCCCATGCGGTGAGTGACTCGGCGATGCGAAGCAGCCGTTCGGATCTGGCAAGCGCGAGCGCAGCATACGCGGTCATAAAGGATGTACCGTTCACGATGCCGAGCGCATCTCGGGCAGGCAAGTCGGTGGGCTTCAGTCCGACGCTCGCGAGCGCGTCCGCCGCGGCGGTAAGCGTTCCTGAATCACCCAGAACCAAGCCATCACCCATGAGAACGCGGGCAACGTGCGCGAGTGGGATCAGATCTCCGCTCGCGCCGACCGAGCCGATGGACGGGATCGCCGGGCAGATGTCGCTACCGAGCAGCGAAGCCAGAGCATCGGCTGCGGCGGGATTCACGCCCGAGGCGCCTTGCGCCAGCGTCTGACAGCGGGCAACGAGCGTTGCTCGCGACACACGACGTTCGGCAAACGCGCCACAGCCCGCGCCGAGGTGTGCGATCAGATCGGCGCCCTGATTGGCTGCGTCAGTGGTCGCCGCGAACTGAACGTGCGGGCCGAAACCGGTTGTAAGGCCATAGATTGAGTCACCACGCCGGTGAGCGCTGAGCAGCGTGTTATAGGAGTCGGCCATCGCATCGTCGGCGTGTGCAGAAAACGCAGCACTTGCTTGTCCGTCGGCCAGCACCTCGAGGTCCTCGCATGTCAGCGGAGAGTCAGGACCAAACATGATCGTCGAAGCGCTTGGCGTCGATGTCCGCGGTAGGCGTGATGTCGAGTCCATCTGTGACATCTGTGATTCTCTCGCTTTCGAAACAGCTAAGCCGCACGGGCGTGAAAGGGCTTCGCCTGCAGGACAAGCTGCCGAAGCCGAATGCGATCGATGTCGCCCTTTGGTGTACGGGGCACGCCGCGTGTATCGAGCACTCTGCAGCAACTCATTCGATGATTGTGTTCGGTGATAACCTGCTTGGTCGCTTCCGCAAGTCGCGTACGGTCTGCCGATCCTGCATCGTCAACAAGGAGTACGACGGCGATGGATGAAGCGTCGGCTGCGAAGACCACGGCATCATCCGCGCAGATCGCGTGGAGCAACGCGCGTTCGAGGGCGGGTGCGTCGACCATTCGGCCGGTATCCAGCTTGAAGCGATGATCGAGTCTGCCGCGAAAGACGAGCCCGTCTGGACCTTCGGTCACAAGGTCATCCGTCGATAGCCACCGGTTGATCGGAAGCGGACGAAACTGTTGCTGATCCCAATAGCCGGCGCACACGTTGCGCCCGCGGACGTGCAACTCGCCGTCGCGGATGCGCCAGTCGCAGGCCACGGGCTGGCCGAGCGCACCGGCGAAGAAGCGGCCGGGCCGACCGAGCGCGATACCCGGCGATGCCTCGGTTTGCCCATACCCGACTCGGAGTGATGTCGAGGCGAGCGGCTCGACAAGCGATGGGAGGATCGGCGCTCCCCCAACGACACCACCGCGCAATGCACGAAGCGCGTTGAGTCCGGCCTTGTCTGCCAGCATGCCCGCGACCTGCGCCGGTACAAAGCTCGCATGGCTGATGGACTCGGTGTGAATCTGGTCGATGATGCCTTCGGGTGAGCGGCCATTCTTGCGGTCGATCGTGACGGCAGCCCCCGACAGCAAAGCAGGCCACAGATCAACAAGCAGACCAAACGCATGATGCCACGGCAGGCAGCTCAGAACTCGGTCCTCGCTTGTCATGTCCAGAGCGTCGCGATGAGTGAGAAGTTGATGCAGAAGATTCGTGTACGACAGACCGATGCGCTTTGCGGTCCCGCTTGTGCCGCTAGTGCTCATGATCGCCGCGATACCCTCGGTGGGTGCGGTTGATGCTCGCGAACTCAACGTCGGCTCAGCGGAAGCACCGATGAGGACTGCCGCGTCGTAGTCCCGCAGCACGGCGTCAGCGGGCGTCTTGTCGTGTGGTGAGATCGGGCACAGTGTCAGGCCCTCCCACCAAGCAGCGAGTGTGACCATGACGTGGCCCGGTGATCGCGGCGCTCGGAGAACGACGCGGTCGCCCGGCTGCAGCCCGATCTCCCGGAACTTCTGGCACCAGAGTCTCGCACCGCCCCAGAGCGCGGCACCCGGCAGCATCACGCCATCAGTGCGAACGATCGGGTCGGGGCTTGCCCGGAACGTCTCGTACAGGACGCGACGGAGATGACGATGGCTAGCCTGGTTTGTGTCCATACCGATAGCTCGTGGACCGAGGCGGTCCCCTTACGCCGCGATGCGTCTGCTGTAACAGTGTGAAACGCACCGCCCTCGTTTCCGGGGCGCGATGCGCGAGGATGGGTGCTGAGTGTCAGGCTCGGGCGACAAAGATCCAGTTCGTACCGGATCCCTGGTCGCGGTACATGTGCACTTTGACGTTGGTAGGCTTCATCTTAAAGGTAAAGGTGTAGGGGAAGCACACGTTCAGTGTTCCCGCTGCGACACCCTTCTTAAACGTCCCGAAGAACAGAGCGTTGTTGGTGCACGGCGCGATCTGTGTGAAGAAGCTCTTGCCTTCCGCCGTGCTCGGCGCGACGCCCGTGAGCTCGGACTCCGCGCGGTTGTACATCAAGATGCGGCCGGTGTCGTCGACCTTGATGACACCGAAGTCGCAGGCGTCCGCATCGGCTCGGCCGAGTGTGCCGAGCAACCCGAACAGCTCGCCGGGGACAAAGGTGTTCTGCACGGGCGCGGCCGGTGCCCCGCCAACATTGGCCTGAAACGCTGTCATTGGGTATCTCCTTGCTGAATCGCCTCGGTCCACTCCGCGCGGAGCACGGGCTTATCGTTCTCATAAAAGAAATGCACAGATTTCGTCGAGTACATCGGGTCGAGGTGTGCGCTGAGTTCCTTGATGCGGGCGAGCATCAGGGCCGACTCGTTGTCGTCAAAGCCTGCCTGCCCGCCGAAGCGGTCGTAGAAGTCGTGCAGCTGGCTCTCGAGACTCTCGACCATCTGCACGATGTCGTCGGCGGTCGAAACGCCGAATCGTTCGTGCAGGCACTCTCGCTCGTGGTACAGCGCGTTCAGCTGCTCTTCAAGGCTCTGGATTGTCATTGCGTCTGACATAGCTACTCCATTTCTGAGCGAGTGCACGGGGCATCGCGTCTCGCACACGTTGCCGAGCTAGGCGGCATTCGCGATTGGCTGCCCGAGGAACGTCGTGATGTGCTCGATATCTTCTTCCCGCAGCAGGGACTCGATATGGCCGAGCAGTGCGCTTACGGCCGACGCCCGGAACAGGTCGTTCACGACGGGCTGGTTGCCCTTAAACAGCGTGTAATTCATCTTGGTGTTGAAGGCGATCCAGCGGCTCTTGAGCTCGACATACTGAATCGCAAGAACCATCTCCATATCGTCCCCGCCGTCGATCTCGCTGACCAGCGCAACAAGATCGCTCTGCACTGCTTCGAGCCACTCGGCCGTTGTCTCAATGACCTCGTCGAGCGTGCGCCCGTCTGTTGGCTCTGGGCTCTCCCGGAGCTGCCCACGCAGCGCATCGAAATCAAAGTTGCGTATCACGTCGATCACGTTTGTTGGTGCCATGAAAGTCTCCCAGCGTTGGTGTTGCCAGCGGTGTCCGCCGAGCTATCGGAGACCGCACCGTGTGGGTTAACGAGTGCGAAACGAACCAGCAAAAAATATGAAAAGTCGAATGTAGAAACATGCCGAGATCATAATGATCTGTCGAGCGTAGAAACACAGGCGTGGGTGCACGACCGCCGCTGCAACACAGCCGCGGTGCGGCGGTCGCGGTGCCGCCGGGCGAACACCACACTTTGCTGATACCGGGTATGGCGATCGGACATTGCGAGAAATGACATACAGGATCTTGATATACCAACATGCGTAAGTGGAGATGGCCGATGCGTCTGGCTGCGTGCCATCGCGGCGTGTAGTGCAGCCTCAGTCACGCGGCCCGTTCGATGTTAAACGCAATCAGCGGGGCGTGATCTGATCGAGAATGATTGGATCCTTGATCTCAGATTCTCGCGCGAGCAGCAGCGCCTTCGCTATGACCTCGGCTGTTCGTGGATCGTCGTCAGCGAACGGCAGCAAGAGCCGGTCCCGATAGTGGCTGTGCACCGCCACAATCGGGAGCACGCGCCCGGGGAGAACCGTGGTCGTCGCGCTCCCGAGATGGTTGCTGTAACGTGCGAGCGTTCCATCGATGATTGCGTGATGGCCGTCAACAAATAGACTGTTCAACCCGAGCAGCTGGCACGTCTCACGTAGCGGCGATGCTTGCATCTCGACCGTGGAGTCTGATGTGTCCGGGTCGACCCCGCCGGCGTGCGAGACGCTGATAGCGACATCCGAATGGCGGATCATCGCGCTGAAGACACGATCGGGCACGTTGGTGAGCGCGTCGTAGATGTGCCCGGACTTTCGCCCCCAAAGGTGATCCCGTCGAGAGTCAGCCCGTCAGCCTGTGTCTCTATCGAACACCGAGGCGGGCACGGGTCGCGGTAGCCGCCCGTTCGTATGAGGGGTTGTGTGCTGACAGTAGAGGCTCGGCCCCCGCTCGCCCGCCCCTGGCTGCCAAACCTGCGGCTGCAACTCTTGGACTCGCTGAGCGTGGAGTACCAAGCCGCTGACGCGGCGTTGGCCCCCGCAGCCTTGCTTTGCATCGGCACGAGCTCCGGTGCGCGGACGGCGTCCTGATGCCGCACCCCGATGGTGCGGGTGCTGAGCTCGTTGACGGGAAACATGCCCGGCATCGCGCCTGTAGACAGCTGTGACCGCCGGTGACGGCCGATGCTGGATGCAAATCTCGCAGCCTTCTAGAACGCCGACCACCCGCCCTGGCCAATGCTCGAGATCGGTGCGGCGAACCGTACCAAGTCGACTTCCCGTTCTTCGAGGTCGTCAGCGTCGAGTTCAGTCGGATCGTCGATCTGAACGGCCCAGGTATCGCGGATCTCCGGGATCCGCCAGAGATCGCGTCGTTTTGTGTAAGCATGGACCCACCAGAGAGCGTCGTCGAACACCTCAGACCCCGCGGCCCTTTCGATGTGCCCAGACCACTGCGACGCGCACATACCAACCTCAAACAGCCATTGCTTGTCGATGCCGTGCTCGGCGACCAAGCCGCGACGATGTTGTCGGTTTCCGAATCATGCGGCATCGTCACTGAGTTCAGGCGACTCAATCGGTACCCATGGACCGGCAGGCCCCATTGGTCCTGTCTGACGATTGTCTCCTTCCCGGGCGGGGGCACGCAACGCAGCATGGCGCAAGCACCGCCCGCAAACTTGAGCATGGCCGCGCGATCGGCAGCGACAACTGACCGCTCGCCGCTCTTGAGTTCGATGTCGGCGAGCGCGTCGCGAACTCAATTGATCGCTGCAAGCTGGTCCGGGTGCTCCCGGAGCCAGCCGGGCGCTGCAAAGTCTGCTGCTTCTGGAACGCGGCCTGGCTGGTGCAACTGTAAGCGGTGCCCAGCAAGGAGTACGGCGATCAGATCGTGCTCGTTGAGCAAGCCGTGCCCGTATGCGATGGCGAACACGAGAAGCCCTTCGTGAGGTGCGCACGCTCCGCCGGCGGGGTAGAGGCTCTGACGCCGTCATTGTGCGTCCAATTAGGCAAGGCCCTGTCGGCATGCGCTCGTACCCGTTTCCTGATCCATGCGAGAGGTGAGAGATTCTGAGACAATCCGGCCTCTGTACGGAGGTCGATCCGATGAAGAAGAGCAGGTTCACCGAGGAGCAGATCGCGTTCGCGCTGCGTCAGGCCGAGGGCGGCGCTGCCGTCCGGGATGTCTGCCGGAAGATGGGTGTCTCTGAGCAAACGTTCTACCGGTGGAAGAAGAAGTACGCCGGGGTGGGCGTAGCCGAGATCCGCCGGCTGAGAGCGCTCGAGGAAGAGAATCGCAAGCTGAAGCAGCTGGTCGCCGATCTCAGCCTTGATCGCCAGATCCTGCAGG
>JBCBMF010000170.1:0-6298 GCA_039822905.1 Planctomycetota bacterium
CAGTGAGATCGATCAGGATGCGGTTGGGCGTGAAACCGCCCGGATCCTTCGTGCGCACAACAGCGGCTATGCCCCGCGCAAGGCACTCACCGACGAACCTGCAGGCGCTCGGCGAACGCGAAAGGCGATGGCCGATGCTGGACTTTCTTTGACGCAGATCTGCAAGCCTGTCGGGCCGGATGTCCAGAGCGGCGATGGCTTCCGCTGCTATACGGTGGGCGAGCAGCGATGGGCGTTTCAGTCGGCGTGGCATCAGGCGCAAACAAAGCGGGCTCACGAGCGGTTCGCTTCGATCGCTGCTGAGCGTAAGACCGATACCGCCGTGATCGTGGGCAACGGCCCGAGCCTCAATCAGACTGACTTATCGCTGCTCGATGACGTGGACGTGTTCGTGAGCAACTACGCGTACCTCAAGCCGGAACTCTTCGAACGAGCGACATACCTCTGCGTCGTAAACAACCTCGTGGCCGAGCAGGGCGCCGCTGCGTTCGGGCTTATCCGAGGGGTGACCAAGGTCTTTCCGTACTGGCTGGGGTACTGCATCGCCGAGGACGACGACACGCTGTTCGTTGATTCCGTTGGCTATCCAGAGTTCAGCAAGGATATAACGCAGAACATCTCGTGGCGTCACACGGTGAGCTTCTTTCACATGCAGCTCGCGTTCGGGCTCGGGTACAGGCGGGTGGCGCTCGTCGGCTTCGACCACAGCTACCGGCAGAGTGCTGAGTTTGTCGAGGGCGATGTCGTCGAGCAGACCGAAGCCGATGCGAACCACTTCGATCCGCGGTACTTCAAGGGCAAGAAGTGGCACGCCGCCGACGTTGACAACATGGAAGCGATGTACCGGCTCGCGAAGTCGGCCTACGAAGATGACGGGCGTGTGATCGTCAACGCGACCGTCGGCGGTCACCTCGATCTCTTTGAGCGAGCCGCTCTCGAGGACTTCGTCGGGGCCTCGCAGGCGACGTAGCTTTAGGCCGTCGGGACCGAATGCCCAGCGGCATCACGAACAACCGCGCGGAAACGCGTCCGAACGACCGACGCGTCGTGATTGCGTTCGACCACGTCGGCCGCACGCGCCGAGGTGCGGGAGGCGACGCAGGGGTCGTGCATCATGCCCTCGATCGTCCGAGCGATGGCGTCTCCGGTGGGATCGTGCTGGTCGATCACGACCGCCCACCCGGCGTCTTTCGCATACCGCACGTTCGGGTTCGTCGCCGGGCCGTAGACAAGAATCGGTGCACCCGATGCCATGTACTCGGGCCCCTTGGTCTGCATCGAGAGTCCGACGTACTTGCGCGATCGCTCATCGAAGTTGATCGGTAGGACCACGAGATCCGCGGTGCTCAGAACACGAGGGAGTTCGACCTGCTTCAAGAAAGCCCCGCGACCTGTGACCGGCTCGTCGGCGAGATGCTCGTCGACCTCGTCGTTCCACGCGGGTCCGCAGTGGATCTCGAATCTGACTTTGCGGCCCGCGTCGTGCAGCTTTCGCGCAGCGAGCGCGATCTCCTGGAGCGATCGCCGCTCTTTGTCGGCCATGAGGCCGCCCACGTAGCGGACGACGAACGGGCGGTCGATCCCCGCCCGTCCGCCGGGTCTCGCCGCGCGCAGTGACGCCCACTGCTTGACGTTCACCGTGTTATGAAATGCCTCGAACGGTCGTCCGTACCGCTCGGTGAAGGCGGACGCCATCTCGGGGCTGATCGCGATGTTTGTCGCGGCCCCGTTGATGGTCTTCTGGACTGCCGATGCCATCCGCCGAGCCTTGAGCCCGCCGCGGATGCCCCGCGGGATATCCGAGTTGGAACCCGCCTTCGCGTCGTCGGCGTACCTCGCCGGCCAGTCATCCATGATGTGTGTGACGTAAGGAATACCGAGCAGCTTGCACAGGTCGTGCCCGAGCCACCAGTAGCTGCTGGGCTTGTCTAGCGGTCTGACGTAGGCGACGTCCGGCTTGAACTTCCGCGCGAACGCGATGGCCTCCTGGAACTGGTGCTCGAGCCGGAGCATTCGGTGGGCTCGGCCTCGCCGGAGGGCCTTCGCGATAGGCCCGCTCCCGAACAGGCCGCGTCCCTCAGCGAGTTCCAGCTGGCGGTCGACTGGCGGAAGCCGGTAGTACGTGCGGCACACCGACTTGTCCTTGTTGCGGACACCGTAGGTGTAGATCTGAGCGATTCGGCTCTGGGGCCACCCCTTGAAGAGGTTGCACATGGTGACGCCGCCGCCGGCTTCCCAGTTGAAGCTGACCGTCGCGATCACCAGGACACGCGGAAACTCGTCGGGTTTAAGGTCGCGAGCCGCCTGCGTCAGGAACTGACTTGCGCCTTCGCGCACAACCACGGGACTCCCAATCGGGGTTGCACCGCCGCGGTGCTCGGGTTCCGTGTGATCCGGTCTACCAACGGGCTCGGCGGGAAGCATCGCGGCACGATACCGCTCGTCCACGGTCCAAGCAACCGATGCCGGCAGGCCGTGTCGCTCACGCCGACGGAGAGGCACTATTCTTACGTGTGACACCGCGCGAACCTGTCCTCAGCGTTGTGACGCCGGTTCTGAACGGTGGTCAGTTTTTCGAAGCGTGCTTGTCGAGCGTTGCACGACTTGCTGAAGCTGTTCCGGGCGGTGTCGAACACATCATCGCCGATGGCGGATCGACCGACGGCACGCTCGATCTCGCCGAACGATCGATGCTTTCAGAGGGCTCGCCGGTATCCGCTGTGCTTCGCGGACCCGATCGCGGCCAGTCTCACGCGATAAACCGTGGATTTACGGTGGCGCGAGGTACGTGGCTTGCATGGGTGAACGCGGACGATCGGTTCGCGCCAGGGGCCGCTGATATCGTGCGTCGGCTCGTCGCGGGCGATTGCGACGGCTGCGATGTGCTGGTCGGCCGATGCGAGTTCGTCGATCCGTCGGGCGCGACGGTATTCTCGCCCAGGCACCCGGATCTTGCGAGCCGCCGAGACCTGCTCCTCCCGCTCTCGCGGTGGTTCGCGGGGGCGAGCATCGTGCAGCCTGAAGCCTTCATCCGACGATCGGCCATTGAGCGCGTTGGGGGTCTGGACGAGTCGAATCACCTTGCGATGGACCACGACCTGTGGCTCAGGCTCTTGGAACAAGACGCCCGGTTCGAAACCGCGACGGAACTCGTCGCGTGGCAGACAGTCCACGCGGGGCAGAAGACCGCCGACAACCTCGACGTCGCTCGTCAGATTCTCGAGAACTGTCGCCGGAGCATTTCGAGGCAGCCCGATGCGTCGGCTGATGTGCATGCCGAGCTCGCTGAGCTTGAAGAGAGGATCAGCGAGGTCGACAAGGTTTTGGCTTCGCGTCGAGGCCGGGCGGTGACCGATTCGGATGCGGTCGTCAAATCGGTTGCGCATGCACTCAACGATCTCAGATCGGTACCGTCGTCGATCCTGACCCTGGGACCGCGAGCCGAACGAGGAGTCCGGCTCGCCGGGCGGCGAGGTGACTCCATCACACGCGCATCGCGCTCGTTCCGTGTCGGTACCGAGTTCGATGCCGTTGTCGTCGACTGCATGGAAGCGGCGAGAACCTCGCAGAGTATCGCGAATCTCGAGCCTCTCGTGAAGCCTGCCGGCCATCTTGTTCTCGCGGCGACCGCGCCGGCTGGTGCGTCCTCCAAAGTCCTGACGCGCGTGAAGCGAGCGTTGGGTGAGGGTGTCACGCTGCGGAGCCGCCCATGGTCATCCGAGACGCTTTGGCATGCCGCCGAGCTTGTTGGCTGGGCCTCTTCGTTGCATGGCATGTCGCCGCCCCCGCTCGAAACGATGCGAGTCGTCGATCGGGTGCCGATCTCGATGAGCAACCGCGTGAAGCCGCTGCTTCCGGTGTTCGGGCTCGAGCCAAGCGATCTCGCCGAGACACTCGTGCTGCGTCGGCGTGACGCCGGCGCCGTCCGGTAACGGCGTCCGACCAGCGAAAGCCTGTAGCGGTTGTGCCGATCCTGGGGTCTCGAACCTTCGGGGAGCCGGTATCGAGAGCTGCACCGGCTGTTCGGGACGACCGACCTCTCCCCAGGGTGTGATTCAACAACCTGACGGAGCCGGTCTATGTTCAAGAAGCGTCGCAAACGCAAGGGTGATCCGAAGCAGGGCTCCGACAAGGGCCGCACGCCGCGGTTTGACATCGAGTCGCTCGAGAAGCGTGTGCTGATGTCGGCGAGTTGGGTCGACGCGGACACCGGCGAATCGCAGGACGGTGCGACGATCCGGGCCGATGAGTTTCATGGTTCGTCGGGCAACGACGTCGCCGACGCGGGCAGCGGCAACGACCTGCTCTTCGGGAATGGCGGCGACGATGTTCTGGACGGTGGCACCGGCCGAGACACCATCGAGGGCGGCAGCGGGAACGACACGATCGTCGGCGGAGCCGGTAAGGACACGATCAGCGGTGGTGCCGACAACGACACTATTAGCGGCGGAAGCGGCGATGACACGCTGGCCGGAAACGCAGGTGACGACAGCCTCGATGGTGGTCAAGATCACGACACCGTCGACTACTCGACCGCTTCTGCCGCGGTCACCGTTGACATTACGCTTGACGGTGTTGCGCAGGACACCGGAAGTGATGGCACCGACACGCTGACCAGCATCGAGGGTGTGGTCGGATCCGACTTCGACGACACCTTTGCGTTTAGCCAGCCGGTTGACGGTGCCGCGTACACGGTTGACGGCAACGGCGGTACCAACACCATCGATCTCTCCACCTTTGATACCGACCAAGTCGTTGTTGGTGCGAACAAGATCGTTGTGAACGACGGCTCGGTGGCGTTTTCGATCGACCACTCCAACGTCGACTCAGTCTCGGTGAACCGCCAAAGCGTGGTGGTGCCGGAGCCGGATGCGATCGACGCGCAATCGCCCATCCACCGCTGGGAGTTCGCGGAATTCGGGGCCGCGGATGTCGCGGGTGATGCGCCAGGAACCGAAGTGGGCGATCCGGCGGTAAGCGATGGCGTCGCCACCTTCGACGGCACGAACCACCACGTCATCGAGCACACCGATGACATGCTCCTGAACGATGGCACCGTGCACCTTCGGTTCAATGCCGATAGCGTCAACGGGAGACAGGGGCTGTTCTCGAAGGACTCGTCGTACTATGACGACGGCGGGCACTTCACCGTCTGGGTGAAGAACGGCCAGATCGAGGTCCGCATGCAGGACACCGACTCGAGCTACTACCTGCGGTCGGCGAGCGACTCGGTCGTCGCCGGCGAGTGGCACGATGTTGCCGTGTCTTTCGGGGCGAATGGCGCAGAGCTGTACCTCGACGGTGTGCAGGTAGATACGAACGCGTACACGGGTGGTCTCGGAACGAGCTCGGGCGGCTCTGGAAACACCGAGCCGCTGGTCATCGGTGCGAGCACTTGGCAGAGCGGCGACGGCACGGCCGACAACCTCAAGCACTTCTTTTCTGGGCAGATCGATGATGTAGCGATGTTCGGCGAGCAGCTCGAAGCGGCGGAGATCGCATCAATGGCCGGCGTCGGCATCGTCGATACTCCGAACACGGCTCCGTACAATCTGACACTGAGCAACTCAAGCGTCGATGAGGGGGCTGCGGTTGGAACAGTCGTTGGGACCGCGTCGGCCACAGACGATGATGCTGGGGACAGCCTGACGTATGCGCTCGCCGACGACGCGGGTGGCCTGTTCACGATCGATTCATCGACCGGCGAGATCACGACGGCAGCGGAGCTGGACCACGAGGCAGCGGCGTCCCACTCTATTCGAGTCGTTGCTACAGACCCGCAGGGTCAAACAGTCGAGCAGGAAATCGCGATTGCGGTTCGTGATGTGAACGAAAGCCCCACAGATATTGGAGTGACAGGCGGGAGTGTCTTGCAGGACGCGGCCCCCGGGACGGTTGTGGGCAGCATCGTCATCGACGATCCAGACTTCGGCGATATTCACACGATCGAGATCATCGGTGGTGGAGGCGAACCGCTCGTCGACGCGTTTGTTAACGATCCTACGGCCCAGCACTCCTTTGAGTATCTTGGATCGGATGCTGGTAAAGGTGGCACCGGTATGCGGATCGTTTCGCACGGTATGGTGACAGACTCGGACGGCGATGACCTCAGCGTTTGGCGGCTGCGCAACGCGAACGATACGGAGCAGACAATTGAGTTCGGCCGGCTAAACGGTACCGAAACGATCACCTTGCCCCCGAACTCGGAGACGTTTCTCACTTCCGACAGCAATGGGACGCACGAGTTGCGTGTAAACGGTTCGAGGGTGCAGGTATCCGGCACGAATCCGGCACAGTT
>JBCBMF010000171.1:0-6287 GCA_039822905.1 Planctomycetota bacterium
GATATGGGTGTTGTCTGTATTGACGTCGACGAGCGTCACGCCGACGAAGGTGCAGTTCTCGAAGAGACCGTTGAGCCCCTCGGGGATGACAACATCGCGAAAGACCATGTTCCGGAACACCGGGCGGTAGTACCAGTCCGCCGGCGCGGGTGACAGGAAGGGCGTCGACTCGAAGTACGCCGTTGCGTAGTTGTCGGGCAGCCCATCGCCGTCGGCATCGGGGTCCAGCCGCTCGTACTGGGGGCCGTCGTCGCCATTGACTCCGGTTTCGATGTACGTCGCCAGAGCGGCCTGGCCGATGCCGAGGTTGTCCGCAACCTGCTGCCAGAACGGCCCGCCGTCCGCCGCGGAGAACAACGCCGACTGACTCAGGTTGAAGCTGGTCTCGTCGATGAAGGGCAAAACATCATCGCTGGCCGCGAAGATCAGCGGCGAACCGTCGCCGCCACCGACCGAGCCTCGCATCTTCTCGAAGATATCGCCCTGCTCGGCGGACCAGGCCGAAGCCGACGTTTTGAGCGCGACCTGACCGGTGATCTTGGTGTACGCATCACGGTAATCGATGAACCCATCGCGCCATCCAAGCGTCTGGTCGGCCCAGCCGCCGAAAAACGTATCGACGTCGAGCATGTCCTCGCTCGCCGGATCCCAGATCCCGTCGCCGTCGTCATCGAAGAAGCCAACGATCCCGTTCTCGTTCCGGTCGGGCTTGCTGGCGTCGATCAGGTACGCCAGATCGACGTCTTCGGTGAACTCGGGCGAAACCAGAGCCGCCGGTGTGCCGTCGGCGGGCCAGCCGCCGATCGCGACACGGCCATCACCGTCTGCATCAAAGTGGTTGATGAAGAGGTCGAACTCATCGACGAACCCATCGCCTGTGACGTCGCCGAACGCGCCATCACTATCACCGTCGCCGTCGTAGTCCTCGTCGCTCAGCAGCGGGTTGCTTGTGTCGCCGTCAACGTGCAGACCCGCCTGCTCCACGGGGTGCCCGACGCGCAGGCGGTTGTCGCCATCGACGTCGTGCAGCGCGAGATTGTTAAACAGATCCTCAAGCTTGCTGTCAAGACCGGCATCGATGCCCAAGAAATCAGAACGTATGACGATCGGATCGCCGTTCTCGACGTCGACCTGCTCGTACCGCGTCCCGATGTCGCCGTCGATGTGGACGTTCTTACCAATCAGAATCCTGCTTTGGCTGACAATCGCGTTCTGCACGCTCTTGATCAGTCGGAAGTCCTTGCTGATCACACGCCGAATCGCGCGCCCGGGGCGCGTCGGATCGAAGTCGTACCCCGTCACGATGGCGCGGACATCGGTGCCGTTGGCGAGGGGCGCGTACGTGATCTGGAATGCGGTCGGGAAGTCAGAATCGGACGACGACTGCGCGAGCGGGATCGCCCGTGTCGTGACCCAGCCGGTCTGCATGTACTCGGCGCCGGCATCGGTCGGCGCGGGGCCGATCAGGTTCGTGGAGATGCCGTCGAGCTCGATCCAGTTCGTATCCGCCGCGTGGCGGTACGCAAGAGCCTGCGCAATGCCCGAGGGCGTGCCCGGCTCGGCGTGACCATTCGCCGGATCGATGACCGTGACGGAGCCATCGCCGCCGGTCCATGTACCGTTCCACAGCCGCTGTCCGAGACCGCTGTCGATCTCGCCGCGGCTGAGCACGAACCGGTTGCTCGACTCGCGGATGCGCTTCTCCGCGATCGCCAGGCCGGTCTCGGCCGACTGCATCGCGCGTGATACATGCAGATGCGTCGATGCGTTGCGGAGGTTGCCCTGTGTCACCGTGCCCATCGCCGCCGCGAGGGCACCGACGAGAATGGCGAGCATCATAGCGAGCACGCTCGCGACGCCCCGACGCCGCAGCCGCTTCAAGCTCTTGATGCGCTTCTGCACTCGAACAAATCGAAGCATGGTCTCTCCTCCCCGGCGGCCGTCCGCCGGCAGTCTTCACACTCGCTGATCGCAGTACTCAGGGAACGATCCACGAGACGCGCGTCACCTCGACGGGACCGGCGTCCAGCAGATCCTGGTACGACACGATCACCGTGACACGCAGCGGGAACTCATCGATCTCCAGGTCCGCCGTGGAATGCGCGTCCGTTACAACGTCGCTGTAGTCGAAGGGGTTCACCTTCTCGACCACAACCTCCTGCTGCCATCCAAAGGTGAACTCGGCACCGCTCGCCGAGTCCGTCGCTGTAATCACATACTGCGGAATCAGGTCACCGGCGGCGTTCACCGGCCCAGCAAACTCGAGCGAAGCGGCGTTGGTGCCGGAGAACGTGAACCTCACGCCGTCGAGATCATCGAGGTCGTCGAAATCGTCGATCGTCACCTCGCCGGGCTCAAGGCCCCATCCGACGGCGGCGCCCGAGTCCTCGGTTAGCCCGGTAACAGCATCGTGCCTCGGGAACGCCCGAGAAAGCTCGCGGATCTCAGCGGCGAGCAGCGACGCCGTCGCCGTGCGCGTCGACCAATCGTTCGCTCGGAAGAAGTTCTGATACGCGTCAAAGACACCCGCCACACCAACAGCCACGATGACCAGCGTAAGCATCGTCTCCAGCAGCGTGAACCCCCGACGGGATCCACGTCGTCTCCGTGCACGGCGGTGTCGACGCATGGCACTCCTCCCGCGCGGCCCACCACAACAGGGCCACACGCTCTACCTTCGCTTACTTCACGATCGCGGACATCTTGAAGATGGGCAGAACGATCGCCATGGCGATAAAGCCAACGACTGAACCCATTACAATGATCATGACGGGCTCGATCATTCCGGTAACCGTCTTGATCGTCTCGCGCAGCCGCTTGTGGTAGTAGCCCGAGACCTCGTCGAGCACCTCGCCGAGCTTGCCCGAGTCTTCGCCCGCGGCGATCATCTGCACGACGCTCTTGGGAAGCAGCTTGGTCCGCGTCAGCGGCGCGGTCACCTTCTTACCCTGCTTCACCGAGGTGTAGACGCTCTTCCACATGCCCCGATAAAGCCGGTTACCGGAGATATCGCCCGTGATGGCGATTGTATCGAGCATCGGCACGCCCGCGTTGATCAGCTGGCCCATGGTCTGCAGCGACCGCGAGATGTACAGCGCCTTAAACATACTCTTGAGAACCGGGAAGTTCAGCTTCAGCTTGTCAAAGAAGAACCCGCCGACCTCGGTCTTCGCGAACCCATAGATGCCACCCGCGATAAGCACGACGCCCGCCATCAGGTAGTACTTGTTCTCGACGACGAACTGGCTGAGCCCCATCAGGAACTTGGTCGCCCACGGCAGGATCTCTTCCTTGCCCTCGAACACCGAATAGAACCGCGGCAGCACGAACGCCAGCAGGAACACGGTCACGACGACCGCCATCGTGCCGATGACAGCGGGATAGATGGCCGCACCAACGACCATCCGCCGCGTTTCCATCTGCTGGCCGATGTACTCGGCGATCCGGTCGAGCATGTCGCTGAACGAGCCCGACATCTCGGACGCGCGGACCATGTTGACGTACAGCGAGCCGAACAGCTTCGGATGCTTCTGGAGCGCCTCCGAGAACTGCTTGCCGCTCTCGACGTCCTGCTTGAGGCCCATGACGATCCGGCGGAACGTCGGGTGCTCGGTCTGGTCGGCGATGCCTTCCAAGGCCGACCTGAGGTTGATGCCCGCACGCATCATGACCGCGAGCTGCGTCGTGAAGTCGAGCACGTGCTTGGTCTTGGGCTTGCCGGCGTTCAGCTCGGCGAGCCGCGACATCAGCTTGTCCTTGTCGATGCCCGACGAGGCCGGCTGGATGTTCATCACCCGCAGGCCCTGGCCGCGCAGCATCGTCGCCGCCGATTCGATGCTCTCGCTCGAGAGCACGCCCGACTGCGCCTTGCCGCTGCCGTCCTTGACCTGGTACTTGTAACTGGGCATAGAAGCTCCCGTGGTCGTCTCGGACTACACCAACGCCGATCAGGCCGCCAGCTCGCGCTCCAGCTTGTCCGGGTACGCGGCCTGCGCGATCGCGTCGTCGCGGCCGATCATGCCGTTGAAGTACAGCTCAGCGATCGAGCTATCAAGGCTCTGCATGCCGAGCGCCCGGCTCGTCTCGATGACGTTCGGGATCTCGAACGTCCGCGCCTCACGGATCAGGTTCCGAACCGCGGGCGTGCACAGCAGGATCTCCACACCCGGAACCATGCCGGGCTTGTCGATCCGCGTGAACAGCGTCTGCGACACTACGGCCTGCAGCGTGTTCGCGAGCATCGCCCGGATCTGGTTCTGCTGGTTCGCCGGGTACATATCGATGATTCGCTCGACCGTCTGCGACGCGTTCACGGTGTGAAGCGTCGACAGCACCAGGTGACCCGTCTCGGCCGCCGTGATCGCGAGAGCCGTCGTGTCGAGGTCTCGCATCTCGCCGACGAGCACGATGTCCGGGTCCTGACGCAGCGCGTGCTTGAGGCCCGACGCGAACGTCGGCATGTCGGCACCCAGCTCGCGCTGCTCGATCACCGACTTGTCGCTCTCGAAGCGGTACTCGACCGGGTCCTCGAGCGTGATGATGTGCTTGCGGTACCGCTGGTTCATCGCCTGGATCATCGCGGCGAGCGTGGTCGTCTTACCCGAACCGGTGTCACCAGTGACGAGCACGAGTCCACGCGGCAGGTACGTCAGCCGGCTGATGACCTCGGGCAGGTTCAAGCCCGACAGCGGCGGAACCTCGGTCTTGATCACACGCAACGCGAAGCCGAGCGCACCGCTCTGCATGTGCGCGTTCACACGATACCGGCCGATGCCCTCGGCCTCGTAGGAGAAGTCGAGGTCCTTGTTCTGCTCGAACATCTTGACCTGCTCGGCCGACACCATCTGCGAGAGCAGCTTCTTGCCGTCCTCGGGCGTGATGATATCGAACTCGAGCGCCGTCATCACACGGTGCACGCGGATCATGGGCGGGAACCCGCACACGAGGTGGATGTCCGACGAATCCTGATCCTGCGCCGCCTGAAGCACACGGTTGATATCGATCACGCCTGGACTCCTCGGACCAAACCCACCTCCGCAACGCCGCGCATTGCTCTGGATAGCAGGATCGGTCCAAGGTTGGGCCCGGTTGACGGGGGGACGCGGTCAACGCCACCGGCTTCTGCCGACCTGCACGCCAATACCGACTGCGCCGACTCGGCGGGCGCCGCATCGATACGAGGGGGTGGACCAACAGATCCGGTCCAACTTATCGGGACGACAGCGCCTCGCGCGCGGCCACCGCGAGCGCATCCGCCCGCTCATTCTCGGCATGGCCCGCGTGCCCGCGGATCCAGCGCATGGTCACCTCGTGCCTATTGCGAAGCTCGTCCAGCTCGCGCCACAACGCCTCGTTCTTCACCGGCTTCTTCGCGGCCGTCTTCCAGCCCCGCCGCTTCCAGCCCGCGATCCAGCTCTCAAGCCCGTCCAGCACGTACTTCGAGTCCGAAACAAGCAGCACCCGAGAGGGTCGGGTCAGGAGCTTGAGCCCCTCGATCACGGCGGTCAGCTCCATCCGGTTGTTCGTCGTGTCCGCCTCGGCACCCGACCGCTCGATCTCTTTCCCGCTTGCCGGGTGCCGCAGGATCAGCCCCCAGCCGCCGGGCCCCGGGTTGCCCGAGCACGCACCGTCGGTGTACAGCTCCACTCTCGGCGGCGGCTCATCGGCCATCACCCGGCACCGGCCGCGATGCGCGACAGCGTCAGCTCGTGAGCCTTGCCGTACGCCCCGACCAGCTCCGACCAGTCGAATCTCCCGCTCCGCTCCTCAATCGCGTTCCGCAGCGAGATCCGACCCCGCCGATCGAGCTCGCAGAACCGCATCAGGTGCTGCGTCAGCTCCGCCGCCGCATCAAAGAACGACCGCCCACGCCGACGCACCACGTTCATCCCCCACTTGTCGTGGTCAGGCAGGCGGCTCGCGACATATCGCCCAAAGCCGGCAAGATCACTCGTAATTGCCGGCACGCCCATCGCCACGCACTCCAGCGGCGTGTAGCCCCAGGGCTCGTACGCGCTTGGGAACACGCCCACGTGACAGCCCCGCACAAACTGCTCGTAGTCCATCCCCCACAGCGGGCTCGCCGGGCTGATGAAGTCGGGGTGATACACCACCTTGACGTTGTCCTCTTCGCGGTTGAACAAGCCGAGCTGCCGGATGTGGTTCAGCACCGGGTCCTTGTCGTCGTTGTCGATCACGTGCGTCGAGACGTATGGCAGCTCGTTGCTGTAAAACGCCTGCTGCGTCCGCTTGTACCGCATCTGCCAGTAGTCGTCGATCATCCCCTC
>JBCBMF010000172.1:0-6231 GCA_039822905.1 Planctomycetota bacterium
CCTGGTTGATGCGCGCATCGAGGAACGCGTGATACGCCCAGCCGCGCGAAACGCTGAGGGCGTGCATCCGCATCTTGCGTCGTCCAAGCCGCTCGCCCGCGATCAGCAGCGTCCGGGGGCCGGCGGTCGAGGTCTGGATGTCGCCGAACGGCTCGGCCGTCTCGTCGTCATCGAGCACGAGCTTCATCCGCTCGCGGAGCGCGGCTTCGGGATCCGTGCCGCCCAGCTCGAAGCCGCCGTGGATGCTGATCGACGCGTAGTAGCCGACCTCATCATCGTCGGAGTAGATGAGCTGATAGTCATCGACCCGGCCGAGCTCCCAGTGCTGTGGCAGCTCGTAGATCACGTGCCCGAACTGATGCTGCTGCGCAGCACCGGCGAGTGCTGGGAGCAGGGCGACCAGGCAGAGAGCAAGTCGAAGCGTCGTGTGCATGTCAGTACTCCGCGGCCGCCGAGGGGATTTGACGCGCCAAGATCACACTCCGGTAATTCGTGTACGGCCACTGCCAGTATTCAACGAACTCGTAGCTCCGCCGCTCGTAATACCGCCGGAGCGACGCGTCCGGCTCGGCCATGCTGAGCGCGAGCCGGTCGGCACCGATCTCAAGGGCCCGCTGCTCGCAGCGTTCGAGCAGCATAACGCCGACGCCGATGCCCTGGAGTTGTGGGTCGACCGCGAACATCGCGAAGTGCGCCGTGCCGGGCTCGAGGAAGCTCGGCGGGAACGACACCTTCTCGTGCTCGTTGAACAGGATGATGCCGACGACCGACTCTGCGCCCGCGTGATCCGCAACGGCGAGGTAGGCCTCGCTCGCAAGCACACGGTCAAGGGTTGTCGATTCGTCCTGCCGCCCGGCGAGCGGGTCGAGCCCGAGCGCGCGCTGACGGGCGTACGCCCGGTGCAGAAGCCCGGTGATCTCGGGGATCGCGTCGCCCGTCATGAACCGGCGAACGGTGATGTCCTGCTTGCGGATGTTCGCGACGCGGACACCGTCGTCGTCGAGATGGCGGGTCTCGTCGTTCACAGCCAACAAGGTTAGGATCGTGCATGCCCGACGACGCCCACACCTGGCACATCACCCCGGTCCGTGTCCGCTATTGCGAGTGCGACCCGATGAACGTTGCGCACCACTCGAGCTACGTCGCGTGGTTCGAGCTCGCCCGGACCGAGCTCTTGCGGAACCGCGGCACGAGCTATGCGGATCTTGAGCGGGCCGGCGTGCTGCTCATGGTGCGTACCATGGACGTCCGCTACCGGAAGCCTGTGGCCTACGACGACGTGGTCGAGGTCCGCACACGCGTGCAGGCCGTCGGCCGAGCACGGATCACGCACGACTACGAGGTTGTGGTTGTCGAGACCGGTGGCCAAGCCGTCGATGGGCACGTTGCCGCGGAGGCGACGATCGAGCTGGCGTGCTGCGGGCGCGACGGCAAGCCGAGGCCGCTCCCTGACGAACTCCGATCGGCATCGGTGGTCTGAGCCGGCTGAGACCATGCGGGCACCGGATCTGACTACCCTTGCGCTCGGGCATGGTGGTGGGACACCGCGCCCAGCGTGAACTGCCGGTCGGCCCCTGCGGCTGCCGATGAACAGACCGAACAGACCGTCGCTGCGGGCCGACGTTCAGCCCACTCTGCCCGTTGCTATGGACACCGCCGCGTGAAGGACGATCAGCACGAGACCGGTTCACCGCCGCCGGGCAAGCCGCTTCTAAAGCGGCGGCTGGTCGCGCGCGGGCTCAGCCGGAAGAAGGCAAACGTGATGCGGTACGCCGTGATCCTGCCGTTCACGCTGATCGCGATCGTGGCGCTCGTGCTCCACGCGGTGCTGCCGCGGTTCATCATCGCCAGCGTGGGCGACTCGCTGAACGCCGACATCGCCGCGGCGAGCTGGGACATCGGCCTCGAACAGATCGTGCTGCACGATGTCACGATGCGTTCGCGCACCGTTGGGGGCCGGCCCGGCGAGATCCTGACCATCCGGAAGCTCACGGCCGACGTTGAGCCGACGAAACTGCTCGGCGGCGTTGGCGCGATCAACGCGATCACGCTCGACCAGCCGACCTTCCGCGTGAGCATCGATGCCGCACCCGCGGACCGGCCGAGGACAAACCTCTCGGGTCTTCGCCTTGGCGACGGCGGCGGGGGGGCGCCGCCCGATCGGCTGCCGGCCGTGTACGTCAACGGCGGCGCGATCGACTGGGGCGAGCACAGCGGCGAGACGTACCGGACGCTCCGCCGCGTGCGTGTCGAGGGCGGCCTCGCGCCGCAACGCGACGTCGAGGGACCCGCGCTCACGCTCGCGCTGCGCGAGGTGCTCAGCGCCGCGGGCGGCGGCGACATCGAGATCCCAACCGGCGTTGTTGTCACGGGCTCAATCGAACCCGAGCGCATCGAGATCAAGCTCGACAACTTCGCGTTCGACGAGTGGCTGCCAAAGGCGGCGCCGTCGGCCGTGCAGCCGCTGCTCGAAGACCTCGACATCGAGGGCAATGTCGCGGAGGTCGCGATCGTGCTCGCCGGCCCTGGGTACGAGCGTGTGAGCGCGGCGGCCGAGCTCGGCGGCGTTGCCGTCACGCTGCCGCTTGCGCAGGAAGACCAGTCCGAGGACACGCTCCGGCTGAGCGACACATCGGGCCGACTCCGGCTCGAGCAGCGGCAGTTCATTGCTGAGGTCGCGGGCGTTCTCGCGGGTGTGCCGTACGCGGTCGAGTTGAATGCCGACATCCGGCCGCTGCTCGAAGGTCGGGCGAGCGAGAGCATGCCCTACTCGGCGACGGTGACGGTCAGCGAGTTCGGCTTCGGCGAGGACTCGGACTTCCTGCCCTTTCTGCCCGCCGCCGTGCGCGAGGTGCTCGCGCGGTTCGCAGACCAGAACCAGATCGTCGCCCTCAGCCCGACCGCGAACGTCTCGGCGGAGGTCCGGCTCAACGGCGTGATCTCTGGCAGCGATGAGGGCTTCGGCGCCGCAATCCCGCAGACCTACCGCGGCATCGTCCGCCTCTCGGGCGGCGCGACCGCGTTCTACGAGTTCCCCTACCAGTTCGAAGATGTGCAGGGCGAGATCGAGTTCGATCAGGATCGCCTGCGCATCCGTTCGATCTGGGGCGTTGCGCCCACCGGTGCCGTACTCTCGGCGAGCGGAGCGGTCAGCCCGCTCGGCGAGAAGGCCGGCTTCGATCTCGAGGTCGAGGTCTTCGATATTCCCATAGATGACACCTTCCGCGCAGCCATGAAGCCCGAGCACCGCGCCGCGCTCCGCGAGATCCTCAACAAACGGCAGTACAACGAGCTCGTCGCCCGCGCGCTGGTCGTGCCGACCGGGCAGCGCGATGTCGTCGAACAGACGCTGCAAGACGCCAAGGCCCAGCTCACCCTGCTCGCGATCGACGGCAAAGCAGCCGCCACCCCAACGCTCGAAACCGTTCGGCAGATGGCGCAGCACGCCGCTTCGGCGCCCGAAGTCGAGCTCGGCGGTCGGCTCGGCTTGCTGCTCACACTCATTAAGCCCGCGGGCGGCCAGGGCCGGTGGGACACCGACATCCACGCCGACATCGCCGACGCCGTCTTCGTGCCCGAGCAGTTCCCGCTGCCGATCCGTGTGCGCGACCTCGCGGTGCGCATCAACGATGACGTCATCACGATCACCCGCGGCTCAGCCGTGCCCGTCAACGCGATCAGCGGCTCGATCGAAGGCACCATCGACGTCGCGGGCGACGAGCCGAGGCCCGATCTGCGGTTCCAGGCCGACCGCATGCGCGCGGGCGAGCTGCTCAGCTACGCGATCGGCCCCGTGGGCCGCGACCCGGCGCGGATCGGCGCGGCGAACGTCGTCCGCGAACTGGGATTCCACGGCGATACCGACCCGGCCGGCATTCTGTGGGGCGATGAGTCCGGGCGACCCCGCTTCGCGGTCTCCATGGGGCTCGATCGCATCAGCGTGCTGACCGAACCGATGGAGGGCCGTCCGCCTCTAATCCTCGGCGACGCGACGGGCGTCGTGGAGCTCACGCACCACGGGCTGACGATCCAGTCCGACGCCGCGTTCACGGATGTCTCGGGCGACGACGCGATCGACAGCCCCACGGATGTGCAACTCGCGATCGATCTCGACTGGTCGGATCCGTCGCGCGATCTTGCGACGCACGCCGGCATCGGCATCCAGGGGGTGCGGGCTTCGACGCCCTTCGAGCAGATGGTGCACGTCTTCAACAAGGAAGCCGCCGAGGCGATCGCCGCGTTGAAGGACGAGTTCGACCCGCTGGGTCGGGGCGACGCCGAGGTGCTCATCGCGTCGGACGGCCGGGGCGACGCCGAGACCACGGTGGAGTTGATGGGGCTTGCCGATGTGTCGGTCGCGCAGTACGGCGGCCGCGTGACGAGCGAACGCCCGACCGGGTCGATCGTGATCCGCGCGAATGCCGAGGCCGGCGGAGGGCTCGCGCAGCTCGAACTCGGCGACGTTGCGGGCGACCTCGGGTTCGACGGCGAGCCGGCCGGCAGCTTCCACGCCGACGGCACGCTGGTGCTCACGCCGCCCGATGGCTCGTCACGCCCCGCATACGAGCTCGATATCGCCCTGACCGACGGCCGGTTCGAGTCGGCGCTGTCCCGCGCGTTCGTCGAGAAGCAGCTCGGCGGCCGGTTCGCCGAGGACTATCTCTCGCACGACGCGCGGGGCGCGTTCGAGCTCCAGGCGACGCTCGAGCCCCGCATCACCGTGCCCGCCGCAACGACACCCGGCATCGAGCGCATCGCGAGACCGATGTACACGCTCCGCCCGTCGTGGGGCGCGATCTTCCGCCGAGGCCGCGACGTTCGGGTCGACATCACCGAAGGTGCCATCGTGACCGTGCCGGGCCGGACGCGGATCGACGGGCTCCGCGGCGACGGCGACGGCTTCTCGGTGTTCGCCGATGGCTCGCTCACGCCGGACGGTGTCGGCGGCGCGAGCATTGCCATTGATCTTGCGGTGGAGGCCCAGAGTCTGTCGCCCGATCTGCGGGCTCTGCTGCTCGACAAGCTCGACGCGGATCTGGCCAAGCTTGCCGTCGAGTGCGAGGGCCGCCTCACGCTGGCTGACGCAAAGCTCACCGCAAAGACCGGCGAGGCTCCGTCGGCAGGCTTTGCCGGCCTGCTGACGTTCGAGAACGCGTCGATGGATCTGGGCATGCCCGTGGATCGCGTCTCCGGCTCGGCGCGGATCGAGACCAAGACCCGCGCGACCGGCAAACCGACGGCCGACGGGTCGGCGCCGATGGACATGCTGATCCTGGCCCGGGCCGAGCAAGCGAGGGCGGCCGGCGTCGAGCTGCGCGACGCCCGCGTCCGCGTCGAGGGCGACGCCGATGTGCCCGGGCGCATCGCGGTGCCGACGTTTTCCGCCAGCGGGCGCGAGACGGGCCGCGTCTGGGGAGACGGTGTGCTTGTCCCAACCGACGACGCCGCTGCCCCGACCTACACCATCAACGCCGCGTTCACAGGCTTCGGGCTCACGGCGATGCAAGACGAGCTGCAGGCGTTCGGCGATGGGCTCGCAAGCGCCGCGGAGCTGGCCTCGCCCCGCGAAGACACCGGCGCGCGGATCGAGGGCCGGGTCGCGCTCGCGGGCACCGTGGAGCAGGACGAGACCCGTCGCGGGCAGGTGTCCCTCCGGGTCGCCGGCGGCGAGCTGTTCCGCGTGCCGCTGCTCAACCGCCTAATCGAAATCAAGGCCCTCCAACCGCCCACCGGTGAGTCGCTCGACTTCGCAACCGCCGACCTCGCGATCGACGGCGACACCATCGTCGGCGAGCACATCAGCGTGCAGAGCAAGACGGTCGAGGTCTTCGGTTTCGGGCTGATCACGCTCCCGACGTTCGACCTCGACATGGTGCTCTACACCCGCAGCATCAGCCCGCTGCCGATCATCAGCCGGTTCGCCGACGTGCTGCTCGACGAGTTTGGCAAGGTCGCGATCACCGGCACGGCCAAGAACCCCGAGACGTCGGTGCTGGTCCTGCCCAGCGGGCGGCGGCTGCTCGGCAGCCTCGTGGCCGGCGGCGACGAGGCCGGCGAGGGCGAGCTGGATCAGATCGAACGCCGGGCGCTGCGGATCCGCGACATCCGCGGCCGCTACCGTGACGGCAGGCCTCCGCGATCGGCGGTGGCCATCTCCGCCGCACCTTCAAGTCCACAGGAGCAGCCATGACAAGCGACCGACAGCAGCGGCAAGAGCTCGACCCGCCCATG
>JBCBMF010000173.1:0-6142 GCA_039822905.1 Planctomycetota bacterium
CCGCGATCGGCGGTGGCCATCTCCGCCGCACCTTCAAGTCCACTGGAGCAGCCATGACAAGCGACCGACAGCAGCGGCAAGAGCTCGACCCGCCCATGGACCTCGTCGCCGACGAGTCCGCCGCGCCTCCCGAGCAGCCCACGCAGCTGCGCGTAAACGACCCGGCTGTGCAGAACCAGATCTCCGAGCTGATCGAGAACGTCACCGGCGCGGAGCAGACCAGCTTCGAGCACAGGCTCGTCCGCGACCTGGTCACCGCGGGGCTCAAGCTGATTCCAGACGGCCGAGACACCGGCGAGCTCAAGCTCATGGCCCTCGCCGTCAAAGAACTCCGCTACGCCTACCGCGTCTTCGCGCAGTATGACCATGCCAAGAAGATCACGATCTTCGGATCCGCGCGCACGCCCGAGGACCACCCCGATTATGCCGCTGCCGTCGAGTTCAGCCGGCTCATGGCCGAGAAGGGCTGGATGTCCATCACCGGCGCGGGCGACGGCATCATGAAGGCGGGTCACGAGGGCCCGGGCCGCGACGCGAGCTTCGGCGTTGCCATCCGCCTGCCGTTCGAGACGACCGCCAACAGCGTCATCGAGGGCGACAGCAAGCTGATCAACTTCAGGTACTTCTTTACGCGCAAGCTGATGTTTCTCAGCCAGTGCGACGCCGTCGCGCTCTTCCCAGGCGGCTTCGGCACCATGGACGAGGCCTTCGAAGTCCTGACCCTCATCCAGACCGGCAAGAGCTCGATGGTCCCCATCGTCCTGCTCGAGGGCGAGGGCATCCCGTACTGGGATCTGTGGGACGACTTCGTCAAGGAGCGCCTGCTCAACAACGGCATGATCAGCGAGGAAGACCTAAGCCTCTACCAAGTGTGCCACACGCCCGAAGAGGCCGTCGACATCGTCGAGCGGTTCTACCGAACGTACCACAGCTCGCGGTACGTGCGCGACGACCTTGTGATCCGCATCAACCACCCGATCAGCGAAGAGGGCGTGCAGGCGCTCAACGACGAGTTCGGCGTGCTGGTCAAGTCGGGCCGGATCGTGCAGTGCGGCGCCTACGCCGAGGAGCAGGATCACCTCGACCTGCCGCGTCTCGCCTTCACGCACACCCGGCACAAGTTCGGGCTCGTCCGCAAGCTGATCGACCGCATCAACGACTTCGGGCCGCGAGACGCGTGATGCTCTTGCGCGCCGGACTCATCTGGCTGCTCGCGGCGTCGCTGGCTCTCGCCGGATGTGCGCCCTCGCCGGGCGTCAAGCCGCTGCCCTCGCCCGAAGAGCTGATGGACCCCGCGCAGCCCGCGATCATGGGCGCGACCAACGGGCTCGAGATGCGCGTCTGGGTCACCCAGGACCAAGACGACGTCCTTGCCGACGCGATCAAACGCTACGAGGCATTGCCAACGCCGATGCTCGACTCGGTCCGGCAAGCCTGGCGCGCGAGCGGCTTCCGAGTCATCGCGATCCCGACCGACGAGCTGACCGAGCTGCGCGAACGAATCCGCGTCATCGGCCCCGAGCAGCGCGACTGGTTCGGCCAGTCGCCCGACTGGTCGGAGGCGGTCCGCGGTCGAGCGATCAACGCCGGCACAGCGATCGAGCTCGCCGACGGCGTCATGAAGTCCCCCGCGGGCCGGCTCCGCATGCTGATGCGCTGCTGGACGGCGCCCGGCGAGGTCGTGACCGATCCCGCGATGCACCTCGAGCTCGCCGTGCAGCTCGAGCGCCGCGCCGCTGTCGGTTCCCCGTTCGAGCTGCCCGCGATGCAGAGCGAGCTGGAAGCCGGCGTCGTCTTTCCGAGGCTCCGCGCCACCATGCGCGTCCCGTCGGACACGGCACTGGTCATCGTGCCGATGGCGGAGCACACAAACGCATCGGTGGCAGCCGAAGCGGAGCCCGAACCGGGGCTTGCCCCCGAGCCGATCGCCGAGGGCCCGCCCGTGCCGCTGACCCCGACGCTCGGCGAGGCGATGCTGACCTCGGCAGTGCCCGGCGCGATCGAGCCGGTCCGCCGCCGCGCCGTCGTGGTGCTGCTGCCGCGCCTGCCCGAGCGCTTTCGGCTGAGCGCCGCCGATGCGACCGCGTCGGCCCCGCTGCGCCGCTAGTCTTGCGGCGTGATCGCACTCTGGCACATCGCCATGCTCGTCGGCGGCATCGCGCTGCTGGTGGTTGGGGCCGAGGTTCTTGTCAAGGGCGCGAAGCGGCTTGCCACGGCGATGGGTATCAGCCCGTTCGTTGTGGGCCTGACCGTCGTCGCGTTCGGCACCAGCGCGCCGGAGCTCGGCGGATCGCTCGGGGCGGTCTTCAAGGACGAGCCCGGCCTCGCTGTCGGCAACGTCGTTGGCTCGAACATCGCCAACATCGGGCTGATCCTCGGTGTCACCGCCGTCATTTGCCCGATCCCCGTTCGGCTGTCGGTGATCCGCAAAGAAGCAGTCATCATGGTCGCGGTCACGGTGGGCGCGGTGCTGCTCATGCTTGGTGGCGGCGCACACCGCGTCGAGGGCGCGGTCCTGGTCGCGGCGCTGCTCGGGTTTATTGCCTTCGCGTATCTCAACGGCAAGCGAACCGCCGACGGCGAAGAGGCGTCCGAACTCGTCCGAGCCGCCCAAGAGCTCGACGACGAGGTCGGCGCTTCGCCCGGCGACACCGGGATCGCGCGCAGCATCGTCTATGTCGTCGTCGGCCTCGCGATGCTCTTCTTCGGGTCGGACCTGCTGGTTGATGGCGCGAAGGCGCTCGCGACGATGCTCAACGTGCCGGCCGCGGTCATCGGCCTCTCGCTTGTCGCGTTCGGTACCAGCGTCCCCGAGCTCGCACTGTCGGCGATCGCCGCCTTCCGCAAGGAGCCAGACATCGCCGTGGGCAACATCATCGGGTCGAACATCTTCAACCTGCTCTGCGTGCTGGGCTTCACGGCCCTGTTCTCGCCGGTCCAGCTCGAAGCACCCGAGGGCTTCTGGAACCGCGATGCGCCGGCCATGCTCCTGCTCACGGTCGCGTGTCTGCCGATCATGCTGGTCGGGCGGAACATCTCCCGGATCGAGGGGGTCCTGCTTCTCGGACTCTACGGCGGCTATCTTGGCGTTCTGTTCGCAACAACACGCTGATCCGCGGCATGCCCGCGTCCCGCAACCGACCCATTCCGGGCGGTCGCGGCAATGCACCGCGTGGAAACCGCCGATGTCTCCGTCATGTTGCGGATTGCAACAAGCGAAGCCCAGGCCGGCATGCGGCTGGCGATCCCCGCGTTCCACCCGACCGTCCCGGGGCAGGTGCTGCTGCGCGCCGGCTACGAGCTGGAGCCGCGCAGCATCAAGCGCCTGCGCGACCTCGGCGTGCGCACGCTGTGGGTCGCCATCCCAGAGCTCGCCTTCCTGACCAAGCGCACATCGCCCGAGATCATCCGCAACCAGGCAGCGGTGGTGGGGCACGTGTCGAAGCTGTTCGACTCCTTCCGCGTCGCGGTCGACGCCGAGCTTGAGTACGCGGCGTACGCCGGCGCGGTCACCGGACTCATCGAGGCCTTCGAGGCCGAGCCCGCAGCGGCGTTGATGATCGACCGCATCGCCCGCGCAAGCGATCAGGAGCTTGAGCATGCGTCGACCGTGTGCTATCTGTCGACGCTAATGGGCCTGAAGCTCGCGTGGTACCTCGAGCATCAGCGGCCGCGCGTGACCGTGACGCGCGCCCGCGAGGTCGTGCCGCTGGGCATCGCCGGCATGCTGCACGACATCGGCGTGGTCCGGATGTCCGAGGCACGCCGCCGGAGCGTCCGCGAGAACCCGGACCCGTCGAACGACGACTTCCGCGCGCACGTTGAGATCGGGTACGACGCGATCAAGGGCCGCGTACCCCCGACAGTCGCCGCCGCGGTGCTCAACCATCACCAGCGGTACGACGGCACGGGCTTCCCCGAGCGCAAGATGGCCGACGGCCGCGTCGAACAGGTCGAGGGCGAGCAGATCCACGTGCACGCGAGGATCATCGCGGCGGCGGACACCTTCAACAGGCTCAGCATCGCCGATACTGGTGAGTCCGACGACCCGCGCGTGCGTGTGCTGCGACAGATGCTGCGCGGCGACCGTGCGTCGTGGTTCGACCCGACGGTTCTGCACGCCCTGCTCGCCGTCTGCCCGCCCTACCCGCCGGGCGCACGGGTCACGCTGTCGAACAACGTGCACGGCGTCGTTGTCGGCTGGGACTCACTCAACCCGTGCAAGCCCCGCGTGCGTGCGCTCGATCCGAGCGATCCGTTGAACATCCCGGAAGGCCCGACGGTCGATCTCGCGAAAACGACCGGTGTCTGCGTCGCCGAGATCGACGGCCACGAGGTCGGCCGGGACAATTTCTATCCCGAGACAAGCGCCGAGTTCTGTCTCGATTCGCAGGCCCGCCGGCTGCACAATGCGGCCGAGGACGAGCGCGAGCGTGCCGTGGATCACCGGGCCTCCGCCTGACGGCGCGGCCGAATCTTTCGTGGTGCTTCAGCCGCCGCGGAACGCCGCGGGCGTTGCCACACCCGCTTGCTCCGCTTCCATCCGCACCGGTTCGCCCTCTTCGCTGAGCGTGAGGCCGACGAGTTCGAGCTCGCTCTGCTCCCAGGGCTCGTCGATGATCTCGCCCGCCGAAGGCTCGCGCAACAGGACCTGCTGCCCGACTTCGAGGCCCGCGACGATCTCCGCGTGGGTGTCGCTGAACCGACCCGTCTGCACCGGCACGCGACGGAACAACGAGCCCGAGCCCGACGGCGAGTAGACGTACCGCACCGGCCCGTCGCTGAACACGGCGGGCACCGGCGCGGCCAGCGAGTCCTCCACCCGACCGAGCACCAGCGTCGCCTCGCAGCGCATCGAGGGCTTGAGCGACCGGTCGTCGTTGTCGTCGTCGATGGTGATCTTCACGGTGTACTCGCGGAGGTTCGGGTCGCGCCAGCCGCCGTTCTCGGCGAGGATGCCGATCTCTTTCACCGTCCCCTCGACCGTTCGGCCGTTCGCCGCGTCAACTGTAATGAGTGCCTTCTGCCCCGGTTGAACCCGCCCCGCGAGGCGCTCGTGCACCCGCACCTCCGCGACCAGCTTCGATACATCGGGCAGCCCGAACAGCAGCTGGTTGCGGTAGACCTGCTGGCCGATCTGCATCGGTCCCTCGCTCGACCATGAACGCCGCGACAGCTCGACCGTGCTGCCGTAGACCACCATGCCGGCCGAAGGAGCGCGGACCGTGGCCGCTTCGATCTGTTCCTTGAGCTCCTTGATCTCATTCTCGCGTCGGCTGACGCGCCGCTGCCGGCTTGTGAAGTCCGCCTGCTTGTCCGCGAGCTGGATCTTGTTCCGCCGCTCGACGCGTTCGAGCTCGGCCCGCGCCTGCTCGACGTCCGATTCCTTCTGCTCGCGGTCGCTCGCCTGCTGGTAGTTCACGTACGACTCGTGCTGCAGCCGGGCCTTCTCGACCTGCGACTGCGCCTTGATGTACGCGAGCTCGTCCTGCTTGTATTGATCGGCGCTGATGAACCCCTGCGCGAGCAGCTCGGCGTTCTTCTCGTGCTTCTCTTGCAGACGCTCCAGCTCGCGGTCGGCTTCCTCGATCGCCAGCCGGAGCTCCTTCATCTTGATCTCGTGCGTGCCGTTGACCCACTGCTCGAGGGCCAGCTCGGCGAGCCTGAGCTTCAGCTCGGCCGCCTGCTTGCTGCTCTCGTTGTCCGACTTCTGGATCTCGAACGCGTTCTCGGCCGCGATCAGCTCGGCGCGGTCGGACTCAAGCCCGATCTCCTCGTCGTCGAGCTCCGTGCGGTACTCGTCGGCGTCGAGCACTGCCAACACCTCGCCCTCGGCGACACGGGTGCCCTCTTCGATCAGCTCGACGATCGTGGTCCGGCGTTCGAGCTTCGACCGTACCTCGATCTGGTTCTCGGCCTGCAGCTCGCCCGACGCCGTCGTGGTGATGTCGAACGACATGATCGAGACGGGGGCGATGTCGGCCGTCTGAACTCGCTCCGACGCCTCGCCGTCGCCGCCCAGCAGCCCGAGCTGCCACGCCCCGACGCCGGCTCCCGCCAGAACGGCCACCGCAACCGTGAGCTTCACCAACACCCCGCCGCGTCGGGCCGGGCCGCAGATCGCCGACGCTGTACCATCTTT
>JBCBMF010000174.1:0-6132 GCA_039822905.1 Planctomycetota bacterium
CGGGAGCGGATGCCCTTGGCGGCGGCCGCGGATGCCGTGGGCGGCGAGGTGGGGTCGGGTTCGGAGTGGCCCGAGGCGATGCTGCTGATCGGGGACAAGGTGGTGACGGACAGCCCGCCGGCCGTCCGGTATCCGCATCAGCTGGATTTGGGCGAGGCGTGGCGGGAACTGACCGGGCTTCCTTTCGTATATGCAGTGTGGATGTGCCGGCGTGACCGCGCGGGCGATCCTGTTGTTCGCCGTGCGGCGATGGTGCTTGAGCGCCAGCGGCTGCACAACCGAACGCGGATCGACCAGATCGCGACCGACCGGTCGCCCGAGCACCGCTGGCCGGCGGATCTGGCCAGGCGGTACGTAGGGGAGTGCCTCCGCTTCGACTTCGATGAGCGTGCCCGGCGAGCGGCCGGCCTGTTTCTTGAGAAGTGCAAGGGGTTGGGGCTGATCGGGGCGAGCGACCTTGTCGTGGCCGACGGGGTGCTCGCGATGCCGGGCTGACCCCGCCTCTGGGTGGGGCAGGCTGGCGCAGAGGACCGCACCGTGCCTCCACTGCCACGATTTCAGATCGATGATCTCGCGGAGCTCGCCTCGCAGCTGCGGTTCGCGCCGAAGTCGGCGCTCGTTCGTGATCTCGAGCGCACGGAAGAGCTGGCGTACGAGCTTGATGCGTCGGGGTCGTTCCCGCTCGACTACATCGTCTTCCGCGTCACGGGGTATCGGCCCGAGCAGTCGAAGGATGCGCTGATCGCGGGCGATGCGCTGCTGGGTGATCTCGCGACGCTGGCCGAGCACTTGTCCGCTGCGGCGAAGATCCCGCTGGCTTCGCTCGATGGCGCGCTTTCGGCGGATGAGCTGTGCGAGAAGTGGAGCGTGAGCCGGAAGACGATCGAGCGGTACCGCCGGCGTGGGCTGCTGTCGCGGCGTGTGGTCGGGCCGGGTGGGAAGCCGCGTGTGGCGTACATGCCGGAGGCGGTGGCGGCGTTTGAGGCTCGCGAGCCGCAGAAGCTGCGGGCGGCGACGACGTTCAGCCGGCTGGAGCCCGAGGTGCGCGACCGTGTGATCGCCGAGGCGCGTGAGCACGCGCGGGAGGGCAAGAGCCTGAACCAGGCGGCGCTGAGCATCGCTGAGCGCATCGGCCGGGGTCACGAGACGGTTCGGCAGATCCTGCAGCGGTGGGAGCGCGACGAGGGTGAATCGCTGTTCGATGGCTCGGGGCCGATGGGCCCGCGTGAGCGTCGTCTGTGTTATCTGGCGTGGCGTCGCGCACTGGAGCCGGGTGCTGTTGCCGAGCGGGTGGGCAAGCCTCGGGCGAGCGTGCTGCGGGTGACGGTGGATGAGCGGGCGCGTGTGCTGCGCGAGCTGCTGCCGGTGGTGTCGCGTGGGCTTCATGACGAAGCACCGGACGAGACGGCGGTCGAGCACGAGCTTGCGACGGCGGGCATCGGGCGCGGCGGGCCCGATCTGCTTGAAGATTTGCTCTCGCTCGCGCGCGGGATTGGGCCGATGACGGCGGCGGAAGAGCGAGCGCGGCTGGCGGCGTGCCGGGAGCTGCGGCGTCGCGCTGTGAGGGCGATCGGCGAGCTGCCGGACCACGGCAACAGCGCGCCGGAGATCGATCGGATCGAGACGGATCTGCGCTGGTCGGCGCGGGTGAAGGCGGAGCTGGTGCGCGGGCTGCTGCCGGTGATGCTTCGCGCGATCGAGTCGCGGCTCGGAGCGGCGGCCGAGCAGCTCGGGTCGACGGCGCTGCGCGCGGTGATCGAGGCGGGGCTGGATGCGCTCGCGGAGTCGATCGACACGGTGCACCCGAGCGACCGCGGTCGGCTGGCGTCGCCCGTGTCGCTGGCCGTAGACCGTGCCACGCGGCCGCTGTTGGCGGCCCAAGTTGACGCTGCGTCGCTTCGTTCCAAGTCTTCCGATCACCCTGGCCGGGCGAAGCGGAAGATCGGTTCGTCGGCGGCGGTTCGTGACTTCACGCGGGCGGTGTACCGCTGGCAGGCGTTGCTCGAGCCGGACGCGAGGGTACGGGGCGTGCTCGACGCGGTGGGCGATCGGAACGCGGCGATCCTGCGGCTGCGGTTCGGGTATGCGCCGGTCCCCGGTTCGCGGCTCGACGGGCGGCCCGCGACGCTGGCGGAGCTGGCGGAGGTGCTGGACTCGAAGCCGCTTCACACAGCGCGGTCGGAGCGGGCGGCGATGCGCCGCGCGATGGAGGCGGTTCGTTTGGAGACCGCGTAGCGACCGTACGATGCTCGCATGAGCGAGCGTTCTGTTGACATGATCGAGTCGGTGCGGCTGGTCGTCGGCATGGAGATCCACGTCGAACTGGCGACGCGGCGGAAGATGTTCACGCGCGCGCCAAGCCCGGCGCACCCGGAGTTTGAGGACGCCGAGCCGAACACGCTGATCGACCCGGTGGTGCTGGCGCTGCCGGGCGCGCTGCCGGTGATGAACAGGGACGCGGTCGAGATGTCGATGATGGTCGGCATGGCGCTCGGCTGCGAGATCGCCGAGCGGAGCGTGTGGGATCGCAAGAGCTACTTCTACCCGGACCTGCCGAAGGCGTATCAGCTGAGCCAGTACGAGCTGCCGCTGTGCTTTGATGGCGCGATTGATGTGCCGGCGATGGACGAGGCGGGCTGGTTGCGGTACGACGAGGATGGGTGCCGCGTCGGTATCGTGCGTGCGCACTTGGAAGAAGATGCGGGCAAGCTGACGCACGAGGGTGGGGCAGGTTCGCAGGTTGATCTGAATCGTGCGGGAACGCCGCTGCTCGAAATCGTGACAGCGCCGGACTTTGCGAGCGTGGAGGATGCGATCGCGTTCTGCCGGGTGCTGCACGCGACGTGCCGGTTTCTTGGCGTGACCGGCGGCGACATGCAGAAGGGGCAGATGCGGTTCGAGCCCAACATCAACTGCGTGCTGACGATGAAGGACGGGCACGTTGTCAGGACGCCGATCGTTGAGGTGAAGAACCTGAACTCGTTCCGGAGCGTCGCGGGGGCGATCCGGTACGAGCTCAAGGAGCAGCCCGGGCGGTGGGTGGAGACGGGCGAGGAGCACGGGCCGGCGATGAAGTCGACGCGCGGCTGGGATGACGCGAAGGAGGTCACATTCCTGCAGCGTTCGAAGGAGGATGCGCTCGACTACCGGTATTTCCCGGATCCGGATCTTGTGCCGGTGGTGGTTGACGAGGCGTGGCGGAAGCGTGTGCGCGAGTCGCTGCCGGCGTTGCCTGTGGAGCGGGCGAAGCGGTACCGGGATGGCTTGGGCCTGAGCGATCGTGATGCGCAGCAGATCGCGTTTGATCGCGCGATGGCGGATGTTTTCGACGGTGCGGTGGAGGCCGCGGCTTCTGCGGGTGTGGATCGGGCGGAGGCGGCCAAGCTCGCGGCGAACTTGGTCGTGCAGGGGCTCGGGCGGATCGCGAACGAGCGGGAGGCGTCTGTGCAATCGCTCGGGTTCGACGCAGCAAGGGTCGGCGAGGTCGTTGTGCTGCGGCAGTCAAACGAGATCAGCGGCAACGGTGCGGAGAAAGTCCTTGAGCTGATGATCGGCTCGGATGATCCGCCCCGCGCGATCGCCGAGCGCGAGAAGCTGCTTCAGGTGACCGACACAGGCGCACTCGAGGGCTGGGCGGACGAGGTGATCGCGGCGTTCCCGGAGATCGCCGAGCAGATCCGCGGCGGGAAGCAGCAGGCGATCGGGCGGCTGATCGGCGAGGTGATGAAGCGCAGCGGGGGCCAGGCGGACGCGAAGGCGGTGCGGGAGATTCTGCTCGCGAAGCTGGGTTCGCTATGAATCGTCAGCTGAAGCTGTTGTGCTACTTGGGCACAGGATTGGCGAGGGTGATAGCTGGACTGTTCGTGATGTCTATCGGGCTGGACTTCGCGAGGCTTTCAATTGTTAGCGTGCTAGCTGGAAACTGGAGCCACGCGATCGTCATGTTGATCGCTGTTGTGCCTGTAGCCTTTGGAGTGATGATTACATCCTCCGGGGTGGGTGACACGTGTCGACTAATCAAAGCTCGTCGATATGGTCGAGGCGATAGCAAACATCACGGTGGGAGTCGTACATCGTGGGAGCGGTTTACCCCCTGACGGTTTCGGGCTTGAGGTCGAGCCTGGCGAGCCGTGCACGGACGTTGTCGAGCACGTTCATGAAGTTGATGTAGCCGTCGTAGGGCGAGTCGTACGGGCTGAAGTACTTGTGGACGTCGCCGTCGGCCCAGTACTTTGTGCACATGTAGTAGAAGTGGTCGCTGGTGGTGAGCTTACGCCAGTCGTCGAGCAGGTAGAGGGCCTGCTTGGCGAGGTCGGGCTGGGTGTCGGCGAGCAACTCGGCCATGGCCGCGGCCTTGCGGATGTCGGCCTCGGCCTTGTACGTCTCGTGCAGGGCGTTGGCCTGCATCGCGTTGCCGAGCCACGCGGACAGGTCACGCTCGGTGTCGGCCCAGCTGAGGTAGTTGGGCACGTCGTACTCGCCGACGGGCTCGAACTGCTCGAGCGCCATGCTCGGGGTGATGAAGTGGTTCTCGCCGGGCGCGACGTCGAAGATGGCGGCGGGCAGGGCGCGGACGAAGTCGAAGATGCCGGTGTCGGCCCACTGGTGCTCGCCGAAGGTCTCGTAGTCCATGAAGAGGTTGACGAGGTAGCCGTCGCCGTTGACGTCGTTGACCCACTTGGCGAACTTCTCGGTGGTCAGGGGCCACTCTTCCCAGCCTCGGTTGCTGAAGCGGAAGGCGACGTCGTCGGAGAGCGCGTAGTTCTTGAGCAGGAGGCCGAAGGGCGAGTCGCCGGCGCCGGTGGGCGAGCCTGGAGGCGTGTAGACGTAGCTGGGCTTGCGGTAGCCGAGGTAGGTGTCCCAGCCCTCGCAGCACATGCCGTTGAATCGGCGGGTGCCGTCGGGGTTGGTCATCTGGCTGACGGCGTGGCCGACCTCGTTGCTGTAGATCAGTTCGGTGTTGCGGAAGACCTTGGGGGTCTGCTTGAAGTACTCCTCGCACTTGGCCGTGTGCATGTCGACCTGCTCGAGGAACTCCTTGCGCGAGTAGAGGAAGCTGAGCGAGTGGTGGTAGGTCTCGCCGAGGAACTCGACGCAGCCGGTCTCGGCGAGGCGCTGGAAGCTGTCGAGGACGTCGGGCGCGTACTCGGCGAACTGGTCGAGCGCGACGCCTGACACGGAGAACGAGCAGCGGAAGTTGCCCTCGTTGGCGTCGATGAGCTCGAGCAAGAGCCGGTTCATCGGGCGGTAGCACTTGTCGGCGACCTTCTGGCAGATGGCCGCGTTCTTGTCGGTGTCGAAGTAGAACGGGTGGTCGTCGAAGACGGAGTAGCGCTTGAGGCGGTAGGGCTGGTGGACCTGGAAGTAGAAGCAGACTGAGGCCATGGGGCGGCTCCGGTGCGTGGGTGAGATTCATTGTACGACGCGCGGAGTTGGGTTTGTGGGGTGAGCTTGTATACATGTAGCGCGCGACGAGATGGCCGAAGCGCGAGCGAGGGATTGTGGCTTGTGGTGGGAGAACTTGGTCCTCCCCTCACCCTGGTCGCTTCGCGACCTGTCCCTCTCCCCGGCGGGGAGAGGGGGGCGAAAGCCAGTGCTTTGGTCGCTAGGTCTTGGGGCTGATCGCGACGGCGACGGCGAGAGGGGCGAGGACGAGGACCGGCAGAAAGACGGAGACGATGGCGGGGACGCCGGGGACGGGGGCGGAAGTGCCGAGGGTTGCGCCGACGATGCAGGCGACGGCGACGGGGGCGCCGCGGAGGCTTCCGGTGAGGGAGTTGCCGGGCATGCGCGTGAGGAAGAAGGGCAGCGCGATGACGATGATGAGCAGGTTGCTCAGTGCCATGGCGATCCGGCCGAAGCGGTTGCGTTGGAGTCGGTCGCGGACGTTGGCGTCGCCGCCCTTGGTCTGGTCGAGCAGCGTGCCGATCTGGCGGAAGCTGAGGTTCTGGCTGAAGCCGGCGTACTGCAGGACGGTGAGCGCGGTCGGGTCGAGGTCGGTCGCGATGGCAACCGGCTGGTTGGCTGCGCTGGCTTCTGGGTTGACCAGGTCCTCGATGCGTGCGCTTTCGGCGGTCCATGCGCGGGCATCGGCGTCCCATGTCGCGCGATTGGTGGTGATGTGGCGCGTGC
>JBCBMF010000175.1:0-6080 GCA_039822905.1 Planctomycetota bacterium
TCTGCGAGCTATCAGATGCGCAGCTCCAGGTCGCGATCCAGCTGCAAACACAAGAGCTCGGAGAGAGGCCGTATCGTGCTCGCCACAAGCCGGCCGCGTGCACTGAGCCGTTCGAGCGTTGGCGCAAGCGATCGGATCACGTCGTCTGTCGACAGCGTCCACTCCTGCGCCTCGATCGCGTCGGCAAAGCCCGCGTGTCGCCACGCATCCCGCTCATCGAGCGCAGCAACCGTCGACGCGGCGTAGACGGCCGCCGCACCGAGATCGGCTGCCCGGGTCACGGCGTGCGAAGCCACGCTCGAAATCGCGGCGGCGTCATCGCGGCTGCGCACTGCTCGGACCGCCAGTCGAGGCCCGAAATGCGCACCGCCAAACCACGGCCGTGACAAAGCCCCCGCCGCTGCGACCAGGCCGTCGTGGAATCGGACGACCCAGAATCGATCCCATTCGTTCCGCGGCAGATCCGAGCCGAGCAGCATCTCAGCCGGCTTGGTCGTCCGCGGGGTGCCGGGCTCGATCCCCAAGAGCCACGGTCCCTTTCCGGGGGCATCTTCAACCATGCCGCTGCCTCCCACGCGCGATGAACACGGTATAGTTGCGACTGGATCTCAGTGTTGGAGGCGTCATCGTGTTTCAATCAAGGCGGCTGGATCCGCCGGGCCGGCTGCTCGCACCAACCTTTGCTTCCGCGTGCTCGCTTCCCTCTGGCACGTGCGAGGTCGACATCCACTCCGCGTGTCACCATGACAAAGGGCGGGTGCTGCGTGACAAATGTATAACCGAAAGCCGCACAGAGGTCATTATCCCGGAGTCATCGTGCGGAGGACCTGTGCGCGACACTGCTCACACGCCGAAGGCGAGCAACTCCGATGACTCGGCAAGGCGGCGTCGCGCCATCGGCAGTACCCGCTGGCCGGGTGCTCTGCACGGTCGAACCGTCGAAGGCCCACACGGCGACGATAGCGGAGCCCGCCGAACATAAGATAGAAGTATTGAAGATCTTGGAAAGGACAGGGGTGCGATGAACAGAATCTCAAGAAGGAAGATGCTCGCGGCGAGCGCCGGTGCGATCGGGACGGGGGCCTTTGCAGGCACGGCCTTGGCAGAGCGGCCGCTCGTGCGTGATGCGCTTAGGCGGGCCGCAGCAGACGACTCGCCGGAACTCGCGGCCGCCGTCGACCGGGGCATTGAATACTTTCAGCGCCGCTGCGACGATCAGCTGCCTTTGGTGATCGAGCTGGAGCGGGCGATCCGTTCGGGTGACCTCGCGGCAGCAAAGCACGCGTATGTCGAATCGCGCCCGCCATATGAAGAAATTGAAACGCTCGCTGGCAACTTCGAAGACACGGACCGCGACATCGACGCGCGGCCCTATGCGTTTGACGAGGGCGAGTCGTCACCTGGTTTCAAGGGATTCCATCGCATCGAAGTGCTGCTCTATGCGGACGGTGATACCGAGGCCGCGCTGCCGTACGCGACCGAGCTGGTCCAAAGCATCCGGACGCTCGGACGCCAGCTCGGCGAGCGTGAGCGTTTCTCTGCGGCCGGCCAGTTCGATGGAATGCTCGCGCTCGCCACGGAAGTTGCCGCGAAGAAGGTTTCGAGCGAGGAAGAAACCTGGTCGGACCAGTCGCTGCTGATCTTCCGGTCGAACTGGATCGGCGTGTACAGCCAGTACCGACCGTTCGCCCCGCTCGTCGGTGCGTCGTCTTCGGGTCGTGCCGAGGCGGTTGAGTCGGCGTACAACGACGCGCGCGATCTCATCGAGCCGCACTTCCGGAGCGGCTCGGCGGCGGGCACGCCCTACAGCACCATCGGCATCGCCGAGCGTCGTGCGATCACGAACGCCAGCATGCGGCTGCGAGACGCCATCGAGGCAGCGGCCAGCGAGCTCGGCATCGAGGCTTGAGCGTGCCGGCCCGTCGTCCGCCGGTGCGTCGAATCGAGCGCTGGCTCTGGGTGACCGCGAGCCTCTGCGTGAGCGCGCTGGTCGCGGGCCCGCTCGTGCGTGTCGTCGCCAGCGTGTTCGAAGACTCCGGCGGCGTGTGGTCTCACCTCGCCGAAACACGGCTCGCCGACTACGCCACGGGCACCGCATCACTTGCGGTGCTTGTGTGCGTTGGCGCGACGGTTCTCGCCGTGCCGCCCGCGTGGCTGCTCGCTCGATACCGTTTCCCGGGCGCGGGCGTGCTGTCTTGGGCGATGCTGCTGCCGCTGGCGGTGCCGGGTTACATCGCGGCCTATGCGTACACCGACCTCTGCGCCGCCGAGGGCCCCCTGCGACGCGCGATCGATGGACTCGGAGCGGCCGATGGAATGGCCTGGCTCGTGCCCGACATGCGAACGCTCGGCGGCGCTGCCGTCGTGCTCGCGTCGACGCTCTTTCCGTACGTCTACTTCGCGGCGCGCGTCGCGTTTCGTGAGCAGCCGGCCTCAGCGATCGAGTCGGGCCGCCTGCTCGGCGCGGGGCCCCTCGCGACCGCGTTGCGTGTGGAGCTGCCCCTCGCCGCGCCGGCGATCGCGGCGGGGCTGTTGCTCGTGCTCATGGAGACCGTGGCGGATTTCGGCACGGCAGACTACTGCGCTGTCGATACGCTGACGACCGGTGTGTACCGCACATGGCTCGGGCTCGGTTCGGAGGTTGGCGCGGCGCAGCTATCGACGGTGCTCGTTGTTCCGCTCATCGGCCTTTTCACGCTCGAAGCGTGGCTCGGGAGGCGTCGCCGCTCCACCGATACCACGTGCCGCGTCATGGGCGATCGCCGTGTTTCGCTCGGTATGCCCTTGGGACTGTGCGCCACCGCCGCGTGTCTGGCCCCGCTCGTGCTTGGGTTTATCATCCCCGTCGTGCATCTCGCTGTCCTTTCTGTGAACGACAACACCGATGCGGGACGGTCGTGGCTCCCCACAGCGTCATGGAACACGCTGCGCGTTGCATCGATGGCCGCGGCGGCAGCGGTTGTGCTCTCCGTTGTTCTTGTCGCGGCGTCGCGGTTCGCAACGGGGCGTGCGACGTCGTTGTCTTTCATGTGCTCGCGCTTCGGCTATGCGGTGCCCGGTCCCGTGATCGCGATCGGCGTGATCGCCGCGGTGTCCGCCGTTTCTGGCGCTCTCCACGCGGCGGGGCTGCCGACGCTTGGGTCGGTGTTCGCCGTCGGCTCGCTCGTCACGCTGGTGGTCGGGTACCAGACCCGCTTTCTCGGTGTCGCACTCGCGTATACACGTGCCGCCTTCGAACGGATTGATCCTCGAACCGACGACGCGGCGAGGACCTTGGGCGTCGGTTCACTCGGGCTTCTGGCTCGTGTGGACCTGCCGCTGGCACGCAGAGGCCTGCTGGTTGGGTTTGTTGTGCTTTTCGCCGACGTCGTGAAGGAGCTTCCGATCACGCTGATGCTTCGGCCCTTTGACTTTGAGACGCTTGCTGTGCGGGCCTACAAACTCGCGTCGGACGAGCGTCTCGGCGAGGCGGCCGGCGCGTGCCTAGCGATGGTTGGGTTCGGTCTGGTTCCCGCGGCGTTGCTCGGCGCGGTGCTGAGCCATGCAGCTTCGAGCCAGCGGATTGAGAGTCCGAATCGATGACCAGCAGCTCGACGCAACCGGTGCTGCGGGTGCGTGATGTCAGATTCGGCTACGCGCGGGGCCACGACTTGTTTGCCGGCGTCTCGCTCGATGTAGGCCGGGGCGAGGTGCACGCGTTGCTCGGTCCTTCCGGTTGCGGCAAGTCGACGCTGCTGCGCCTGATTGCGGGACTCGAGCGACCAGCATCCGGACGGATCGAGTGCGATTCACAGGTCCTGACCGATGGCGGGACATTTGTTCCGCCGCACCGCCGGGGCGTCGGCATCGTCTTTCAGGACCTCGGTCTCTTCCCCGATCGGTCTGCCGTGTCGAATGTGATGTTCGGTATCCGCGGGCCTCGCCGGGCTGCGCGGGCACGAGCGAAAGAACTGCTCCGTGTTGTCGGTGTCGGTGACGAGGCCAACCGTCCGCCCGGTCAGCTCAGCGGCGGTCAGCGGCGACGGGTCGCGATCGCACGCGCACTCGGACCGGAGCCGAGGGTCATGCTCCTCGACGAAGCCTTCGAAGGTCTGGAATCGGATCTTCGTCGGGCCGTCAGAAATGACGTGTTTGGCATCCTTCGGTCGCGAGGAATCGCGTCCGTCCTTGTCACGCATGATGAACAGGAGGCGGAGGCGGTCGCTGATCGGGTCGTGCGGCTCCCGAGGCTCTCGCGTACCTAGCCGACCCGGGGAGGCCCGCCCGCCAGGGTGTGATGCCTTCGATCCCGGCTCCTTGCCGTGGTTCCAGGACAGAATTCACTCGGACAAGACTGGACGCTCGAAGGTCTGCTCACTAGGCTCGTTCTGTTGAGACACAGTCTCAATGACGATGGGAAGAGCCGGAAACCCACGGGCATCATCAGGCCCCGACGCGACCGATCGCCTGCCGATCGGAACGGACCTGACGCTCGCAGCATTCCGGATGGGCCAGCAGGACCGGGATCAACGCCCGGCTGACCTGAAAGGTTCTGACATGCACCGTTTCGTTTTTGGCGCCGGCGTGCTCGCCGCGTCGCTGGTTTCTGCCTCACACGCCCAGACCGCGAGCTTTGCCGTGAGCAACGCGAGCGCCGCCGGCGACCTGGGCAACGCCGGCAACTTCACCTCATTCGGCGTCTTCGCTGAATCGTTCGTTGCGCGGAGCCTGACATGGTCGGGCACGCTCACGAGTTCGCCCAATTTCTTCTTCTTTGAAGAGGACGTCTTCGCGTCGGTTCAAGGCCCCAACGGCTTGGGCTACACCGGACCGATCGCCGGCGAGCAGGGCATCGTGCTCGGGGCCACACCGTTCAGCGGCTGGACCTCCGGCTTCGCCCCCGCGAGCGTCAACGGCGCGTGGTCGTTCGAGGCCTACACCGCCAACACATTCCCCGACTCGACCAACTGGTCGATCACAGACGCCGACTTTACCTTCGACGCGTCGCTCTTCCCGGCATCGACGAGCGTCGGGATCGGGACCAGCCTCGCCGCCCCGATCAGCGAGGCGGAGATCCAGTGGTACGACATCGCCCACACCGGCGGGCCCATCGAGTTCGCAACGGCCGGCAGCACGATCAGCGAGCTCGACGGCGATATCCAAACCGATGACACGCTGATCGCGCTGTTCGACGCAACAGGAACGCTGGTCGAGTTCAACGAAGACGGCCCGGACGACTTCACGAGCCTGCTCACGTTCGCCAACCTCGCGGCCGGTGACTATCGGCTTGCTGTCACCGGATCAACGTTGGGCACACGTGTGGGTGAGTCGTTCATCTCGACATCGCACGACGGTGTCGGCACGATCAATCTCGCGATCGCGGTTCCCGCGCCCGTTTCGGTGGTCCCGCTGATGGGTGGTCTGGCGATGGGCCTTCGTCGCCGGCGGTAAACCAGCCTGCTTTATTGTGTTTGCTTTGTTCGAAGAGTTCACAACTCATAGGAGAGAGACATGACTTCACGCACATTCGTGAGCGGCGGCCTGATCATCGCCGCTGCGGGACTCGCCGCGGCACAGCCCGCAGAGATCCCCGTTGCCCGCGACTACATGTCGAGCGGCTTCTTCTTCCCGTCGTCACAAGACTTCTACCGCGGCGACGAGTCCTCGAGCATCCGGAGCGCCAACCGGGTGTCGTCGCCGATCATCTCGGGCATCACCGGAGAGAACGCCTACTTCGAGTTCGATTTCGACGGCCTCGGTTTTACCGAGCCGGTGCAGCAGGCGCTGTTCCGCGTCGAGGTCGTCCCCGGCTTCTTCGCCGATCCGACGCCGGGCAATCCCGCGGAGGTCTCGCTGCACAGCCTGTCCGCTGACCCGCTTGATGCGGTCGACGACACCATCTCATCTGGCCCGGGTTCATGGCTTGAGTTCCGCGCCAACGAGATCACCACGGGCAGCATCGTTTCGACCACCTCGGTCACAGGTCTGGGCGTGTTCGACTGGGACATCACCGACCTTGTCAACGAATGGATCACCAACGGCGACACAAACGTTGCATACTCGCTGGCCGCCAGCACTCTGCTTGATCCCGACGCCGAGTC
>JBCBMF010000176.1:0-6080 GCA_039822905.1 Planctomycetota bacterium
GAAGCTGTTGCCGACGAGCCGGGTGAGTTGCTGCCGAGCGTACCGCTAATCTCAGTGATCCCGAAAGACGCGGCCGACCTCTGGCGGCTGGCCGCCGCCCTCGCATCACCAGTCTGTACGGCCATCGCCGCGCAGAAATACGCCGGTGCGGCGCTCAACGTCAATGCCATCAAACTCTCGGCGAAACAAGTACTCGCTCTGCCGCTCCCCTCCGAAGAGCGAGCATGGAACAAGGCCGCGCACATGTTTCGCGCGGCACAGCTGTCGACCGAGCCGGCGGAGCGACACCGATACCTTGTCGAAATGGGCAGCGCGTCATGTGATGCATATTGCGTGGCGAGGGATGCGCGGGACAGCCTGATGGCATGGTGGCAGAATCGACTCGGCTCTGCCGCGTGTTCACGCAGTATCATGAGACACAACTAACCGCCGGCGGATCACTCGTACACGAAGACCTAGCGCATCCGAATCTTCATTATCGTCACAACACAACGCGGCCCAACGTACGGAGACAGAGTGTTTGGGTACTCAGAGCATGGCAAGCTCATCGTCAGTGAACATCCGGCTGCGGATGTGAAAGCGCACCTCGCGACCGTTGTCGAGTGAGAACATGCCGCCGCGGCCGGGCACGACGTCGAGAATGAGCTGCGTGTGCTTCCAGACCTCGAACTGCTGGCCTGAGATGTAGACCGACACGCCGGCGACCTCGCCGAGCTTGACGTCCGACTCACCGATGCGAAACTCTGCCGCGGGATAGCACATGGGTGATGAGCCGTCGCAGCAGCCGCCCGATTGGTGAAAGAGAATCTCGGGGTGATCCTTCTGGATCTCGGCGATAAGCGACTCTGCTTCGGGCGTGGCGACGACGCGTGGCGGTGGTTGCATCTTTACGACGGCTCCGAGTCAGGAAAGCGTGCGCCGCGGACACAGCCGCGATGCACGCGAGGAGATCATTGCCTCGGCGTGTCCGCCAAGATTACCCTGCCCGCACGAGGGCTTTAGAAGAAGCCCATCGCCTTCGGGTCGTAGCTGACCAGCATGTTCTTGGTCTGCTGGTAGTGACGCAGCATCATGAGGTGGTTTTCGCGACCGATGCCGGACTGCTTGTACCCACCGAACGCGGCGTGCGCCGGGTAGAGGTGGTAGCAGTTCGTCCAGACCCGGCCGGCCTCGATCGCTCGGCCGAAGCGGTAGCACGTGTTCACATCGCGGCTCCACACGCCTGCGCCGAGGCCGTAGAGCGTGTCGTTCGCGATCTCGAGGGCATCCTCCGGCGTCTTGAACGTCGTGACGGACACGACCGGGCCAAAGATCTCTTCCTGGAAGACGCGCATCTTGTTGTGACCCTTGAGCACGGTCGGCTGGATGTAATGGCCATCCGAAAGCTCGCCGCCGAGGTCTGCCGCGCCACCGCCCGTCAGCACCTCGGCGCCCTCCTGGGCTGCGATGTCGAAGTAGGACAGGATCTTCTCTTTCTGCTCGCTGGATGCCTGTGCACCGATCATCGTGGCGCTATCACGCGGGTCGCCCTGCACGATCGCCTGCACGCGCTTGATCGCGCGGTCCATGAAGCGGTCGTAGATCGACTCGGCGATCAACGCCCGGCTCGGGCACGTGCAGACCTCGCCCTGGTTCAGCGCGAACATCGCGAAGCCTTCAAGACACTTGTCGAAGAACGCGTCGTCGGCGTCGAGGACATCCTCGAAGAAGATGTTTGGGCTCTTGCCGCCGAGCTCGAGCGTAACGGGGATCGTGTTCTCCGCCGCGTACTGCATCACGAGCCTGCCGGTGGTCGTCTCGCCGGTGAACGCGACCTTCGCGACGCGCGTGCTCGACGCGAGCGGCTTGCCGGCCTCGATGCCGAAGCCGTTGACGACATTGACCACCCCCTTTGGCAGCAGGTGACCGATGAGCTTCATCAGCACGAGCACCGACGCGGGTGTCTGCTCGGCGGGTTTGAGCACAACGCAGCAGCCGGCGGCGAGCGCGGGCGCGAGCTTCCAGACCGCCATCAGGATCGGGAAGTTCCACGGGATGATCTGGCCAACAACACCGATCGGCTCGTGGAAGTGGTACGCCACGGTGTCATCGTCGATCTGGCTCATCGTGCCTTCTTGCGCGCGGATGCAGCCGGCGAAGTAGCGGAAGTGATCAATTGCCAGCGGGATATCCGCGGCGCGCGTCTCACGAATCGGCTTGCCGTTGTCGAGCGTCTCGGCCAGCGCGAGTAGCTCGAGGTTCTCTTCCATGATGTCCGCGATCTTGTTGAGGATCTGCGCACGCTCGGTCGTCGTCGTGCGACCCCAGGCGGCCTTGGCGGCGTGCGCAGCATCGAGCGCCGCCTCAACGTCTGATGCATCAGATCTCGCGACCTCGCAGAGCGGCAGACCGTGCACGGGCGACGTGTTCACGAACGTCGCACCGTTCTTCGCCGCGACGAACTCGCCGTTGATGAAGTTGCCGTGGAAGGCCTCGAAAGGAGCGCTGCTGGATCGTCCGGGATCGATCGAGGGCGTGGGGGGTGTGACGGTGCTCATAGCTGTTCTTCCTGTGCTTCGTCGCCGAGCGAGACTCGCCGAACTGGTTGACACCGCGGGTGACAGACACCCGCGACACGTCTGCCCGCGTGAGCTCAAGCTCGGTCGCATGCGGCCGGTCGGCAAGCAGACAGAAAGATAAGTGTATGCGAAACTAGATTTCGATGCGAGACTGCCGTCCACAGGCTCGTGAACTGACGGCTGAGGCGCGGTTTGAGCCGGTGGTGTTTCAGGAACTTGTTCGAATGGGCTGTCATCCTCGTTTCCTCGGCGGAGAGCAGCAACCGAACAGACTCGCTTGGAAGTTTATAGTTTGTTTGGAATATCCGGCAATACCACGAGCTTCGAGTTTTCCTCTCAAAGCCCGTCTACGCAACTATCTGTGCCGACGATGCTCGATGAGCTCGAGCACGACGTGCGGCACCGTGAGCGCGAAGAGCCCGACAAACACCAGCGGCCAGGCGCGTTCCTCGAACGAGACGGCGTCGGTGCCAAACAAGTAGACCGCGCCGGCGATCAGCCACGTCACAAGCGTCGGAAGCCAGACCGCGCGCGCGTACGAGACGGCGGCCTGTGTCGCCGTTTGCGGGTCGCTTGAACCACCGCACGCACTGCGGATGGAGTGTCGCACCGAGTGCCAGAAGCAGAAGTAGACCACGAAGCCGAGCGTTGCTGAAGTCGACGCAAACAGCAAGAGGAGGACCGCCGGCTCAACAATGCTGCGGAGGCCGTGCGAGGCACCGATTGTCGATGCGTGTCTGATGCCGTAGAGCAGGCCGGGGGCGGCAAGCAAGAGCCACGCAACACCGAGGACGGATACGGTGCCGGCATCGACCGGCGTCCCCGTGAGCAGCACAGCAAAGATGCCGGCGACCTCGTCGGAGCACAGGAGCATCGGTGCGGCGATCGGCACCGCGCCGCGGCTGGCCCCGAGCCACAGCCGCGTGGCCGTGCGCATCGGCGTGGCGTGATGTAGTTCCTCAAGGTCATCGACACCCCAGTGCACCGAGCCGCCGATGAGCAGCAGCACGAGGCCCGCGAGAGGCGCGAGCATCCAGAACCCTGCACCGATGAGAACGAGTGCGATATAGGCCCCGCCAAAGGCGGCCCACCAAGCGGGGCCGAGTTTCTCGGAAAACAGTCGCTTGCCGACTTCGAGGTCGTACGCGCCGTGCGGTAGTCCGACGAGAGCGACGGCGGCGAGCATGATCGCGGCGGATACCGCGGGTGTAGGCGAGCCGACCATCAGCGAGATCGCGGCAAAGGCTGAGGTCGCGCTCGCAACCAACCACGTGTATGTCCCGATAGCTCCAGCGGAGTCCAGCCCCGGCGTCAGCCGACGCATGGTGGGGCTGGACGAACCCGGATGTGCAGCGATCGACACCGGATGCTCCTGGTTCACGCGGGCACGGGGTGAGACTTCGCGATGCGAGGCCATGCAGACGGCGTCAGCGAGGTGTGCATCATGGTCTGCAGTTTCGGCATAGCCCACATCGTATTCCAAAGATCGAGCGGTGTGGGCTGATCGGAGAGGAAGCGGATGAGCGACTCGGGCGGGCACTTCGCGAAGAGCCTGCCGAAGATCTGAGGAGCGGCTGCGTCGTCGGCTTCGAGCCAGGATAGGAGCACACGATCCAGCAGGCTGAGCACGGGCAGCCGCGGCGCGCCTGGGCGACGGCGTCCCGCAAGCAATGCATCAACCACCCGGCGGGAGTCTCGCTGGATCGCGTCGAAAGCGTACCCGCTGCTCGCTCGGCCAACACCCGCGCGTGTTCCGATTGTCCACACGCGGCCGGTGGACGCCGGGCCCAGCGGAGCCAGCGTCATCGGGAGCGCACCAGACTCGCGGTACAAGATACGGGGCGACTCGATGCCGAACTCCCTCGAGACATACGCGAGCACGTTGCGCTCGTAGTCCGCGGGGGCATACCCGGCTCGGGTCATGTATGTCGATTCGACCAGCATCGATCGCTCAGAAAGCGGCAGGACATACATGAAGTGCGTGCCGCTCGACTGATCGACTTCGAAGTCCATGAGCGTGGCGGTGTCTAACGCCACTGTGCCCGCGGGCACTTCGAGCTCGAAGCCGCCGAAGTGCTGGATGAGCCGGGGCTCGAGCGGTGCGTGGGCGTCATCACCAGACACTGCCTGTCTGGTGACGGAGCGGCCGTCGAGAACGAGGTCGAAGCGATCGGTCTGCCGGCGTCCGTCGTCGTTTATGGTGAGAATGTCGACACCATCCGCTTGCTCTTCGATTCGGAGCACCCGAGAGGACCACGTGATGGAACAGCGGTCATCGATCTGGTCGTTCGCAACACGGAAGAAATCACGTGAGCGGATGCAGGCGTACGGATATCGCCCCGTGTCGATGGTTGTATCGAACCCGCCTCCTCGGACGCGCGCCCGGTTCCATCGGCTCGACACTGCCGACTCGAAGCGGTGCTCCGTCACTGACCAGGAGCACCAGGTCTTGGTATCGATCGGCCCGGGCGCGGCATCGAAGATGCTGATCTGAATGCCCGGCACTCTTGCAACAAGCTCGGCTGCGACCGACATGCCAGCGCACCCGCCCCCGCAGATTCCGACGCGAAGCGTGCCGCCTGTCGCGGCAGCACGCAGCGAACCAGAAGCAGAGGCCGCGGCGTTCAACGCTGCCGGCCCTGTGTGGCCTGCAACCGGCCCGGCACTACGCCCAGCGGCAGCAGCGGTGTGTGAAGCTCACGATCATGCCGGTCGGCGGGCCCGAGCGGCAACGATTCAAGCACCGATGCCCAAAGCGCCGCCCCGGTTCGCATGAGCTTGCCGGCGCTGCGTGTCGAGGCACGTCGCGCAAGCGCGGCCTGCGGCTTTCGCCGGATGATCGAACCGATCGCACGATAGTTCCACGCGGCCGAACGGATCCCGCCACGCACGCGGGGCGGGAGGTAGTGCATCCCGAGTTCGGCGCTCTCGTAGTAGTTATCCGCGAGCGTCAGCAACCGCTCGATCGCGTCCGCGACGCTCAACTCACCAGCGGACGCACGCTTGCCGTCACGGATAGCGCTGAGCAGCACATCGTGATCGACCCACTCAGCCGGGAGATAGATGCGGTCATTTCGGGCATCCTCGGCGACATCGCGGGCGATATTGGTGAGCTGCATGCCGATGCCAAGGTCGATCGCGAACGCATCACCGTCGGGGTGCACATCGAGCACGCGGCACATCATCAGCCCGACCGTGCTCGCGACCCGGTAGGCGTACTGGATCAGTTGCGAGCTGGTCGAGAACCGAACGTGGCCCATGTCGCTCCGTACGCCCGCGATGAGCTCGCGGGCGTGATCGAGAGGGACGGCATGATTGACAGCCAGCCGCCTGAACGACTCGACAACCGGTGATCGCCGGCTCCGCCCGTCGAGACCGGCTTCGATTTCATTCAGCAGCGCGTCGGCCTGCGCCCGGTCAGTGTCGGCCGTGTCGGCGCAATCGTCAACAACGCGGCAGAACGCGTAGAGCACCGAGAGGTCTTCTCGCACCTGCCGCGGCAGCACCCGTGAGGCGGCGTAG
>JBCBMF010000177.1:0-6039 GCA_039822905.1 Planctomycetota bacterium
ATCTGGTGGTAGTCCATGACGAACTTGAAGATGTCGCCGGCGGCGCCGCAGCTGAAGCAGGTGTAGATCTGCTTGTGGGGGACGACGTACATGGAGGGCTTGTTGTCGTTGTGGAATGGGCAGAGGCCGACGTATTCTCGGCCTCTGGGCTTGAGGTCGATGTGCTCGCCGATGACCTTGACGATGTCGGACGCGTCGCGGACGCGGTCACGGTCGCTATTGTCGTTGATGAACTGGGTCACTCGGCGGTCCGTGCCTGGAGTTTGTGCGATTGGATCGAGCGCAGTTGCGGCGTTGAACGGTAGCACGGGGCGGGAACGCCGCCACTGATTGGGTGGTCGGACTGTCGTAAATTGTTTCGAGCCCTGATGTTGTGTCGCTTTGGCGTGGATGACCAGTCGGTTACGGCTGATTGGTGTTGATGGTTTGCGGACGTCCGGTGGGGGGCGGGGGTGGCTTTGCGTGCGATGGGGGCTTGGCTGCTAGGCTCTTTGGGTGGTTTGCGGGCTGCGGGCTACGGAGGGCTTGTGATGCCGGGCGTCAGTTCAACGGATTCGATCGAGAGCCTGCGGGCGCTGGTGTCGGACGTGTACGTCAATCTGAAGCTGAGCTTGAAGCTCGATCTTCCGCGGGATCGTGAGAATGTGCCGGAGTTCTTCGACCGGGTGCGTCGGCAGTATCCGACGATGGCGGAGCTCAAGCGTTATCGGGACGAGCTGGCGTTGGAGACGGCGGGCGGCGTGGATGTGCCGTACCGGTGGTTGGCGGTGCGGTCGAAGAACATCCGGGCGGGTGTGGTGAACCCGGAAGAGTGGGCGAGTGCGCACGCGCTGCACGAGCATGTGCTTGAGGTTGCGCCGTACTTCTTGTCGATTTCTTCCCTCGATATCGATTCTGTGGAGGTGCTTTTCGGTGTTGATCTGCTGAGCGCTGGGAACCACGACGAGGTGGTGTTTGATGCGTTGGTTGCGGGGACGCCGCTGGCGAACCTGATGGATGGGGACGCGTTTGTGAGCGATTGTCAGCCGGTGCTCAGTTGGAGCGTGGGCGCTGGGGCGGGCGTTGAGGTGCAGTATGAGGTGAAGACGCGTCTGCACGGCGAGAGCGGGGGGAGCCAGCCTGAGCCGTTGAGTGTGTACTTGACGTGTCGGCACGTTGGTCCGATCGGGGAGCTTTCCGAGCTTGTTCGCGTGTATCGGTCGCTGTCGTCGCTGGGCGAGCGGCTTGTGTCGGACCGGGTGATTCCTCATCTGGTGATGCCGATCCGGGAATCGATCGTTGCGGGCTGAAGGCGCGTTGGAGCACGCGGGGTTGCTCGGCCAGACGGGCAGCACGAGCATCGGTGACGCGGTGATCTGGATCATCGTGCTTGTGGTGTGCTGCGTGGTGTTCGGCGTTGTGCTAATGAAGATCCGCCGGCACTTTCTGGGAGACGATGAGTCGTCGGCTGATGGTGGCGTGCTGCCGATGGCCGAGCTTCGGCGGATGCGGGACGCTGGCGAGCTGTCTGACGAGGAGTACCGGCGGGCGTTGGACGCGATTGCGTCTCGTGCGAAGTCGATGGGCGGCTCAAGCTTGGACGGCGGCGGCAGCGGTGGTGGGGGTGGGGGCGGATCGCCCGATTGAGGTGGATTGCCCCACGGTTGGCCGTGATCCGACGGCGTTGTCCGAGCATTCTGTCGGGCGTGTTTGGGTCGCTGTCGGTTATTTGCTTTGGTTGTGACGGTTGGGGTTGCTGGCGGGTTGCGGTCCTGTGTCTCCGAGTTTTGACCCGGCGGCGGTGCGTGCCGATAGACTGTGGCGGGCCGTGACTGATCGACGCGGAGCGGCCGGGCTTGGTGGCCGGTGGACGCGTCTGACTGTCAGATTGAGCGAGCGAGGCGTATGGCGAAGAACCGCGATTCGGACGGGACGGACAGCACCTCGGGCGGGGCGAGCGGGGGCGACGGCTTCCGCGGTCGCCGGGTGACGACGTGCTCCTTCTGTGGCAAGACGAGCCGCGAGGTCGGGCCGATGGTCGAGGGCCCGAACGATGTGTACATCTGTTCGAACTGCGTCGATCTGTGCCAGAACATTTTCAAGCAGGAGCGTCGGCGTGTGTCGCCCAACGCGCCGCTGTTCGATGATGTGCCGACGCCCGCGGAGATCACGAAGTTCCTTGATCAGTATGTAATTGGTCAGGACGAGGCGAAGCGGCCTCTGAGTGTTGCGGTGCGTTCGCACTACAAGCGGCTGCTTGAGATCCAGAGCGAGGACAGCAGCGAGGACGGCGTCGAGATCGACAAGTCGAACATTCTGCTGATTGGGCCGACGGGCTGCGGCAAGACGCTGCTGGCCAAGAGCCTGGCGAGGGTGCTGAAGGTGCCGTTTGCGATCGGTGATGCGACGACGCTGACCGAGGCTGGGTACGTCGGCGAGGACGTTGAGAACTTGATACTGAAGCTGCTGCAGGCGGCGGACTTTGATGTTGACCAGGCGCAGCGCGGTGTGATTTACATCGACGAGGTCGACAAGGTCGGCAAGACATCGAACAACGTGTCGATCACGCGTGATGTCTCGGGCGAGGGTGTGCAGCAGAGCTTGCTGAAGCTGCTTGAGGGCACGGTGGCGAATGTTCCGCCGCAGGGCGGGCGGAAGCACCCGGAGCAGCAGTACATCCAGATCGACACGAGCCAGATCTTGTTTATCTGTGCCGGCACGTTTGTTGGGTTGGATGACATCATTCGCCGACGCATCGGCAAGACCCGGATCGGGTTTGTTGATGAGGGCGATGCGGGCGCGGATCGTGAGAAGGGTGACCTGTTGCAGCAGGTGACGCCGGACGATCTGGTGGAGTTCGGGATGATCCCGGAGTTCATCGGTCGGCTGCCGGTGATCGCGGCGCTGCGGCCGTTGCCGGTCGATGCGCTGGTGCGTGTGCTGACCGAGCCGAAGAACGCGCTGGTGAAGCAGTATCAGCGGATGTTCGAGCTCGAAGGCTGCAAGCTGTCGTACACAGACGGTGCGCTGACGGCGATCGCTGAGCGTGCTGCGAAGCGCGAGACCGGTGCCCGGGCGCTGCGTGCGGTGATGGAAGAGGTGATGCTCGACCTGATGTACGACCTGCCCGAGGTGAAGGATGAGGACGCGGAGTTTGTCGTTGACGAGGCGTGCGTCCGCGAGGGTAAGACGCTTGATGAGATCCGTGTGCAGCGGGCCGAGAGTGCCTGAGAACCATTTGGAATCGAGCTAGGTCACCGGGCGGACGCCGTAGGTGTGCATCGCACTATCGATTTGCACCGCTTCGGTGGTCTCGGGGAACAGCCTGTAGCGTGGCGCAACGATGGGGCGGACTTTCTCTGCCTCGATGCGGAAGATGGTCTTGAACGGGTAGTGGCCGCCGGTCATGGCAAGCAGTGCCGTTTCGGCGTCGGCGTATGCGTCATCGACGGGTTGTAGAACGTTGGCCGCGCCCGCTACTTTGAAGCCACGCTGCGTGAAGATGTTGATGAAGCTGACACAGGCGCGCCGGTTGTCACGGATGTTGCGGGCCGAGTCAGGCGACATGATGTTGGCGATGATGACGGATCCATCGTGTGCCGCGAAGATCTCTTTTGGCGAGACATTGGGCTCGCCTTGGGGGGTGCACGTAGCGAGCCAGCAGAGCACGGATTCGTCGATCAGCATTTGGACGTCGTCGGTGAGCATTCCGGTCAGTTGAGCGGGATGCAGAGTTGCTCAGACCGGCCTTGCGCGAGGGCGTAGACGCGTGTGGGGCTGTCAAGCAAGCGGCGTGCTCCCGCGGCGTGGTCGACGACGAGGTGGCACGCCGGGTCGAGCGGTGGGCCTGAACGTACGGCGTTGTTGGTCGCTGCGGCGAGCAGGGTGACGTGCGCGGTGAGCCAGGTTCGCGCGATCTCGAGTGATTCGAGTGCGCCGGCGAGGGTGTGCGTTGCGCCCTCGGCGTGGATGATCAGGTGTGCGCGGCCCTCGGCGTCGGCGGCGAGCTCGACTTCGTCGGCGTAGGGGCAGCGCGGCTGGAGCGACGCGAGGCCGAGGAGGGGTGCGAGGGTTTCCGCTCTCGGAGGCGACGGGAGGCGATCGGATGTCGGCTCGTTTAAGGGGCGGACCGCTGCGATGGTGGCCGGGTCGGCTGAGTCGGGGTGGGTGTCGACAGGTCCGATGCGTGAGGCGTGGTCGCCGTGGGAGAGGCGCAGTGGTGCGGTAGCTGCGGGTGGCTCGTGCTCTGCCGGGAGGCTGTCGAGCAGCTGGTCGATGTCGATGTTTGAGTCGCCGTCGTAGAGGCGGGCGGCGGATCCGGCGGCGATCTTCTCGGTGATGGAGACGCTGGCGAGGCCGGTCTGGAGGAAGGACTCTGTCGCTCGGCGGAGCTTCTCGGCGGCGGGGCGGCCCTGTGCGTCGGTTGCGCCCATGATCGCGAGGTGGATCTGCGGGGCGTCATCAAAGCCTGGGTCGTGGTCGGTGCCGGTGAGGCCTTTGAGTGCTCGGTAGGCGGCGACGAGGGCGGCTTCGTCGTGGCCGGTGAGGATCGAGAGGCTGGTGATCTGTGGTGAGTCGCCGAGCGCAAGTTCGGTGACGGCGTCGACGCGGAGGAGCCAGGCGCAGACGCCGGCGTGCATGGCTTGTTCGATGGCGTCGTCGAGTGTGTTTGCTGGGGTGAGGCGATCGTGCTGGCCGTGGAGGTCGATGGTGACGCGTCCGCCGGCGCGGGAGACAACTGCAATGGGAGCGTTGCGTTCGGCTGCGAGATCGCGGGCGTGCTGGGCGACCCAGGCGGAGGCGAGGACGGGGAGGTGGCCCACGATGAGGCCTCGGGTTTCGATGGCGCGGTGGGTTGGTTCGCGGTGCGGATCGTCGCCGAGGAAGAGGTCGGCGAGCGAGTCGAACGTGGTGTCGTTCGCGTGGGCGGGCCTGCCGGTGGTGGCTTCGGTGGACATGGTGTGCTCCGGTTGGCGTCGGCTTTAGCGGCTCGCGGGTGCTCGGACGACGATGACAGAGTTGGTCTCGCCGAATTCGTTCGGCTCGATGTTGCTGTTGTGCGGGTCGGCGGTCCATCGGCCGTCGATGACGAGGCGGTAGCGGTGGCGTCCGGGGGGGAGGTGGACGCAGGCCTGGTGGACGCCGAGGGTGGCGTCGGGCGAGAGGCGGTTGGCTCGGGTTGACCAGCCGTTGAAGTCGCCCGCGACGGCGATCTGTCGGCCGGCGGCGAGGGGCTGCACGAAGATGATGCCCTGGTCGGTCTGGCGTGCGCCGAGGAGTGTCTTGCCGATGTGCTCGCTTTGGCGAGGGTTCGGCTTGATGCGTGTGGCGGGTGCCTCGGTTGGTGCGGGGGAGTTGTCGAGAACGACCGTGTTGGTTGGTGCTGCCGGGGCGGCGAGGGCGTGGGCCGCGGTTGCGATTGCGGGCTCGGGGCGGGCGGTGAGTGTTGCCTCGCGGAGCTTGCGGGCGAGGGCGGCGATCTCGGACATGCGGTCGTCGGCGGGGGTTGGCTTGGGCTCGGCGGTGGCGACTGGCTGCGGCTCGGGATCGGTCGCGAGCGCAGGCACGGCGGGTTGTTCCGCGGGTTGGCGATGAGTGATCGGGTGGTCGTCGGCGGCGATGCGGTGGGCGAGCTCGGAGGTTGAGCCCGAATTGGTGAGCACGCGGATGGTGCTGCGGTCGATCTCGGTGTTGGCTGCGTTGTGGTCGTGGAAGGCGTCGCCGGTGGTTGGCGTGAGGTGCTGGGGTGCTTCGGGGCGCTCGGCGGGTTGCCACTGGCGGGTGAGCCAGTCGGCGAGGTCGGTGTAGTCGCGGGCGCCGGTGGATTCGGGCTCGTACTCGATGACGGGCTGGCCGAAGCTGACGGCTTCCTTAAGCTTGATGTCGCGGCGGATGGCTGTGGGGATGACTTGGTCGCCGAAGCGGCGGCGGAGTTCTTGGAGCAGGTCCTCGGCGAGGACGGAGTTGGTTTCGTGGAGCGTCGGCAGCAGCCAGAACGGGGCGCTTGCGCCGAGTCGGCGTTCGAGCGACTCGATGGTCTTGGCCTGCTTCATGGCTCCT
>JBCBMF010000178.1:0-6038 GCA_039822905.1 Planctomycetota bacterium
TAAAACATAAATACGGCCGGTATTTATATAGCGTGGTGATTATGTATAAATATTATATATACAATGAAATTTGCGTCGATGTCGAACTTGTCTGTTACGGGTCCGGGTCATCGGTCATCACCAAGGGCGAACGTTCCCGGTCGCGAGTTCCTCGGACTGCGATCGGGTCTCGCCTGGCGCGACGAAGATCATGCTTCCGAACGCTTGTTCACCGGCGTAGCCGAGCCGATCAAGCGCCCGACAAAGGGAGCTCTCGTAAGCCTCAATCCGCTGGTCGTACACTAACTCCGCGGAGCGCCGTCGTCGTCTGGCTGCCCCGCGCGATCGTCGAGACCGAGGCGATGTTCGTTGCCAACGGCCGGAGCTTGTTGGCGATCTCGTACTCTGTTGAGAGCAGCCGTCGCGCCGGAGCGGACCGCGTGAGTGTCGCCTCGACGTTCGCGATGTCGAACGCGGAAAACCTAAATAGCCGCTGTACCTTGCGTCGATCGGTTGGACCGAGCCCGTCGCCGACGGTAATCACGCGCAGCGTCACGATGTCACCGCCAGGATGCGGCTGGGACCTGCAAAACCATCGACTCGCGTTCGCACGCGTGTCTCTGTTGCAGGGTAGAGCGGAACGCCACTTGTGAGCTCGCGGATCTCCCGTCTGAGGCGGCATTCGGCGGGCTGCTGTTGGTTCTGAAGCAGCCAGTCTTCTCGATGTGGGCGCAGCCGCTTGGTACGACTCGGAGGGGCGCTCGTACCCGCTGCGGGTAGACGGTCCGCCCGCGTTGCTTGCAACGGTCGTTGGCCGGCGGCTCGATTGGACTGCTCGGCTTCGTGCTGGCGGGAGGTGTCCTGGCAGATGCTCGCCGCAAGTAGCTGGTACCGACGCCCCCGTGGATCGGTAGTGCTATTGCTCACGCATGCGAGTTTGCCCGAATGCGCAAGCATTCGCCACGCCCACCGCCATGTTCCGAAACGACGATCGCACTGAGTCGTTGTCAGCGTGGCCGGTGTTGTTCAGGGGTCGCTGCCGAAGGTATTACATTCTACTCGCTGTGCTTCGGGCTGCCGCTCGGTGAGCTCGGGTGTCCGCCGACGTGTCGTCGTGGCCACCATGCAGTTGCAGGGTCCGCAAGAGCGCACATCGGTTTGCCGGGCTAAGACATGACAGTCCAGCAACCTCGTGGAATCATGGGGGCCGGCCTCTTGGCTCCGCCGAAGACGGAGTATCCACCCACGTGTTGCGGTGCGCGGTTGGGCGTCGACGTGGTTTCGATGCCCTCGCAAAGTTGGGCCGAGAGGACCATGATCCTCGCGAAAGGACCTCTTGTAATGGGCATGAACCGCTATCGTTTTCGTTCGCTCAAACTGTGCGAGGACCCGGAAGCGGAGCGTGGCCGCCGCAAGTGGTTCGCCTGTCGTGCGTTTCGACGCGGTGACCCCGACGCCTCGGCTCTCGACATGCTCGCCCCTGCGTTGCTGGGGCCGCGAAGCCGCCTCGAAGCGGCGGTGCGGCGCTGAGGCGCACACGGCGACCCGGAGGCAATCGAGGGACTGCGCGCGGTAGCTTCGCGAAATTGCGAAGCGGATGTGCCCGACCTGTTCACGCAAGATCACAAACTGAAAGCTTCAGACACCGACTGTGCCCGCTTGCTGATTCTCGAACTGGCCGACCTTGCCAGCCGTGCCCCTGAGAGCGGGAACGCTGAGGTCTGCTTTCGGAGCGAGGCGGATCTCGCGTCACTCATCCCCGAGCCGGACTATGGGCCATCGTGCGCTTCACAGGCGCGACGGCGCGTTCGCGAGCTTCTGCCGCTTCGAGCTGATCGAACGGCATCTACGCTAAGCGCCGCGGTCGCTAGCCCGCGTCCCCACATCCCGCTTACCAGGGCAAGCGACTCAACGATTTCACCGACGCGGAGGCTTTTCGGCACCTGAGCGATGCGGAACAGCTGCAGCTCGCAACCGAGCTCGATGCGCGTCGTGCCGCTCGGCGAGCCTGACCCAACCCAAGTGTGTCGTTTCGCCGTTGACGGTTACCATGGGTCGTCGGTTTCCGATTCGCGCGGGCGCACGAGTAAGAGCCATTGAGCATCGCCTCGGCGATCGATGTTCACAGCGCAGCCGTTCGTCGTGTCACGCGGGGTGCTCAGCTCACCGTCCGGTCCGATGAAAGCCGCGTTGGCATTGGGAGCAACGCCGGAGGTCAGCGGGCAGCTCACACGGCTCCCTTCGCATTTGGTCATCGAAACGGTGGTCAGCCCGCCGATGATCTTGCCTTCGCACTCCGTCACGTGATCGACCAAGGCTACGTTCTCGTTGCCGGAGTGGGTACGATTTGTCTTGGAAACGCAACGTTTCTTACGTGTCTCGATGATCCTGGATCTCAATCAGACGAGTGCTCGTCGCCTTCGTTGCGCGATCCACAGACCACCACCCAGGACGAGAACAGCAGTACCCGGAACCGGAATCAGGGTCCCGTTTACTCGGAACGCAGCGATCTCTCGCGCCGGATCCTCGATGCGCCACGGCTCATTGTCGAAGCTGATCGCCCACAACTCCTCAAGCCCGAGTGAGGACTCGCTCGCTCGCCACGGGAAGACGCCGTCGGACACTGTTGTTGATGACGACACCCAATAGCGCTCACCGTCGACGAGCAACGGGTTGGCCGACGACTCCAAAGTGAAGATCGGAAGATCCGGCCCGAGCGAGGGAAGGTCGGAGATCGTGAAGGTCTCCAGCACCTCGCCCGGCAGGCCGTTCGCAGCGGACCGATGGATGCTGAACTCCATCGAGTTGCCGCCGTCGCCCTGGATCTTGAAGGCTGGCACCTCGATCGAATCGAGCGTGAAGGTTGCGCCGGACGGCGTGAACGGGAACGCAGAGTCGATGTCGATACCGGTTGCCGAAAAGAATGTGTTGTCGGGGCCCGAGATCGTGAAGCCCGAGAGGCGGGCGCTGTCGCCCGGGCCGAAGCTGGAGAAGACGACATCGGCGTGTGCCGAGCCCCCGAGCGCGAACGCCGCGATCGCGGGGGTACATGAGTTGCGTTTCATGGTTGAGTCTCCGTATCGCTGTCGCGGGTGTTGGATCAGCGGCGGCGGCGTGTGGCGGCGAGACCGATCAGGCCCAGCGTGGCCGCGGTGCCGGGCGCGGGGATAAAGCTGCCGTTGATGCGGAACGCCGCCGACTGCGAGTTGGAGATGGTCCACGGCGTCGTGGCCGGATCGCCGACGCGTGTGGCCCAAGTCGTGCGTCCATCGTTACCGGTCAGGGGCGACTGCGCCCAGGCGAACTCGCCCAGCGGGTCGGTGGCTTCGCCGACGAGGAAGTAGACGCGGCCGTTCTCAAGCACGGTCCCCGGGGCGAGCAGCCCTTCGCTGATGCTCGGCTGGCCGCCGTTGAGGCCGCTGTTGAAGCCGGAGGCGACCGTCGACGCGACGAGGTCGCCCGGCTCGACGCCGATCGTTGCGGGTACCGCGGTGAAGATCGAGAAGCGGAAGGCGTTGTCGCCGCCGAAGAGCCTACGGGCGACCTCGATCGAGTCGACGACGTAGTCATCGAGACAGAACACGCTGAAATCGCAGCTGGTGCTGAACCGGCTTGCGCAAATGCCGCTTGCTTCTTCACCGCAAGTCGTCACTTGATGGGCGAGTCGCTCGCATGAAACTTACCGAATCGCAGCGGCGGACGATGATCCGAAGCTGCGGGTACAAACCTACCTCAGAGTTGGTCTGGGGCGCTGTCGGTGGGCTCGTTTACCGACGTCGTCGTGTCGCGAGGACCCCGCCTGCGGCCACCAGCAGACCAGCACCTGGGGCTGGGATCGCGTTGACCCGGAACGCCGCAACTCCGTTGTTCGGGAACGGAGCAATTGCCTCCCAGGGGGCTCCGTTCACCATCCGTGCCGCCTGGCCGGGTGCGGGCGGGCTTGTGCCCGCCCAGCTGAAGAACGCGGTATCCGTTGCGGACGAAGCACCCACCCAGTATGTCTGGCCATCGAGCAGGTCTGGATTCGTGGAGCTCTCGAACGTGATGAGCGGCAAGAAGAAGTCATCTGGCGTCGGGTTGAAGATGTCGACGAACGCGCTGATCGTCTCGAGTGGCGCGCCGGGGACACCGCCGTTGTCGGCAAAGAGCGTGACCTCCATCGTGCCGGTCTGATCGGGCCCACCCGGGCCGGCGTTTGCAGCGAACGCGACGAGCTCGAGCGAGTCGAGCTGAAAGTTCCCACCCGCAACATCGAACGCGAACGCGAACGAGAACTCGTCGGCAACGGACGGGTTGTTCGATCCTGTGATGCTGTACCCGATGAAGTTTCCGCTGCTGTCGTTGGCATCTAGGTTCGAGAAGATGACCTGACCGTTGGCGGCAGCTGCGCCGCTGGCGAGCATCACTGCAGCGGCCACACACGATTTCAATTCTGCTCCACGCACGTTTCTCTCCTTGTCTCGATTTCTGTCCCTGTGGAAGCCGGGTAGCCCGATTGACCAGCGGCTGGCGAGGCATGTCTCTCCGCCCCGCTCCGCCGAATGTCCTCGATCGTGTTCGTCAAGTCAATATGCCATGCAAGAAATTTCATGAAATTTGTGGTAAGCGCGGATTCTCGAGCGGTGGCTTCCTGTAGGCTGAGATGAGTGACCATGAGCACCACCGATAACCAACTGAGGTCGGAACGCGTCGCGGCTGGGGCCGTCCAGGCCGATGATCTCGCAGCGTTTCTCGCGGAGCACTTTGGCCCGTTGCGCCACGCCCTAAGGCAGTCATTCGAACGGCTGCCGTCGAAGCCGCGGAGTGCTGTCGAACTCGCTCGGGCGATCGGGCTCGAGAACTCCCCCGCCTGGCGACTCTGGAAAGCCGCGTTCGAAGAGCCCATCGAAGTCGGGGCCAGTCACATGGTCGGCCGGGTCGCGCTCACCCGTGCGGCCAACCTTATCGCGAAGCAGTTCGGATCCGATGCCTTTGCCGAGGATCTCGTGCACGCACACGAGTCGTTCGCCGCGGCGACGAAGTCGTTCGCTGGCGACGACGCGACGTTCCGCATGATGCTCGACAGCGCGATCGCCGACGCGGAGTCTTCCGATCGCCGGTTTGCCAAGCTGATGTTCGACGCGGCGAGGTACCGCATCGGCGGGCAGATCGAAGAGTCGTACCACTGCGTGGTGGTCACCGCGTCGGCTGTAGACGGGTTCGCCGACATCGCAACGATCTCGGCTTCGCGCGGCATCCAACGGCTTCGGGTGGGATCGGCGTTGCCCATCTCGCGACGGAGCGCGTGGCGGTTTGCTTCGCCCGATCCAAGCAAGATTGAACCGACCGAACGTCCGCTCAGGAATGTATTTCGTCCCGTCGACCCGACATCGGACCACGATGTTTCGGCTGCCGGGCCGCCGTGCCTCATCCCTTCGGCGACTGAGCTTCGAGGGGCCGAGCTTGAGCGAATCGAATCGGACTCAGATGTGCTGATCCAGCTTGTCGGCGGGCCGCTCGGGCTGCCGGGCCGATCCAACGTTGCGACGGGAGAGGTGCTGGAGTGTGCGACTGCGGTTCCGAGCACCGAGCACGCGCTGAAGTTTGGCGTGCGGCCTCACCTGCCCATGCTTTCGATGGTGTTCGATGTCTTTGTACACCGGTCTGTGGATCCGGGCTCGCTCCGCATTGAGTGCGGTGCGGTGGATTGGGGGTCCTCGCCTTCGGCGAAGTACCACCGCAACGCCTCGTCTCCGATCATGCTGCGTGATGCGGTGTTCGAACTCCGAGAACCCACCGCCGAGAAGAAGCCTGCTTTCGGGTTTTCCGCATCACTGGTCGATCAGGCATACGCGCAGCTGGGTGTCGCCCCGAAAGACTGCCGACTCGCTCGCCTGATCTGCCCGATGGCCGTCACGGGGACGGTCTACGAGATTTCGATCGAGACCGACGACTACGAGCATCGCGACGAGATCTAGATCGGCCCGGGGCTGCACTGTCATTTCGATCGTGACCGGGGCTCTGCACACCGAGCCCGTCGCTGACCTTCTCTCGCCTGAAGGCTTGGACGCTTTGCTGCC
>JBCBMF010000179.1:0-6017 GCA_039822905.1 Planctomycetota bacterium
CATCCTCGACGTCGGCCAACACAAACCTCGTACACGGCTCCAAGAAGTCGAGGGTCGTACCGATCGCCGGCAGTTTGTGCGGTCTGAAGAACTTGGCGAGGTGCTTCAGGTCTTGTCGTTGCCAGCATTCGTCGGCAAATGTCCACTGCGTCGTTGGAGTCTTCATGGTGCCCGTCACAACGAGCCAGTCTGGATTACCGAGGCGGGCGACATAGCGCAGCGAGGTCTCGCGGTAGTCAGTCAGTGTGAACTCGCATTTGAACGCCATGCTCATCTCAAGACCGAGTTAGCCCTCAAACAACCCGGCCTTCGCCGGCGACCGCTTCTTCTTCACCTTCTTGACGACCTTCTTCTTCGCCGTCTTCTTGCCCGACGCCGGCGTAGATCGCTTCGCGGGCTTGGCCTCTGCCTCCGATTCCGGCTCGTCCTTCGGGTTCGCGATCTGGCCGTCGCGGACGATGATCACGTCGTCGTCCTTGGCGAGTCGGCCGTCGTCGTCCTTGATGAACTTGCCCTCCTCGTCGAGCTTGGCGTCGGCGATCTCGGTCCGGCGTTTCGCCTGCTTCATGAGCGACTCGTACAGCTCGGCGGTATCGACGCCGGTCAGCGCGGTGCAGCTCTTGGCGATCTCGCCGATGTAGCGTTCGAAGACGTCGCGGCGTTCACCCTCACGCTTCATGCGTTGGCGGCGGCGGATGTACGCCCCGAGCTTTCGGCCGCACTCCTTGAGCGCGAGCGTCATCTCCTTGCGGATCTCGTCGTAGTCGGCGATGGCTTCCTTGCTCTCGCTCGTGAAGGGCACCCAGACGCTGGCCATGTGGATCATGACGACGAGCGGGCCGACGGGGGCGCCGCCGCGGGGCTGGGAGAGGCCGTAGTTCTTCCAGCCGGTCTCGACGACGCTCTTGAACGCGCAGCACGCGGACTGCTGATAGAGCAACGGCACGCGGTTCGCGAAGCGGATGATGCGTGCCTGCTGATCGCCGGGCAGGTCGCCGCCGTACGCGATCGCAGCCTCGATCTGGAACGGGTTGCCGCGATACACGGCCGGGCTGCGCGTGCTCGCGGTGTAGAACTCGGCCTGCACGCCCTTGAGCATGCCCGCGAGCATCTGGCGGACGCCGATGGGGGCGAGACAGTCGGTGGGGGGGCTGCGGAGCTTGGCGTCTTGCAGGGCGGCGTAGATCTTCTCGGCCGCGCCGTGGTCGATGTTCTTGATCCAGCTCTGACCGGAAAACGTCTTGCCCTTGACGCTCGCCGCTTTGGTGATGTCCGCGACGACCGCGGGCGTGACTCGACAGAACTCCCGTTTGAAGAACCCGCCGAGCTGCTTCTCGTTGGTGGCTTTGAGCATGCGGAGGAAGTTGCCGAGCTCGACGCCGTAGGGGTGGGGTTTGATCTCTTCGGTTTCGGGCGGAAGCTCGCCGATGGTGCGTGGGTAGACGATTCGGTCGGCGTGTTCTTCCGTGCGCACGATTTCGGAATCGTCTGGCACACCATCGGAATCCCCTCGCTCGCGCGTCGGGCTCGTTTCGCCTTCGCCATCAAGTTCGGGATCCTCGTGCACCTTGTCGGGCGGGATGAAGGTGATCTGCGTGTGCGGGTTGGCGATGGCGGTTTGTTCGAGGTAGGCCTCGACGGATGTTTTGCCGCGGGCGTAGCGGGCCTCAAGCACGAGGGAGACGCGTGTGCCGGTGCCAGAGTTGGTCTCGGGGAAGTCGTCGGTCTCGACGTCGATGGTGACCTCGGGCACGTTCTTGGTCGTGTCCATCGCGAGTTCGATGTGGTGCGCCGGCTTGTTCTTCTTGGGCCTCGTATGGATGACCATGGGCTTGCCGGTGGTCATCAGGCCGTACATGCCCGCAGCCGAGATACCGATGCCCTGCTGGCCGCGCGACATCTTGAGGCGGTGGAACTTCGAGCCGTAAAGCAGCTTGCCGAAGATGTTCTCGACTTGGCGGCGGACGATGCCGGGGCCGTTGTCGGTCACGGTCACGCGGTAGCGGCCTGCTTTTTGCGGCGACGGCGGGGGCGTGATCTCTTCGATCTTGACTTCGATGTCTGGCAGGATGCCGGCTTCTTCGCAGGCATCCAAGGCGTTGTCGACGGCTTCCTTAATCGTCGTCAGCAGCGCCTTGCGGGGGTTGTCGAACCCAAGCAGGTGGCGGTTCTTGGCGAAGAACTCGCTGACGGAGATATCGCGCTGCTTGGCGGCCATGGTCTCGGCCGTGGCGAGGGATCGGGTAGACGATTTCTTGGCCATGCCACCCTCCGTGGTGGGTTTGGTGTGTGCGATCCGCAGGATAGCGTGGTGATCGGCAGGTCGGCCGATCTGCCTATATTTGCGAGCAATCCGCAATGGATCGCCTTCAACCAGCACACGCCAGCAGGAGCCCGACCATGGAAACCACGCTCATCATCCTGAAGCCCGACGCCGTCCAGCGTGGGCTCATGGGCCAGATCATCAGCCGTTTCGAGGCCAAGGGCCTGCAGATCGTCGGCGCCAAGCTCAGCATGATCTCGCACGAGACGGCCGCGACGCACTACCAGGATCACAAGGGCAAGCCCTTTTACGACGGGCTCGTTGGCTTCATGACGAGCAGCCCGGTGCTGATCATGGCGGTGCGTGGCAACAGTGCGATTGCGGTCAGCCGGAAGATGATGGGCGCAACGTTCGGCAGCAACGCCGAGCCGGGCACGATCCGCGGCGACTTCGGCGTCTCGAACAGCTTCAACCTGATTCACGGGTCGGACAGCCCCGAGGCCGCCGAGCGTGAGCTTGGTATTTTCTTCGGGCCGGGCGAGGTGCTCGACTTTGATCGGGCGATCAACACCTGGGTGTATGACATGACCGGCGGCAAGGCCGAGTGACGGGCTGAGCTCGTTGGCGATGCGGTTAGTCGGCGGTGACGCCGTTGATTCTGGCGGCGTTGGACTCGGCATTGCGTCCGGCTGCGGCCGGGGTGCGGTGCTCGTCTGAGTTGCGGCCCGGCGCGGCGTCGCCGTTGCGGCCTGGGGCGGCGTCGGCGACGATCTGGTCCGCCACCTCGCGGCGGTGTACAGCGACGTCCCGGGGGAACTCGAACGCTACGCGGACGCGGTCGCCCTTGATCGACGCGATTCGGACGATGCCGATCGGCGCATCGGGGCTCCCGATTACAACTTCTTCGCCTTCCCGGCGCGTGATGACGAGCATCGGCAGTCCTTTACATCGCTCTGCGGAACGTCCCCCAGATGGCTGTAAGCATAGCACAGGCAAGGGCCGAACGCGATAGCCGCGGTTGCAGGCGGCGGGCGGAAGGCCTCGGTTGAAGGCGGAATGTCGGCCGATAACGGGTGTCCGAACAGACGATCTACCCAGCGAAGCTGTAGCAATAATTTGTTAAGTTTATAGAAGGGTATCGACGGGTCGTTCGGTCGGCTGACGGATATCGGAGCGGGTTAGGACTCGACCGCGACGACGCCGGCGATCTCGGGCACGTGCTCGCGGAGGTTCTGCTCGATGCCGATGCGGAGGGTCATGCTGCTGGAGGGGCACCCGACACAGGCCCCGTGGAGGCGGATGTGGACCATGCCGTCGTCGGTGATCTCGACGAGTTCGATGTCTCCGCCGTCGTCCTGGACCGCGGGCCTGATGAGGTTGAGGATGCGAACGACGCGGTCGTGGAGTGGTAGAGTGTCTTCCATGGAATTCCTACGAAGTATAGCGGCTTTGTGTGCGATCGTGCTGTTGGTCATGGTAGGTCTTTCGGGTTGTTCCTCGTCGCAGGCGGCGTTTGAGAGCGATGACCCGCTGAATGACCTTGTGAACCCGCAGCGGACGGCTCGGCAGCGCACGTCGATCATGGCGCAGCTGCCGGGGTTGATCGAGTCCGGCCGGGTGCAGCGGGACGCGGCGGTCGAGCGGCTGAAGACGATCGCCTGGGCGCGGGAGATGCCGAGCGTTCTGCGGGAGAACGCGATGATCGCGCTCCTCGGGGATCAGGCGTTGCTCGGCGAGGCAGAGGCGATCGCGTTCCTTGGGGCGCTGCTACCGACGGAGAACGACGGCCGGGTGACGGCCTTCGCCGTCGGGCAGGCGGCGCTGAACGGCTGGACCGAGCTGACGCCGGCGATTGTGAGGCGGTACGCGACGCCGGCGTCGTCGGTCTCGGACGAGCGTCGGCCCGAGCGCGCGGCTCTCGCTGCGTTGCATCCCGAGCGATCCGTGGAGGAGACGGTGTTCGAGGTGTTTCGCGGGAGCGGGGAGTCGGACGGGACCGGGCGGCTTCGGCGCGATGCGTGGAATCTGCTTTCGCGACTCGATGAGAGCGGCGACATCCGCGTGCGGCTGCTCGGCGGGCTCGCGGCGGACGGCGGGTCCGACGATCGAGACCCGACGCTCGACGCGCTGCGCAGCGCGCTGCTCGACCTGCGGACCATCCCGCTGACGGGCGAAGAGCTCGAGTGGCTTGTGCAGCTCAACGATCGTGACAACCGCGCGTGGTGGAGCGAGACCCAGGCGATCGTGCGGACGCTTGATCCGGAGCAGCTTCGTGGGCTGAGGATTCGGCACATGGAGCCGTTGCGTTGGGCGGCGGAGTTTCGGCGCGACTGGACGCGTGTGAGTCAGGCGGCGCTGCTTGATGTGCTGCGTGACGAGATTGATGCGCAGGAGACGTACCGGCGGCGTGCAGCGCCGGGGACGAAGGACACCATCGACGCCTGGGAAGACCGTTTGACGTTCGGCGATGCCGTGGCGCTCATGGCGGTCTCAGAAGCGGTGCGAGAGCCGCGGGTGATCGAGGCGATGTTTGAGCAGGCCCGTGAGGACATGGCGGATACGTCGACTGAGTACGGCGGCGTGCTTCGTCTTGCGAGCACACGGACGAGCCGGGGGATGTTTGCTGCCGTGTCGTATCCGCCGAGACCCAGCATCCGTGAGGGGGATATGTCGTTCGTCGCGTCGCGCGAGCTCCTCGACGAGTCCGCGACTTCGCTCGCGCATTACCACCTTCACGCCCAGCGGACGCGGAACACGCAGTTTGCCGGCCCGAGTGAGGGTGACCTGAACTACGCGGCGTTGTATGGCCGGACGTGTGTGGTGCTGACCAGCATCGATGACGGCGTGATGAACGTTGATGTGTACTTCCCAAGCGGTGCCGTGATCGATCTTGGTGTGATCAACGAGTCGGATGCGCGATGAGCGAGGCCAAGCTCATTGAGGCGATCGAGCGTCGGCGTGACGAATTGCTTGACGATCTCCGCTTGCACGTTGAGACGCCGACGGGGCCGGGCGGTGCGGATGCGATCGAACGATCGCGAGAGGTTATCACGGCTCGGCTTCATGCGCTTGGTGCGAGCTCGGCGACGACGCCGGGCGATCCTCGCCCAGATTGGATGGGGGGCAACGATCGCATTCCGGTTTCTTCGATTACGACCTGTGACGGCGGAGCTGGGCCGCGTGTGCTGATTGCGGGTCATCTCGATACTGTGCACCCCGCTGACGGGCCTTTCCAGAAGCTGGAGCTTCGCGGCGATGGGACGGCGACTGGGCCAGGCTGCGTCGACATGAAGGGTGGGCTTGTGATCGCGCTGCATGCGCTCGAGGCGCTGCACGAGGTCGGTGCTACTGTGAACTGGTCTTACTTTCTCAATGCGGATGAAGAAACGGGCACGTATCACTCGGACGCGGCGCTGCGGAAGGTGAGCGCCGAGCACGACTTCGGGATCGCTCTTGAGCCGGCGCTCGCGGGGGGTGAGCTCGCGATCGAGCGGGCGGGTTCGGGCCAGTTCATGGTCGAGATCGACGGCAGGAGTTCGCACGTTGGGCGTGCGTTCACCGATGGCATATCGGCGGTAACGAAGCTCGGCGATGTGCTTGTCGCTTGTGGCAAGATGCCCGAGCCCGAGCGTGGCAAGATCGTGAATATCGGGCCAATCTCCGGCGGCAGCGCGACGAACGCGGTGCCGGATCACGCGCAGGCGTGGGGAAACGTGCGGTTTCCTGAGCCGAACGTGGGCGAGGAATTGGGGCG
>JBCBMF010000180.1:0-5992 GCA_039822905.1 Planctomycetota bacterium
CAGCTTCAAGGCTAGGTTCGAAGCTCGGCCGCATCAGCTGCGGCCCTTCGGCCGCCAGCCGTTCCAGCATCGCTGTGATGATGTCGATGTCGACGGTGACCTCGTCGGGCACCAACTCGCCCTTCGACGAGTATTCGTAGAAGACCTTGCCGAGGTCGGAGTGGATATCGAGCGAGCGGAAGACCTCGCCGCAGGAAAGGTGAAAGAACCCCGGGATGCGCCCGAGGATCGCGCCCTGAGTGCCCTTGCCGGCGCCAGGAGCGCCGAACAGCAGGACACACTGGTACTTCTCGTGGTGATGGGCGTCGGTCATGCGAGGCTCCTCCGGCGTTTCCCAGAAGACGGGAATCGGTAACCGTACCCGATGGCTCAAGACGGGCCCACCGCTGTATACAAAAAAGCACCCGCCCGGGCGTGCCGAGCGGGTACGGAGAATCAGTGGATCAGGACCGGAGTCAGCTGCCGGCGGCGATGACTTCCTTCTGGAGGCTCGGCGGCATCGGGCGGTAGGCCAGGAACTCCATCGAGCTCGCGGCCCGGCCCTGCGAGATGCCCCGCAGCGTCGTGGTGTAGCCGAACATCTCGGAGAGCGGCACCTCGGCGGTGATCGCCTTGACGTGGCCGCGGTCCTCCGTGTCGCTGATCATGCCGCGACGGCTCGACAGGTCGCCCGTCACGTTGCCGAGGTAGTCCTCGGGTGTGATGATCACGACCTTCATGATCGGCTCGAGCAGCACGCTGCCGGCCTTGGTCACGGCCTCACGCAGCGCGAGACGGCCCGCCTGCTCGAACGCGACCTGCGAGGAGTCGACCTCGTGGTACGAGCCGTCGGTCAGCTCGGCGCAGATGTTGATCAGCGGGTAGCTCGCCGAGACGCCCGACTTGGCGGTCTCGCGGATGCCGGCCTCGACCGAGGGGATGAACTCCTTCGGGATCTTGCCGCCGACGATCGCGTTCTTGAACGCGATGTTGTCGTCGAACTTCAGACCTTCCTCTTCCGCCTGCTCGGGGGTCATCGGGCGCAGGTTGATGACGCAGTGGCCGAACTGGCCGCGACCACCGGTCTGCTTCTTGAACTTACCCTCGATCTTGGTTGCCTCGCCCTTGATCGCTTCGCGGTACGACACGCGGGGCTTGCCGACCTCGACGCCGATCTTCATGTCGCGCACGAGGCGGTTCTTGATGATCTCGAGGTGGAGCTCGCCCATGCCGGCGATGATGGTCTGGCCCGTCTCTTCGTCGTAGTGGCTCTGGAAGGAGGGATCCTCGCGGCGGATGGTGACGAGCGCTTCACCGAGCTTGCGGTTGTCGTCGGCCGAGTTCGGCTCGATCGACATGCTGATCACCGGATCCGGGAAGTCCATCCGCTCGAGGATGATCGGGTCATCCGGGTCGCACAGCGAGTCGCCCGTGATCGAATCCTTGATGCCGACGACGGCGACGATGTTGCCCGCGCCGACCTCTTCAAGGGCCTGGCGGTCCTTGGCGTGCATCTCGAAGATGCGGCTGATGTTCTCTTTCTTGCCGTTGCCCGGGTTCAGCACGCGGCTGCCCTTGGTCAGCTTGCCGGAGTAGATCCGCATGTAGGTGAGGTCGCCGTGGGCATCGTTGACGACCTTGAACACCAGCGCACTGAAGCCGGCGTCGTCCGAGTGCGGGCGGGTCAGCTTCTCTTCGGCGTCGCGAGGGTTCTCGCCCTGCACGTCCGGCACTTCCGACGGGCTCGGCAGGAAGTCGATGACGCCGTCGATGAGCCGCTGCACGCCGACGTTCTTCAGAGCCGATCCGCAGAAGACCGGGTTGCACTCGAGCGCGATCGTGCCCTTGCGGATCGCGGCCTTGATCTGATCGACCGTGATCGAGTCCTCGTCTTCGAGGTACTGCTCCATCAGGTTGTCATCGAGCGCCACGGCCGACTCGATGAGCTCGTGCCGCCACTTCTGGACGCGGTCCATCTGGTCCTCGGGGATGTCCTTCTCCGTGACCTTCGCGCCCATCGACTCGACGTCGAAGTAGTACGCCTTCATGCCGAGCAGGTCGATGATGCCCTCGAGCTCGTTGCCGTGGCCGATCGGGATCTGCACCGCGATCGGATTCGCGCCGAGGCGTTTCTTGATCGAGTTGAAGCTGAAGTCGAAGTCAGCGCCGAGCTTGTCCATCTTGTTGATGAAGCACATGCGCGGGACCTTGTAGCGGTCGGCCTGACGCCAGACGGTCTCGGACTGGGCCTCGACGCCCTCCTTGCCGTCGAAGACCGCGACCGCGCCGTCGAGCACGCGCAGCGACCGCTCGACTTCGATCGTGAAGTCGACGTGGCCCGGGGTGTCGATCAGGTTGATCTTGTAGTCGACGCCGTCCTTGGTCCACGGGCAGGTGGTAGCGGCCGACTGGATCGTGATGCCGCGCTCCTGCTCTTCCTGCAGGAAGTCCATGGTCGCGGTGCCCTCGTGCACCTCGCCGAGCTTGTAGTTCTTGCCGGTATAGTAAAGGATGCGCTCGGTGACGGTCGTCTTGCCCGCGTCGATGTGGGCGGCGATGCCGATGTTTCTGAGGTGCGAGAGGTCGGTGGGCATGGCTGTCGGTCCTTCGGCGGCCGGAGCATCCGGCCTTAGGTGATGATCGCTGGTCGGTCACGCCCGGGCATCGCTTGACGGCGTGCCGGGGGATCGGTCGAATGTGTTCAAGACGCGCGCTGAATCGGCTCGCGGATATAAATTGGCAGGGCGAGGGCTGGGACTAGCCGCGTACAGAGGACGTCGGTGTTTCTTCGTCGTCGCTGTCCATATCCCAAGTCTCCCGGCGGGTTTAAGCGACGCAAGCCGCGACAGAACCCGTTCGCAGCCAAATCGTAGGCGCGGCCCAGGGGGCGTCAAGGCCGGGAGACGTCGCCTCGCACGTACCGCTCCAGCCGACGCCGCCTGGGCTCTGGGAGCTGCGCAAGCGGATCGAGGCTGTAGTTGTCGTCAGCCTGCAGAGCACGGGCGGCCCACGTCTGCGCGGCGACGGAGTTAGCCTCTCGGTGTTGAAGCTCGGCCATGATCGCCGGGAAGTGTGGGCCGTGGGGATCTGAATTCGCCGCCAGAACGAGATGTTCCTTGGCCCGCTCGATCCAGATGTCCCGGTCTATTGAAGACGGAAGCGTCTGCGCGATGGCGTCCGCTACGCGGGCGGCCCGCCCGAGGGTTCGAACTGACGAGTTGGCGCGGAGTGCGGCTTGGGCGGCCTCCCAGGCCGCTTGTCCCGGCCCAGAAATCATCAACTCCACATCGCATCGAGCGAGCGGTGCGCGGGGGTCGCGTGGCATCGCCTCGGCCGCGGCTTGCAGCTCGTCACGGATAACCGTTGCCTGCTCCGCGAGCACGCGATCGAATTCGTTCCGCGAGACAGGCAGTTGACCCGGCCCTGTCGATGACACGCTCGCGATCTGCTGTGCCGCAGCGAAGGCTCGGCGGAGGGACGACTCCCACCGCCAGGTGTCCATGCACAGGATCGCGACGCCGATGCTCGCCACGAGTGGGATCGCGGCGGCCCAACGCTTGAAGCGCCGCGCGCTTCCCGACGGCGAGGCGAGACCCACAAGGAACATTGCCAGCGGTGCGGAGCCCGGGTGGAACAGCAGCATGTCCAGTTGGGCGTGGGTGAGTACCACCAGAGCGATCGCGGTGGCTGCGCCGGGGCCTGGCCGAAGGCGCCACACCGCTGCAGCCACGGCAACGGCGAGCCCGAGGCCGGCGATACGGATAAGCGAGAGCTCGACCAGAGCCGCGTCAGCTTCGAGTGTGGCGCTCGCGACCACCGGAACCGCAAGGATGAGCGCCATGCAGAGCACGGCGGCTCGCCGCGGCCGCGCGAGCGACACCTGCGGGCATACATCACCGAGGCGAGGAGCCACACGCCAGGCCGATGCGATGAACACAATAATCAGCGGCAAGCCGAAGAAACCGAGCATGGCCGCCCAGTCGGTCAGAGCATTGTGTGAGCTCGTGACGGTCTCGGGTGCGATCGGCGGCTTGACGACGGCATACTCAGCACGGAACCCGTCGGCTCCGGTGCCGAACGGCAGGGCCTGCCGGGCGATGTCCACTGCCGAGTCGATGTAGAACCACCGAAACAGCAGCGATAGTTCGCCTTCGTACGGCAGCAGTAACGCACGGGCCGCGATCGCCGCGAGCGGCAGCACCCACAAGCCCACTCCGGCTACGCGGATCAGGAACGAGACCCACCCCGTGTCGCCGAAGCGTGCGCGGAGCAGTGTTGATGCGGCGACCGCAAGCGTGCCGGCGGCCGCGATGGCGAGACCGGCTTTCGATCCGGTCAGATACACACCCAGCCAGCATGCTCCGCCGAGTGCCGCGACAACCAGCCACGCCCAATCCCGGGCAATGCGTCTCGACGCGATACACATCGCCCCGCATCCGACCGCACCAGCAGCGAGGTAGGCGGCGAGCACATTCGAAAGGCCGAACCAGCCCGTGATGTCAGGCTGTCGGAGCCGACGCTCGAACTGCAATGCCGCCGGCGATCCCGGCAGATATCCACGTTCGGCGAGGGCGGCTTCGGGGTTGAGGTCGAACGCCGCCACAACGGACGGGTGCTCAATCAGAAGCTGACCCACGCCTTTGGCGAGAACGACGCACAAGAAGCCGAGCGTGATGGCCAGCGTCGCTCGACGCAGCGCCGGCCGCGACGCGATGACCGAGCCCGCTGCGAGCAACGCCGCCCCAGACGCCCAGGCGCCCGCGATCGGCAGTGGCTCCGCGTCGCCTCTTGCGAAGATGAGCGTGTGCGCGACAACCGCCGCCGACGCGACTAGCGAGACACCGGGGATCAGACCGAGCCGCCGGCCCGCCACAAGGCATACGAGCCCGGCGAGAACAATGCTGACAACGTCAAGCAGCAGATAACCCGCCGGCCCGAGCCCAACGATTGCCGAAACGGATTGGATCGGGTTGCCGTCCCAACCTGGCATCGGCTCATAGATGACGCTGGCTCGCGTGAGCACGACGATGAAGATTGCACCCAGCAGGACTTGCAACACGACGGATCGGGTCATGCGCCTCTCCACGGCATGCCGCGTTCGACCACGGCGAGCAGCGCGAGGGCGCCGAGCGTCTGGGCTGCGATCACCATTGACTGAGCCGGCGATCCATCGGTGACAATGACCGCTCCGAGGCCCACGATCAGCGTGAGTGTCCAGACCGCGACAGCGACGCGCGGCCGGCTGAGGCCCCGGCCTTCGAATCGATGCGACAGGTGCTGGAGATCGCCGAGGAATGGCGATCGGCCCTGCGACAGCCTGATGGCGACGACGCTGAGCATGTCGTAGAGCGGGACGGCGAGGAGCACGAACGGGATGATGATGCGGTCCCAGCGAGGATCTGTTCCGTCGGTGTCCACGTAGGTCAGCCGGGTCGTCAGGAACGCGAGCGAAAAACCCAGCGCGAGCGAGCCGCCGTCGCCCATGAAGATCTTGGCGCGTGGGAAGTTGAGCGGGAGGAAGCCGAGTGCGGCACCCGAGACGCACGCCGCCGCACCGGCGACAAGCCATTGTTCCTGCTTGAGGCCCACGCCCGCGATTGCCGCGGCGATCACGCACGCGGTGCCGCCAGCGAGACCGTCCATGTTGTCCATGAAGTTAATCGCGTTCATGGTGACCGCGAACCAGAGCGCAGTGAGCAGCACCGAGAGCCATGCGCCGCCCACGATGCCGTCGAGCGCCGTGAGCACCCGCGTGTCACTCTGCCACGCGACGATCGCCGGGACAGCGAGCATAAAGAGCAGCTTCGGCAGCCACGGCAGCGGGACCCGATCGTCGACAAGCCCGAGCACGTGCACCGCGATGAGGCCTCCGAGAACGACAACCGCAGCGCGCGACTCCGTTGCGATGCCCACTGTTAGGTCTTCTGACACGAGATCGGTTGGGATGAACCCGGCGGCGGCAATGCCGAAGGCTCCCACGAGCGGGACAACGATGCCCAGCACGATGCCGAGG
>JBCBMF010000181.1:0-5980 GCA_039822905.1 Planctomycetota bacterium
CAACTTCCGCATCCCGATCGTGGCGTATTCGTCGGATCCCCGGTTTACGAGGCGGATGGCCGTACTCGGTGGTGTGAGTCCGTTCCTTCGAGACGCGCCGCTCTCGATCGACGCGTGGGTGAAGATGGTTGATGAGGACCTCATCGCAAAGGGCTGGGCAACTGACGGCACAAGGATCGTGCTCGTTGCGGGCGAGCCTTTGGGCGTTGCCAAGGCGACGTCGAGCGTGATCACGCACGTCGTGCAATCGCCGGGCCGAGGCGGCGTCTAGGTGCATCGGACCGCGGGGATCATCTCGATCGGTGACGAGCTTGCGATCGGGCAGACGCTCGATACGAACAGCCAGTGGCTTTCGGGTCGGCTCACCGAGCTTGGCGTTGGGGTTCGTCGGCATGTCACGGTCGCGGATGATCTAGACGCAATCGCTCTCGAGTTGGAACGGTGTGCGCGTGAATTTGATTTGGTCATCGTCAGCGGTGGGCTCGGGCCGACGGCCGATGATCTGACGCGGTTTGCGTTTGCTCGCGTACTTGGCGACGAGCTGGTCACGGACGATGCTTCGTTAGATCAGGTGCGGGCGTGGTTTACAGCCTCCGGACGTTCGATGCCTCGTGCGAACGCGGTGCAAGCCGAGCGGCCGGCGAGCGCGTCGATGATCGCAAATGCGCACGGCACGGCACCGGGGCTCTTTGCGCGGGTGCATGACTGCGATGTATGGTGTGTGCCCGGCCCGCCGAGCGAGCTGCGCCCGATGTTCCAGGCCGCGATTGTCCCACGAATCCGGACCGAACGGGTGGTCGTGACGCGCGTGCTACGCACCGCCGGGCTGGGCGAGAGCACCATCGCCGAGCGGCTGAGCGCGATGATGGCGCGTGACCGCAACCCGCTCGTCGGAACGACGGCGTCTGACGGGGTTGTGTCATGCCGCGTGCGATACGAGGGTGACGACAGGAATGAAGGCCGACGCCTTGTGGATGCGGCGATCGATCAGGTCCGCGAAACCTTGGGGGCGTACGTCTTCGGCGAGGATGATCAGACGCAGGCGGGGGCGATCGTTGCTCTTCTCGCCGAGCGAAGGAAGACGGTTGCAACCGTTGAGAGTTGCACAGGCGGGCTGCTCGCCGGCGCGATCACCGCGGTGCCGGGCTCGAGCTCGGTGTTTGAGAAGGGGCTTGTCACATATTCGAACGAGCAGAAGACCGACTTGGTCGGTGTGCCGAGCTGGATCTTTCGGCAGCAGGGCGCGGTGAGCCAGGCGTGCGTCGAAGCGATGGCGAAGGAAGGGCTGGAGCTGGCGAAATCGGATTACTGCCTGTCGGTGAGTGGTGTTGCCGGTCCGGGCGGCGGCTCGGAAGACAAGCCGGTCGGCACGGTGTGGATCTGCCGTGCCGCGGCGGATGGCTCGCTGGATACGCGGAGCTTCTTGTTCAACGGCGGCCGAGATGCAGTTCGACAGCGCAGCGTGATGGCGGCTCTCGTGATGCTCTGGCTTCGGCTCGTGCGTGCGGAAGGTCTGCCGTTGTTGGCCCAGGTTGAGCCCTGACCGCCCGCTTATGCAAGCGGCTCGCTCTTTGATTCGAGCAGCTTCTCGATCCGTAGGATCGCGTCGCGGATCTCGGCAATCTCGCTGGGTGATGTTTGCTGTGTTGGTGAAGCCACCGTCTTCGGCGATGATGGGCCATCGTGCACGGCATCCCGCTGGGCGAGGACACCCTGCCTGAACTCGGGTGCGTTCTCGATGCCAATGACCGACATCAGCGAGCCGACGCCCACGGTCTGGCCGGCGGTTTCGACCTTGAAGCCATGCACGCCGAAGTGCCGCATCACGGGGCCCTGGAACATCTGGAGGTCGGTGATCTTCTCGAGCGGAATGGTGGACTCGGTCTTGTTAAGGATGCCGCGCTTCAGCTCAAGCGTGCGGTCAGTGAGCACGCAGGAGAGGTTGTCGAGGTACTTCTGGATGAAGAATGCACCGAGCAGGAGAACGAAGGGGATGAGCGGGATGAATATGATGGTGCCGACGCAAATGAGCGCGGAACGGACGAGGAAATATGCCTTGACCTTTGGGTTGAAGGCGGCGGTGCGGAGGATCGATGTGTCAGGCATTAGAAGCTCCTCACCCGTCTCTGGAAATCCTCAGTCGTGAGCTATTCGCCAGGAATGTAGCTGATCGCCCCCTCCATCGGGCTGCTCGCGGTGGCGTAGAGCTTCTTATCGATTCGCCCGGCGAGGTAGCTCTGGCGGCCGGCGATCGTGGCGTGACGCATGGCGTGGGCCATCATGACCGGGTCGCTGGCGTGGGCGACGGCGGTGTTGAGCAGCACGCCGTCGGCGCCGAGTTCCATGGCCTGGCTGACGTCGCTGGCAGCTCCGACGCCGGCGTCGACGATGACGGGGTAGTCGGGGTCGCCCTGCTTGAGCAGTTCGAGGCAGAGCACGATGTTGTTGCGGTTGAGGATGCCCTGGCCCGAGCCGATGGGGCTGCCGGCGGGCATGACGGCGGTCGCGCCGGCGTCCTTGATCCGATGGGCGCTGATTGGGTCGTCGCTGGTGTAGCAGAGGACCTTGAAGCCGTCGGCGGCGAGTTCGCGGGTGGCCTCGAGTGTGCCGACGGGGTCGGGCAGGAGCGTTTTCTTGTCGCCCAGTACTTCGAGCTTGACCCATTCGGAGCCCGGGTTGTCGAGCTGTTCGAGCAGGTCGCGGCCGAGGCGTGCGACCCTCACGGCATCCTCGGCCGAAAAGCAGCCGGCGGTGTTGGGCAGGATGGTATAGCGGTCGAGATCGAGATACTCGAGCAGGCTCTTGCCTTCTTCATTGAAAAGCCGTTCGCGGCGGACGGCGACGGTGATGATCTCGCTGCCGGAGGCGTCGAGGGCGTCACGCATGAGGTCCATGGTGGCATACTTGCCGGTGCCCACGAGCAGGCGGCTGTTGAAGGTGTGCCCGGCAAGCTGGAACGGCTGGGTCCCAGGTTCCGTCGTTATTTCAGGAGTCATGGTCAGCCTCCTCCGACCAGTGTGACGAGTTCGATGGTGTCGCCCTTGGCGAGCGTAGTGTTCTCGTGATCGCGTCGAGGCACGAGGCCCTTGTTGACCTCGGCGGCCACCGCGGCCTGGCCCAGCCCCAGCTGCTCGATGAGCGATCGGAGTGAGAGCCCCTCGTCGACCGTCTTTGCTTCGCCGTTTACGGTGATCTGCATCCGCAGATCGTAGGAGCGAGTAGGCTGCTTGCATGTGGAAAGCTCTTGCGGCTGGGATCGTTGTGGCGGTGGTGGCGGGGCTGTTTGTCATCGTGCCCCGTTGGCAGGAGCGGCCCAGGCAGTACAGCCACGGCACACCTGAGGAACTGGTCGAGGCCTTCGCGACGATGGTTGAAGAGGGCGACGTTGACCGAATCCCGGAGCTGATCTGGGCCGAGGACGAGGCGATGCGGCAGACGCTCGCCCAGCTGGGGGCCTTGCTCGCCGAGATGCGGCTGCTTGGGCTTTCTGTGAACGACGCGTTCCCCGGCGAAGTGGACCGTCTGCGGCGGGAGGCGGAAGAGGCGGCTGCCCGAGGCGAAGCAACGAGTCTGTTGGGGCGGCTCGGGCAGTCTGCGATGCCGGGCCGAGGCAATCGAGGCCGCCGACCCGGGGGGCAGGGCGATTCGATCAACCTCGCGATCCGTGCACTGCTCGCAAGCCCGTACGAGACGCTGGACGAAGCGCGTGATCGGCTGACGGTGCTGGAAATCAACGAGGGACTCGGCGGGCTGATGTGGGACGGTCAGATGGTGCTCCCGCCGTTCGGCATGAGCGCGAAGCAGGATCTGCTTGACGGCGGATCCGGCGACTGGTACATCGTCCTGCCGCTGGATTTGCCGTTCGTCTCGCGATACCGCCCGAGGACCGAGCAGCAGTGGTTCATTGCGGGAGCGCTGATGCAGGCGTGGCGTAATGCGGCGGTGGATATCCGCGAAGGCATCGAGAGTGGTTCGATTGGGAGCTTGTCCGAGGCGACGAGTGAACTCGGTGCGACTGTCGGTGTGCCGACGGCCATGATCGCCGTTGCGTACTCGAAGCAGCTCGAAGATTCAGGCGGCTAGGGGATCCCACGTGAACGCCACTGCGCAGCCTCCTCTGTGCGGCCGATAGAGTCGAGCATATCGGCAAGGCGACGCGCCGCAAGGCGAGCGTCGTTCGCTTGCTCTTGACCAGGGGCGGCAGACAGAACGGCGTAAGCCTGTTCCAGCTGGGTGATGGCTTCGACGGTTCTGCCGGTGCTGTGCAGAGCTACGGCCCACTGCGAACGTGTCCTGCCAAGGTAGGGGTGCTCGGGTGGAAGCAGCTTTGTGAGTTCTTCAACCGTTCGCGCGAACAGAGGCTCTGCGTCGTTCGCCCGGCCGAGCTCTGTGTACATGACAGCGAGCTTTGGCCCGATCTCGAGTACCGTCGGCGAGGATTCGCCGAGTTCGTTTCGCACGTCTGCGTAGGCAGCTTCAAGAAGCTCGACCGCATCGCTGAGCCGATCCGTGTCCCGGTAGAGGGCGCTCAGGCTCTGGAGACAGGTCATCGTTCCCGGGTGTGTCGGTCCAAACACGCGGCGGCACCGCTCGAGTGTGTCGATGAACAACGCTTCCGCCTCGTCATACCGGCCCATGCTGTGGTAGAGGAACGCGAGATTGTGCGCGGTGGGCAAGCGGTCCGGGCTGTTCTTGCCGCCTGTCCGTTCCTCAATCTCAAGGACTCTGAGGTAGATAGGTTCGACCTCGTCGTACCTTCCGAGACCCTCCAACGCGACCGCGAGGTTGGCTTCGGCCGTGCGGGTTGCGCTGTGATCGTTTCCGAAGAGTTCGCGACGTGCCGCGGCGACGCGGGCGTACGCCGCGGCGGCCGACTCGTAGTCGCGGGCGGCGAGTGCGATGCCGCCCCGCGTCATGTCGGCGTAGACCGTGATCCGATGGTCATCTGCGAGTACGCCGCGTCGACGAGCATCAAAGTCATCGAGCAGCTGTTCGGCTTCGGCGTAGCGACCGAAGCCGTCGCGCTCGATCTCGGCCAGCATCACGAGGTTCTCGAGCGTCTCGGGGGCGTTGGCTCCGACCGTTCGTTCGCGCATCGCAAGTGATGACTGGAGTGCGGCCTTGGCCTGGTCAAACTCGCCCATATCGCGTCGGATGGCACCGATATCCTGCTGCGCGAAGCGGGTCAGTTCGTGATCCTCCCCGAGTTCCGCGAGAAACAAGTCGCGGGCTTCCGTCGCGAGCGAAGCCGCGGTGGCAAACTCACCGAGCACGTGGTAGACGTTCGCGACATTGTTGCGGATCGCCGCACCGGTGACCGGCTGCGACTCGAAGCGATCCGGGAGCCGCTTGGCGGCAAGGTCGAGTGCTTCGCGGATCGTGGCGTCGTACCCCAGCGCATCCGGGCTTGCTGCGGCCAGCAGATCGTTGTTCAAAAATGATGTCACCGCTTCGGCGATGCCGGCGCGACGCTCGGCCTCGGCGCGCTGTGCGATCGAGTCACGAAGAGCAATCGATACGCCGACAACAGCGCCGACCAATGCGACGAGCGCGACCGCGGACGCGATTGTGACCGGCAGGTGCCGCTTGGCGACGCGGCTGAGTTGGTAAACAGCGCTAGCCGGCCGGGCTGTGATCGTCTGGCCCGCGAGAAAGCGCCGGATGTCGTCGCCGAGTTCCGCGGCGGTCTGATAGCGCCGCTCTCGGTCGCGTTCGAGGGCCTTCGCTGCGATGACGTCGAGATCGCCCCGATACTTCGTATCAGTTCGCGCGAGCCGTGCTGCATCGGTCGTGCGGATGATTGTGGCCGATTCAACAATCCCTGTGTCCCTGAGATCATGGGGGGTCCTCCCGGTGAGTGCTTCGAAGAGGATTACACCCAACGCGTAGACATCGGACCGAGTATCGGCCTCGCGGGAATCCCCCGAAACCTGCTCGGGGCTCATGTACGGAAGCGTGCCCACGAGTTGCCCGGCTTGTG
>JBCBMF010000182.1:0-5959 GCA_039822905.1 Planctomycetota bacterium
GCTCAACGCAAGCTCCCGATCGTTCTCGTCCAGCGCAATCTGAGCGAGCGCCGCCGCCGCCGTCGCGTCCGTCCCATCGAGATGGAGCGCGTACAGAAAGTTCTCCTTCGCGTCCCCGATCAGCCCGAGCTCCTGCTGCACCGCAGCCAGATACAACGGATACTGCGCCACCGTCGCGTCCATCGACCGCGCCATCGAGTAGTGCTCCGCCGCCCGCTCCGCCCGATCCAGCATCGCCGCGATCGTCCCCGCCTGAAACTGCACCGTCGCCGCGTTCGGCTCGATCGCCAGCGCCGCCTCGTACTGGCCGTACGCCTCCTCGATCCGCTCCTGCCGCAGCAGCACCTCAGCCAGCGACAACCGCAGCGGCACATCCTCCGCAAACTCACCCACCGCGCTCGTCAGCACGGCCTCCGCCTTCCCAAGCTCATCCCGCTCCAGATACACCCCCGCCGCCTCAAGCGCCGCCTCGATCGACCGCGCCTCATCCACGCCCGCCGGCACCACAGCCTCGGCCTCAGAACCAGCGGGCGTCGAACCCACCGCCCACACCAGCGCCCCAGCCAATGCCAGCAACGCCACGACCACCACCACGAGCACACCAACGCCCGCACCACCCCGCCGATTCATCGCGTCTGAGTTCATGTCGAAAAGTATCGGCTCCGCTACGATGCCCCGTCCACCTCCCGACAGGCAGAGCGAGAGAGCCCCGAATGCCCGAGCCACTCCCCAACAAATACATCCCCGCCGACCACGAGCCCAGAGTCTCGGCCAAATGGGACGCCGCCAACGCCTTCCACGCCGATCCGAACCGCGTCACATCGGGCGAGGCCAAGCCCTACTGCATCCTCATCCCGCCTCCAAACGTCACCGCCGCCCTCCACCTGGGCCACGCCCTCAACAACACCCTCCAGGACATCCTCACCCGCGCCCACCGCATGAAGGGCTACGAGACCCTCTGGATGCCCGGCACCGACCACGCCGGCATCGCCACGCAAGCCGTGGTCGACCGCCGCCTCAAAGCCGAAGGCCAGCCCGCCCTCGCCGACTACAAGAAGCTCGAAGCCGAGGGCGGCGACGGCCGCTCTAAGTTCATCGGCAAGGTCCAGGCCTGGAAAGACGAGTACGAGGCCACCATCACCGACCAGCTCAAGCTCATGGGCTGCTCCTGCGACTGGCAGCGCCAGCGCTTCACCATGGATCCCGTCTGCGCCCGGGCCGTCCGCGAGGCGTTCTTCCGCCTCTTCAAAGACGGCCTCATCTACCGCGGCAAACGACTCGTCAACTGGGACCCCGTCACCCAGACCGCCCTCGCCGACGACGAGGTCGAATCCCACGACGTCGACTCACACTTCTGGTACATGAAGTACCCCATCGTCGATGACGCTGGCAACGAAACCGGCGACTTCGCCACCGTCGCCACCACCCGCCCCGAGACCTACTTCGGCGACACCGCCGTCGCCGTCAACCCAAACGACCCCGACCGCAAACACCTCATCGGCAAGCGCGTCAAGCTCCCGTTCGTGGGCCGCGTCATCCCAATCATCGGCGACGACTACGTGGTCATGCCATCAAAGAAGTCCTCCCCCGTCGCCGACGGGGGAGGTGGGCCGCCGCAAGGCGGGGCGGAGGGGGCTTCGGAAAAGGAAGACCCCAAGGCCCAGTTCGCCTCAGGATTCCTGAAAGTCACCCCGGCCCACGACCCCAACGACTACGACATCGGCCTCCGCCACAACCTCGCCCAGATCAACGTCATGGCCCCCGACGCCAGCATCTCCGACCGGCACGGCTGGGAAGACGTCGGCGACGCAACCTGGGCCCTCGGCCTCTCCCGCGAAGACGCCCGCAAACAAGTCGAAGACCGCTTCCGTGAAGCCGGCCTGCTCGCCGACAGAAAGCCCTACACCCACGCCGTCGGCCACAGCTACCGAAGCCACGCCATCGTCGAGCCCTACCTCAGCGACCAGTGGTACGTCCGCGTCACCGACGACCGCCTCAAAGGCGCCGCCCTCCGCGCTATGGTCCCCAACCAACGCACTACAAACCTCGGTGGGACGGGCGTCCCGCCCGTCTCTACCCCTTCTCCTTCTTCCCCCTCACCCTCCAAGCAACCCGGTATCCCAGACCAACTCACAATCTACAAACGCCACCTCCCACACTGGCAACTCGGCGGCTCCACCTACTTCCTCACGTTCCGAGTCAAGTCCGGCACACTCACACCACAGGAACGCCAACTCGTCCTCGACGCCTGTTTCCACTGGCACAACGACCGCACAACGACGCACCTTGCTGTAGTCATGCCCGACCATGTGCACCTGCTGCTCACCCCGAAGAAGCAAACCGAGTCGGAGTGGTGGCCGCTCGAAACGATCCTCCACAGCATCAAGAGCTTTACCTCGCACGAGATCACGAAAGCTCGCGGCATGACTGGACCGCTGTGGCAAGACGAGACCTTCGACCGCATCATCCGACACGAAGACGAGTTCCGCGAGAAGTGGAACTACATGCTCAAGAACCCGGCCGCCGCAGGGTTGGTGTCGAGCATCGGTGAGTATGAGTTTGTCAGGAGAGGAGAAGCGGGAGATGACGGGCGTGACGCCCGTCCCACCGAGGGAACGGAGAAAACGGAGTCGCCGGGTGATGGCCAACTCCGCTTCCACCCCGACCGCTACGCCAAAACCTTCGAAACCTGGCACGACAACCTCCGAGACTGGTGCATCAGCCGCCAGCTCTGGTGGGGACACCAGATCCCTGTATGGACGTCAAACTACAACGATGGCGGAGATCCCGACTGGAAAGGCTGGCGAAACGGAGATATACCAACTCAGGGACTACTCAACACTATCGAGGCTCACAAGAGGGTGTTTGATCTCCTGGGCGTCCCGAGCGATGATGTGCACGTCACCTACATCGACCACAACTACGTGCCGGACGCCGTATTCATCGCGATCTGCCCCAGAACAGACGACGCACTTGCAGCACTTAAGGTCATCAACGACGCATGGAATCACGATTGGGAGTTCTTTGAATGTCAACGGCAGTTCCCCAACATGCCCGCCGACAAGTTGCGCACGCTCAGCAACACCTTGCTTGGTCTTGACCGCGAAGACAACTTCACCCAAGACCCCGACGTCCTCGACACCTGGTTCTCCTCCGCCCTCTGGCCCCTCTCCACCCTCGGCTGGCCTGACGCCAAAGCCGCCGCCGCAGACACAGGCCTTTCCGACTTCGACGCCATGCTCGAAGCCTTCAACCCAACCTCCGTCCTCACCACCGCCCGCGAGATCATCACCCTCTGGGTCTCCCGCATGGTCATGTTCAACCGCTACCTGCTCTCTCCAACTCTCGGTGGGACGGGCGTCCCGCCCGTCTCTACTGCTTCTCCTCCTGACACACCCCAAGACGGCCAGCTCCCCTTCAACGACGTCTTCATCCACGCAATGATCCAAGACGGCGAAGGCCGCAAGATGTCCAAGTCCCTCGGCAACGGCGTCGACCCCCGCGACATCATCCACTCCCACGGCGCCGACGCCATGCGATTCACCCTCTGCGAGATGACCACGCAGACCCAAGACGTTCGCATGCCCGTCGAGCACGACAAAGCCACCGGCAAGAACACCAGCCCCAAATTCGACAAGGGCCGCAACTTCTGCACCAAGCTCTTCAACGCCACCAAGTTCGTCTGCATGATGCTGGATGAACACAAGGGCAACGAGCCAGAAACAGCCAAACTCGATGACCTCGAACCCATCGATCGCTGGATGCTCGCCCGCCTCGCCCGCGCCACCACACGCATCAACGAGGCCCTCAACAACTACGAGTTCTCAACCATCGGCAACACCCTCTACGAGCTCCTCTGGAAGGACTTCTGCGACTGGTACCTCGAGGGCGTCAAGCCCACCATCAAGACCAACCCCGCCCAGCGCGTCGTCCTCCAGCAGACCCTCGAGGCCATAGTCCGCCTGCTGCACCCGGTGGCCCCATTCATAACAGAAGTCCTCTACAAGCAGCTCCGCGCACGCCGCCTCGGCACCATCGAAGGGCTGACCCTGCCCACGTGCAGCAACGACGAACTCTGCTGCACCACCGGCTGGCCCATCGCCGACGCCGCCCTCGACAACGACTTCTACGTCGAAGCCTTCGAGCGCACCCAGCGCTTTATCGAGGCCATCCGCCAGGTCCGCGCCCAGCACCAGGTCCCGCCCCGCCGACAGATCACCCTGCACACCGACGCCGAGACCGCCGCCAAGATCGCCGGCCTCACCCAGGTCACCCTCGCCCTCGCGGGCTTGGAAGAGATCAAAACCACCACACCAGACGCCGACGCAAACCCAGTCGCCTTCACCATCGACGGCATCGAGCACCATCTCACCAACCTCGCCGACGCCCTCGACGCCGGCGCCGAGAAGGAACGCCTCACCAAGCTCGTGGACGATCTCACAAAGTCCCTCGCCGCCCTCGACAAGCGCCTCTCCAACCCCGGCTACACCGACAAGGCCCCCAAGCACCTCGTCGACGAAACCCGAGCCCAACGCGATCAGAAAGCCGCCGACCTCGACGCCGCCAAAGCACAGCTGGAAGCAATCGCTTGATGCGATCGCTCGTTCTGTTCCTGTGCCTGACGCTCGCCGGCTGCTCCACGCCCCCGCCCGAGCCGCTGTCCCGCGTCGACCGCTCTCGCGCAGCGCCCTCGGTCACCGCTCCGGTCTCAGCAGTCCGAAACGTCGAACCCTGGGAGTTCGCCGGCACGCCCGGCCAGACCATCCGCACCGACCACTACCGCATCTTCACCACCGCCACACGGCCCATCCTCGTCAAGCGCCTGCCAGGCTTCCTCGAAGCATCCCTCACCCACTACCGCACCAGCCTCACCGACGCCGCACTGCCATCGCCGCCCGTCAAGCTCGACACCTACGTCATGCACACCCGAGGCCAATGGGCATCGCTCACACGCGCACTCATGCGCGAGCGCGCTCCCATCTACCTCCGCATCCAACGCGGGGGCTTCGCCGCCGCCGGCCGAGGCGTCTACCGGGACCTCGGCGACCTCAACGACACCTTCAACCTCGCCGCCCACGAGGGCTGGCACCAATACACACAGCTCACCTTCAAGAGCCGCCTGCCCAGCTACCTCGAAGAGGGCATCGCGACCTATATGGAGGGCTTCAACTGGCAGCCCCGCCAGCCCGACGCACCCATCTTCCGCCCCTGGGCCAACATGGAACGCTTCCGCGCCCTCCGCACCGCGGCACAAGCCCGCCGGCTGCTCTCTCTCCCCGAACTCGTCAGCACCAGGCCACAAGAGCTCATCCAGCGCGACCAAGACATGGCACTCGTCTGGTACGCCCAAGTATGGGCCCTCGTGCACTTCCTCAACGAAGGAAACAACGGCCGATTCAACGCCGACTTCAACCGCATGCTCAGCGACGCCGCCGCCGGCACACTCAACCGCGGCGCATCACGCTTCAGGAACCTCTCCGCAACCACCGACCGCAGCGCATCACTCTTCGAACGCTACTTCAACGCCTCCGCCGCCGAGCTCGACCCCGCGTACCAGCGCTTTATCGCTCGCGTCATCGCGCCCGGCGGCCAGAACGACATCGTCGCCGGCGTCAGCCCGCTCTAGCGAACAACCACGCCCGGGCACCCCGCGTTGTACCCAACGATCCAAGCATTGAAGTCGTCGGGCAGACAGCTCCCGTCCGCGTTCTGATCGCACGCCGGCCTCACACCGTTAAACGCCACAACCCATGCGTGGAAATCGTCCGGCGCAACCGCACCGTCACCATTCGCGTCCGCCGGGCAGGCCGAGATCACAATCGACCGGTCGATCGCAACGCTGTCCAGAACACTCACTGTTCCGTTCGGCCATTCAACCTCAACACGATCTGCGACCGTCGCCTCACCGAGCCCAAAGTGCGCCGCCAGCTCACTCTGCGTGATAAAGTTCGTCCCCGCG
>JBCBMF010000183.1:0-5920 GCA_039822905.1 Planctomycetota bacterium
GCGGGCCCGGTCGTGTTGCCGGAGGTCGATGTCACGCCACCGCCGCTGCCGTCGGCGGGCGCAGCGATCGGGGTCTCTGGAGACATCGCGGTCTTCCTGCGTCTGCTCGACGAGGTCACCGACACGACCATCCTGTCGACACCTAAGATTCTGACGCTTAACCGGCAGTCGGCCCGCGTGCTCGTTGGTGAGAAGGTCGGCTACCTGAGCACGACCTCGACCGAGACTGCGACGACGCAGACCGTTGAGTTCCTCGACACTGGTACTCAGCTGTACATGCGGCCCTTCGTATCCGACGACGGCTTCATCCGCCTCGAACTGAAGCCTCAGGTCTCGACGGCTGAGATCCGAACCGTGACCGACTCGGGCGGCGCTGCGGTGACCATCCCCGACGAGCTGACCAACGAGCTTGTGACCAACGTGATGGTCCGCGACGGCCAGACTGTCGTGCTCGGCGGCCTGTTCCGCGAGGCGACCACTGCGACGCGCCGTCAGGTGCCGTTCCTAGGTGATATCCCGATCCTTGGTGCCCCGTTCCGTGGTCACGACGACTCGACGGAGCGTCAGGAGATCGTGTTCCTGATTAAGCCGACGATCGTGAACGATCAGGTGCTGCTTGATCAGGCCGACCGAGCGCTCGCATCGATCGAGCGTGTGCGTGTGGGCGTGCGGAAGGGCCTGCTGCCGTGGAGCCGCGAGAAGCTGACGGCGATGTACAACCTCGAGGCGGAGCGTCTGTTCCGCGAGGGCGAGTACTCGCGTGCGTTGCACAAGGTCCAGCGGTCGCTGAACCTGAACCCGATCCAGCCCGACGCGATCCAGCTGCGTGAGCGGCTGATCGGCGAGCAGAGCCGAAACCCGCACCGCAGCATCCTGCAGGAGATCATCGACGGCGAGATCGACGCGATGATCGAGAACGATGCAGAGCACAACACCGACGCGGGTGACGTGACGTTCCGCGGCATCCCGACGTCGCGGCCCGATCAAGCGACGATCGAGCGCATGCTCGCGGAGGCTGCCGCTCGCCGCGAGGCGGAGAACGCGCAGGACAACGCCGTCGCGCCGGGCTTCGAGGCCTGGACGGCGGAAAGCAGCGAGAACAGCGACGAGACGGTCGATCCCGCCGTGGACGACGATGTGGACGAGGTCGAGACCGACTTCGCCGACTTCCCAACCGACTCGGACGACTGAATCACAACAGCAGGCGCGGCATCGTGGGGGCCCGCCCGTGCGGGGTGGGCCGACAGAACTCGAACTGAGGAGTGGACGCGATGTCGCGGAACGCTGATGGTGTGCGGACAGGTTTGATCGGAGCTGCGCTGGCGGTGGGGCTCGGGTTGGTGGGCGGCCTTGGCGGCTGCATGGGTCACGGGCGGAACACGTCCGAGGGCCTGACGCAGGCGCAGATGCGTATGGCGCAGATCAAGAGCGCCACCGAGTGGGAGATGGCCGAGCAGGCCTTCATGGCGGGCGACCTCGATCGCTCGCTCGAGAAGGTCAACAACTCGATCGCGATGAACCCGTCGGTCGCCAAGAGCCACGTGCTCAAGGGCCGGGTGCTTCTCGAACAGGGCGCGCTCGAGAACGCCCGGCGGTCGCTGCTCGAGGCCCAGGTCATCGACCCGATGTTCGAGGAATCGCATTACTACCTCGGCATGGTCAACGAGCGGCTGGCCCGACAGGACGAGGCGCTCGAGAACTACAAGTACGCTGCGAAGCTCAACCCCGAAGAAGCCCTCTACGCGGTCGCCGTCGCGGAGGTCCTGATCGATCTCGATCGGATCGATGATGCGCAGACGTACCTCGATGAGCGGGGCGGGGTCTTCGAGCACAACGCGGGTGTGCGGCAGACGCTCGGGCACCTCGCGATGATGCGCGACGACAAGGAGGGCGCTGCCGCGTTCTTCCGCGAGGCCCGGCTGCTCTCTCCGGAAGATAGTTCAATGCTGGAGGACCTGATCATCGCGCAGATGGAGATTGGCGAGTTCGCCGAGGCCGAGTACGGCCTGTCGCGTCTGCTCGCCGAGGAAGAGAACGAGGGTCGCCGCGACCTACTTCGCATGCGGGCCCGCTGCCTGCTCGAGCTCGACCGTGTGATCGAGGCCCGCGAGACGCTGCTGAACCTCACCAGCGCCGACGGCGGTGATGTCGACCTCGTATCGTGGCTCGACCTCGGCGCGCTCGCGTACCGCACGAACGACCAGACCCGGCTGCGTCAGGCGGCCGGCAAGATCATCGCGCTCGCGCCGACAAGGCCCGAGGGCTACGTGTATCGCGCGATCTGGCTCCGCCAGCACGGTGACGCACCCAAGGCTCTGGAAGTACTCGAAGAGGGCTTCACATCGGCGGAGATGCCGGTCGGTGCCGTGCTGCTCAGGGGCGTGATCGAGCAGGACCTTGGCATGTTCGCCGCGGCCGAGCGGAGCTACGAGTCAGCGCTGGCGATGGATCCGAACGATTCGCGTGCGGCGTTGCTGCTCGATATGCTCGACCAGCCGACCGACGGCGTCGCGAGCTTCCCGATCGAGGAGTGATGGTCAGTCGGCAAGCCGCCAGTCTTCAATGACCGGCTCGACCTGACCCGACCACGATGACAGCTTGGGAGTGATGATGAGGTCGACGCGTCGGCCTCGTTTCATTTGTGGAACGTCATCGCCGCGGTTCCATGCGATGCAGCGGAGTGCAGGGCCCTGCTCTCCTCGGATGTGCACACCCAGGTGCTTGGCCTGCGCGCCGAACGGCGCGGCATCGCGGTCGATCGCTGCACTCTCGAGCGTGAGACGGACCTTCGGGTTTCCTCGGCCGAACGGGCGGAGCTCGTCGAGCTGGTTGACCGCATCGGGCGTCAGCTCGGACGCATCGGCGACACAGTCGGCCTTGAGCTGCGTGACCAAATCGTCGTCGGTGAGCTCGCTGTTCGTGTGATCGATGAATGCGTGCGCGAAGGCATCGAAGTTGTTTGAGTCGAGCGCCATGCCGGCGGCGGCGTCGTGACCGCCGTACTTGGTGAGGTGCTGTGCGCACGCGTCGAGCCCGGCGTGCAGGTTGAAGCCGGTAATCGATCGGCCAGAACCCTTGGCGGTCTCGCCGTCGTCGCAGAGCAGGAGCGTGGGCCGAGCGAAGCGCTCGACGAGGCGTGAGCAGACGATGCCGACGACGCCGGGGTGCCAGTCGGCGTGCTTGAGGACAATGGCGCGGGTGCCGGGCTCGGTCATGCCGGCGTCTTGCGCCATCTGCGTCGCCTGCTCGACGATGCGGCGTTCGGTGGTCTGGCGCTCGGTGTTCTGCCGCGCGAGCTGTGCGGCGAGATCGTGCGCCCGCTCACCGGTCGCGGTGGTAAAGAGCTCGGCGGCGTCGGCGGCGTGGCCCATGCGCCCGCACGCGTTGAGCCGCGGCGCGAGCCGGAAGCCCACGGCGTCGGTGTCGATCTTGTCGGAGTCGAGGCCGCTTGCGGCGACGAGTGCGCGGAGGCCCTCGAACGGCGAGTGCTTGATGCGGCCCATGCCGAAGCGGGTCAGCACGCGGTTCTCGTCGACCAGCGGCACGACATCGGCGATAGAGCCGAGGGCGGTGAACGCAAGCAGATCGAGAAGCAGCCTGCGGATCGGTTCGGAGGCCCTGCCGTCGCGGCGGTCGGCGTGCAGGACGGCAAGCCGCCACGCGAGCTTGTAGGCGACGCCCGCGCCGCAGAGCTCGTGGAACGGATACGCCGAGCCGGGTGCGCGCGGGTGCACGAGGGCGAAGGGCTCGGGCATTGAGCCGTCGCTTGCTGGGTTGTGGTGGTCGGTGATGATCAGGTCGACGCCGAGCTCGCGAGCGGTCTTCGCCGGTGTGACGGCCGTGATGCCGCAGTCAACGGAAATGATGACGCCGGCGTTCTTGTCCTGGGCCAGCTCACGGATGGCGGTGTCGTTGAGCCCGTAGCCCTCGTCGAGGCGGTGGGGGACGTAGGTGACGACGTTGGCGTTCGGGTCGAGGGCCTTGAGGGTGTGGTAGAGCGTGGCCGTGGCGGTGATGCCGTCGACGTCGTAGTCGCCGTAGATGGCGATGGTTTCGCGAGCGGCCAGCGCGTCGAGGATGCGTCGGCAGGCCTTGTCGGCGTCGAGCAACCGCTCGGGGTTGTGGAGCCCCAGCAGCGAGCAGTTGAGGACGGCGTCGCGCTGCGCCGGGTCGTCGAGGCCGCGGGCACCGAGGACGCGGTCGATGAGCGGGCGCGTGCCGATGAGTTCGGTCGAGCGCAGCGACCAGCGAGTTTGTGCGGTGGGCGTCGGCACGCCGTAGAGTAGCGGACGGTCGATCCCACGGGAGGGCACAGCGGATGGTGAAGCTGACGAAGATCTATACGCGCACGGGCGACGGCGGCGAGACGGGGCTCGGCGACGGGTCTCGCGTTGCGAAAACGGATGCGCGGGTCGAGGCGTACGGCACGGTTGATGAGGCCAACGCCACGATCGGCCTGGCCGTGCTCGCGTGCGGCGACGACACGACGCGGTCGCTGCTGGTGCGGATCCAGAACGACCTGTTCGATGTCGGCGCCGACCTGTGCACACCCGTGAAGCCCGGCGAGCACGTGGGCGATGCCTTGCGCGTGACCGGCGGCCAGACTGAGTACCTCGAGGCCCAGATCGATCGCGTGAACGCGGACCTCGAATCGCTGACAAGTTTCGTTTTGCCCGGCGGGACGGAGCTGGCCGCGCGTCTTCATCTTGCGAGGACCATCGTGCGGCGCGCGGAGCGGCGGACGATCGAGTTTGCTGAGACGTCGGAGGGTGCAGCCGCGGCCGAGCCCATCCGGTATCTCAATCGGCTCTCGGACCTGCTGTTCGTGCTTGCGCGGGCGGCGAACCGCGGGCCGGGCGGCGATGGGGACGTGCTGTGGGTCCCCGGATCTGGTCGCGAGTAGGGCCGCCAGTAGGACCGTGAGTTGGGCGGCGAGAGGCGAGAAATCGAGTAGACTGAAATTGGTCTCACTCGAGACAGAACAACAAGCGGAACAGAAACACGGGCGGTACAGGTCCAGGGATTGGGCGGGGTGCGCAGGTGACGCGAGCGGGCGAGGGCTACACAACCGAGTACCACTACGAGTTCGAGTCGAACACGGCTCGGCTGCTGCGTCGCCGGTTCTTGTGGTTCGCCGGCGTGCTCGGCACGCTCGGGCTCATCGGCCTCGCGTTTCTTGTTCTCGGCATCATCCTGAGCATGTCCGAAGGGCAGGACCCTCTCGCGGCGCTCGGTGATCGCCAGCCCGTCGGGGTTGCCACACTCGCGGTTCTCTCGACGCTCCTGTACGTCGGGGCGTTTCTCTTTGTGATCTCGCGGAAGCCGACTGCGCAGCAGATCCTGCGTTGCTCGCTCGCGGTGGTCATCGTCGACGGCCTGCTGAACCTGGGAACAAAGTACCTCGGTGGTCCGTTTCCGATGGGGCTCACCGGCTTCTTGCTTTCGTACACCGTCGCGGCGGCGATGCTCCCTTGGACTGTCCGGCAGGCGCTCATCCCGGCCAGCGTTGTGCTCGGGGTGGCCGCGGTGCACCGGTTCTCGCCGCTCGGCGTCGGCTTCTCGCTCGATGCCTTGTTCAGCAACGTCGCGATGCTGCTCTTGGTGCTGCCGGCGGTCCTGATCGCGTGGTACAGGCACTCGGCCCGCGTCAAGGAATTCCAGTTCAGCTTCATGCAGCAGCGCTACGGCGAGGTGCGACGCGAGCTCACCGACGCCCGGCGCATCCACGAGGCCATGTTCCCCGCGCCGATGATGGACGGCGATGTGCGGTTCACCTACCGCTACCAGCCCATGCGGCAGATCGGCGGGGACTACCTGCATGTTGCTGTGTCGCCCACAGACTGTGGTCGGGGTGAACGGCTGTGCGTGGTGGTGTTGGATGTCACGGGCCACGGCATCCCCGCCGCGCTGAACGTGAATC
>JBCBMF010000184.1:0-5890 GCA_039822905.1 Planctomycetota bacterium
TTGATTTGTTGGTTTATGTTAGTCGCCGCCCAGGTCTTCGCCGCGGAGGTAGCGGGTCATGTCGCGGCTGATCTTGGCGATGCGGGCGCGCTGCTGGGGGCTGGCGCGGCTGCCGATCTCGCGGTTCATGAACGTGGCCATGCGGGCGACGCCCGCGGTGCTCGGGCCGCGCATCGGGTCGGTGAAGCGTTCGCGGTCGCGCTCGGCTTGGGCGCGTGCGTCGGCGAGCAGCTCTTCGTCGGTCTTGTTGGTCGGGTCGCCGTCCATGCGTTCGAACAGGCGGATCATGTCGACGGTGGCCTGTTCGATGTACGCCTCACGCTCGGCGGGGTCGGTGATGCGCTGGTAGCCCGGCGCGAACTCGTCCCACATGTCGATCATCACGCCCGCGGCGTTGGCCTCCAGCCGCTGCCGGGCCTCGCCCGCGATGCCCGCGGCGAAGGCCGCCATCAGCGTGCCCTCCTCGGCGTCCATCGACTCGATGCGCTTGACGACCTGGCCGATCAGATCGATGCGCTCTTCGAGCGGCAGCTGATCGAACTCGGTCGTGAGCAGCGTGTAGCCCAGGACCTTGTCGAGGTCGCCCGTCTCGTAGTCGGGCTTTGGCACGGGCATGAGCGCGAGCACGCCCCAGACCATCGCGCCGCCGATGGCGAGGCCGCCGAGTGCGCCGAGCGCGCCCCTGATGCGCTTGACCTGCTTCGGGTCGCGCGGCGGCTTGGACTGCGATTGTGGTTCGGCGTTACCGCCGCCAAACTCGTCCATCAACGACGGCAGGCTTGATTGAACATCACTCATGGCAGGCTGTCCCTCGGCGCGATCTCGACAAAGAACCGCTGCACTTCGTCTTCGGTGATCTCGTCGTACTCCTCGGCCCGCATGTCGGGGAAGTACAGGCTGTTCTGGCCCACGCCGCCGGGGTGCCAGGCGTCGATGTTCTCTTCGGGCACGGCGTTGCGCGCGTCGACGAGAATGGGCCAGTCGCGGCGTTCGAGGCCGCGCGTGACCGAGCGTTGGCCCGCGGCGCGGTCGCCGTCGAAGATAAGGAACAGCTCGTTGTAAAAGAAGAACACGCCCGGCACGTACTCGTAGCTGGTGCCAAGGCTCTGGGCGACGGTCAGGTTCTCGCCGGTGGCGGGGTCGTACTCGACATCGGTGTCGGCCGGGCAGGCCCAGGGGTCGGTGGCGATCCAGGGGCTGGTGTCGTCGTCCTCGACCTCGCGCCGGGGGGTCGGCGTGTCGACGAATTCGCCGATGACCTCGAGCAGCGACGCGTCATTGTCGTTGCCCGCCGGGTCGGCGAGCGGTAGCACGTCGGGCACGAGGTCGCTCTGGTTGTAGTAGAGCTGGAGCCCGACGCCGATGCCCTTGAGGTTGGCCAAGCACTTGACGCTGCGCGCCGAGTCTCGCGCGCGTCCGAGCGCCGGCAGCAGGATGCCGATGAGCAGCGCGATGATCGAGATGACCACCAGCAGCTCGATGAGGGTGAACGCGCGGCGGTCGTGTGTGACATGCTGGATCATGGTCTGTTCCGTGTCACCTTGTCTCGGCCGATCTCCTTCTCGAGCACGGCGAGCTCTTCGGTTGTGATCGGCGTTTCCTGGCCCGCGCTCATGTCGGGGAAGAACAGCGCGTTGCGGGGGCGCTCGCCGTCGTGGAAGTTCGTCTGGTCGCTGATGATGGGCCACTGCCGGCGCTCGTAGCTGCGGGTGACGATGCGCTGCAGCTGCGCGCGGCTGAGGTCGGGCCGCACGAAGCCTTCGAGGTAGACCAGGTGCACGCCGAAGTCGTACTCGTAGCTCGAGCCGTACTGCTCGCTGCGTGTCACGCTGCGCTTTAGCGATCGCACGGACCGCTGCTCGCGGTCCGCCGGGCAGACCCAGACCGGCTGGGCGATCCACGGCGAGGTCTCGTCGTCGGGCTCTTCGCGCACGGGCGCGGGCGTGTCGACGAAGTCGGCGAGCACCTCGAGCAGGTCGGGGGTGCCCTGGTCTTCGTTGGGGTCGGTGACGTCGAGAACTCCCGGAAGCAGGTCGCCCTGGGCGTAGTAGAGCTGCACGCCCACGCCGATGCCCTTGAGGTTGGCCAGGCACTTGGCCCGGCGGGCCGACTCGCGGGCGACGCTCAGCGTGGGCAGGAGGATGCCGATGAGCAGCGCGATGATCGCAATGGCGACCAATAGCTCGATGAGTGTGAACCCGCGGCGCATGGGACTCCTCCGTGCCCTTCCGTCGTTGTAGGGTACGTGCCGGGCGCGGGTTGCGATTCGTTCCGCCCCCCTCTCCCCGACGGGGAGAGGGTGGCCGAGGCGAAGCCGAGGTCGGGAGAGGGGAGGACGAGTCTCGGTGGTCATCAACGGATTGCGGTTCTGAACTGAGCCTCCCCGCTCCCTGGTCGCTGCGCGACCTGTCCCTCTCCCCAGAGGGGCGAGGGGGCGGAACTACACTCACGCATGACCGACCAGAAGACGCAAACTGCCGACACGACCGACGAGTCCGTCCACCACCTCGAGCAGCAGCGGCGGGCGAACCGCGACGCGGCGGTCGAACTGGGCTTCAGGCCCTACGGCGCGCGGACGAAACTCGCGGACGCGGCGGTCACGCTCGCCGAGGCGTTCGACGCCTACGACGAGGCCGCCGACGCGGCGTTCAACGACCGCGAGGGCGCGGCCTGCAACGACGACCAGGACACCCGGCCCGAGGTCGTCGTCACCGGCCGGGTCATGCTGCGCCGGCCCAGCGGCAAGCTGGTCTGGATGAATCTGCGCGACGCCAGCCGCGAGAGCTTCCAGATCGCGGTCAGCAAGGCCGACTGCGAGCGCGCGGGCAGCCCGGCGTCGTTCGACCTCGCCAAGACGGCGCTGGACCTGGGCGATGTCGTCGTCGCCAAGGGCCGGCTGATGAAGACGCGCAAGGGCGAGGTGACGCTGTGGGTCACCGAGCTCGATCTTGCGAGCAAGAGCCTCGCGCCGCCTCCGGAAAAGTGGGCGGGCCTGAGCGATGTCGAGACGCGCTACCGCAAGCGGTACATGGATCTGTACGCGAACCCCGAGTCGATGCGGACGTTTCGGCTCAGGTCAGAGATCGTGTCGGCGGCCCGCCGCGTGATGACCGAGCGGGGGTACATCGAGGTCGAGACGCCCATGCTCCAGCCGCTCGCGGGCGGCGCCGCGGCACGCCCGTTTACGACCACCATGAACGCGCTCGATCTACGGCTCTACATGCGCATCGCGCCCGAGCTGTATCTCAAGCGGCTGCTCGTCGGCGGCATGCCGAAAGTCTTCGAGATCAACCGCAACTTCAGGAACGAGGGCGTCGACAAGCAGCACAACCCGGAGTTCACCGCGATCGAGGCCTACCAAGCCTTCGGCGATTACCACACAGTCATGGACCTCAGCGAAGCGATCATCCGCGAAGCGGCGAGGGTCGTGGCTGAGGCAACCGGCGCAGACGGGCTCACGCTGCCCTACGGCGAGCTGATGATCGATTACGCGCAGGACTGGCCGCGCGTGACGTACGCCGAGCTCTTCGAGAAGGCCCTCGGCTTCCCGATGACCGACGTCGCGCGAGCGCGCGATGAAGCCCCCAAGCACCGCATCAAGACCACGGCCGAGGACGGCACGCCGCTCGATGATGTCTGGATCGTCAACGAGCTGTTCGAGGAGGTCGCCGAGGCGAGCCTCGATCCGAGCGTGCCGACGTGGGTCATGGACTACCCGGCCGCGCTCAGCCCGCTGACACGCCCGAAGCACGACGATCCGAGCATCGCCGAGCGCGCAGACCTGTTTATCGCGGGCATGGAGATCGGGCCGCACTACACCGAGCTGAACGACCCGGATGTGCAGCTCGAGAAGTTCCAGCAGCAGCTGGCCGGCATCGACGACGAGGAGAGCACGTTCCGGAACCTCGACGAAGACTTCATCGAGGCGCTCAAGGTCGGCATGCCCCCCGCCGGCGGTATGGGCCTGGGCGTCGACCGCATGGTGATGCTCCTGACCAACAGCCAGACGATCCGCGACGTGATCCTCTTCCCGCTGCTGCGGCCCGTGGATTGATCACCACCCCACAACGAGGCCGAAGCGCGAGCGGGGCATTGCTTTCAAGCACGCGTGTGTGCCTCGCTTGCGCTTCGGCCTCGTCAAAGGCACTGAACATCATTCCCAAAAAAGGAGCACCCGGACACCGCCTGGAGGGACGCGGTGGCCGGGGCTCGGTGGCACGATGGCAAGCAGAAGGAGGTGCTGCCACGTGCTGCGGCTCTCGATCGGTCAGGCCTGGGGCAGAACGCCCGCAGCGACGGCCGCAGATTCGCCGGGTTCACACGCCGGCTGGGGATGACTCGTGTTCGCGGCGTTATCGGCGACGGCGGACGGCTGCCAGCCCGCCGAGCGCGAGCAGCGCGCCGGTGCCGGGCGAGGGGACGACGCGCCAGAGCGTGTCGGTCGCGGGGACGCCGATGACCATGTCGCCGCCGGGCAGGAAGCCGATGCCGGCGCCGTTGAAGATGCTCATGTCGGCGTCCTCGAACAGGCCCGTCGCAATGACGCTCGACTCATCGCCGTCGAAGCGGAGCAGGTCACCGGTGACGGCGTCGACGGCGTAGGCGTCGCTGCCCCAGCGGGCCGAGCCGTCGCCGAAGGCGAGCCCGGTGAGGTGCTCGTTGCTGCCGTCGCTGAGAAGCCGACCGCTCGAGGCGAGGCCTGTGATGTACCCGTCCTGGTCGCCGAACAGGATCTCGCCCGTGACCGGCGACACCGCGACCTGGTTGATCGGGGCGAAGGACGACGCGGCCGTGGTGAAGCTGCCCTGCGCGTCGGCACGCTGCACGCGGGCGTTGTTGTAGTCGGCGATGAGCAGATCGCCCGCGGGCGTGATCGCCATGGACTCGGGGTTGAAGAAGTCTGACCCGGCCTCGAAGACAAGCGACGTCGCGCCGGCGGGCCCAACCGCGAAGATGCCGCCGACGCCGCCGACGAGCACGGAGCCGGGCTCGGCGAAGACGCCGTTAACGTCCCAGACGACCGCGTCGGGGTCGGGCACGGGGGCTCCGAGGGTCTGGACGGTGCCGTCGGGCGAGACGGTGCGGATGGCGTAAGGGGCCGAGCCGTGCGGGCCGGTTGTGCCGACGGCGATCGTGCCGGTGACCGGGTTCACATCGATGCGGCCCATGTGCTCGATCGTCGCGAGGTGCTCGAAGCGGAGGCCGCTCGACGCGGGCTGCGCGGCGGCGGTTGCGGCCGTTGTCGAGGCCGCGACGGCGAGGAGCGTGAGCCGTGTCGGGCTGGAGTTGCGGCTGGGCATGGCGTGGGCCTTTCTGTGCGTCTTGTCTGTGATTGGTGTCTGTGGTTGTGTGCCGTGTGGGGGCGAGCGGAAGGTGCGCCCATGCCGGGCCGGTGCAAGGGCTCGGGCGTCGCGGAGCGGCCGATAATGCGGGCCCGGCCCGCGCAGGCCGCACACGCCGCGTCGACGGACGGGCGCGGCGCATTCGGCGCGGGTACGGCTCGTCGGCGCGTGGTGCATACCCGAAGCAGATCGCAGGGAGGAGAGGCCCGCGATGGGACGCCGAGACTTTGACATCAGCCAGCACGACAACACCGAGCAGCGCGAGGATGGTGCGCGCGGTGCGGAGTTCCGCGGCCTGATCGAGACACCACCGGAAGACGTGATCGATCCCGACGGCGTGCTGCCCTCCGATGAGCTGCACTCCGATGACCAGGGCTTCGGCGCGGAGACCGAAGACGACGATGTTCAGCGTCGCGGCAGCGGGCGCATCAAGGTCAGCAACGTCCGCGTGAAAGAGGGCGTGGTGCTCGACGCGTCATCGGGCGGGCTGCGGATCCAGGGCAAGCTGCACAAGTCGCGCAGGCCGGGCAGTCGAATCCCGCTCGAGG
>JBCBMF010000185.1:0-5869 GCA_039822905.1 Planctomycetota bacterium
CTCTCCCGCGAGCCGCTCGCGTTCGATCTCCGCCACACGCAGCTGCTCGTCGCGCTCGGCGAGCTTCCGTTGCCGCAACACCGGCTCGAGCTTGAATCGGAACCTCGCCATGGTCAGACGACCTCACCCGACGACGCGGCAGTCGCCGCCGCGGCTCGCAGGCGTCGCAGGTGCTCTCCGGCCTCAATAGCGATCCGCAGCATGAGCTCACGCGACTCGGCCGGGTCCGCCCTTTCATCGGCGGCCTGACACAGAATGTCCTCAATCCGAGGCTGATACGCCACCCCGACGTCGGCGTCAGGGTCGGACCCCCGCGCGTACGCACCAATCTGTACGAGCTGCTCGATGTTCGCGTACGCCGCCATCAGCTGACGAAGCAGGTTCCTCGCTACGCGATGCTGGTCATCAACGATCGCATCGGCGACCCGGCTCACCGAGTCAAGAACATCGATCGCGGGGAAGTGCGATTTCCGCGCGAGCGTGCGCGACAGCACGATGTGACCGTCGAGGATGCCGCGCGCTGCGTCGGCAACCGGCTCGGTCATGTCATCGCCTTCGACGAGCACGGTGTAAAGCCCCGTGACCGAGCCGCCGGACGCCGCGCTCGGTCCGGCACGCTCAAGCAGCACCGGCAGCTGTGCAAAGACACTCGGCGTGTAGCCCTTGGTCGCGGGTGGCTCGCCGACGGAGAGGCCGACCTGCCGCTGCGCGTGCGCGAAACGCGTCACCGAGTCCATCATCAGCATGACATCTCGGCCCTGATCACGGAAGAATTCGGATACCGCGCACGCGAGCCAGGCCGCGCGGATCCGCATCAGCGGCGGCTCATCGCCGGTCGCAACGATGACCACCGACTTATGGAGACCCTCATCGCCCAGCGATCCCTCGAGAAAGTCTCGGACCTCGCGGCCCCGCTCGCCCACCAGCGCGATCACGTTGATGTCAGCCGACGTTCCTCTTGCAATTGACCCGAGCAGCGTGCTCTTGCCAACACCCGGGCCCGCGAAGATGCCCATGCGCTGGCCCCGGCCGAGCGTCGTCATCAGGTCGATCGCACGTACACCCGTGTGCAGAGGCTGCTCAACACGGGCGCGCTGCATCGCACCCAGCGGTGGCGCGTCGATGGGCAGCATGGTTACATCGCCCAGAGGGCCGCGATCATCGATCGGCCGACCCAGCGCGTTCACAACACGGCCCAGCATGCTGGAGCCTATCGGCGCCGCCGGTGCCGCGTGCACACCTTCAACCCTGTCCCCGGGGCGAACACCACTCGCAGCGCCGAAGAGCATCACGATCGCCTGCTCGTGCGTGAAGCCCACAACTTCGCCGGGGATACGCTCGCGCTCGCTCGACGGCACGATCTCAACCGTCGCACCGACCGGCAGCGGGAGCTCTGACACGAGCACGGTCAGGCCGCGCAGCGCAGCAACCCGTCCGACAATAAGCATCGGCAGCGCAGCATTCGCGACCTCAAGCTGCCCACGGAGCGCTGTCATGCCGCGATGTCGCCCTGTTCTGCGTCGTCATCCCGGGGTGCCGCCTCACGCGTCACGTCGAGCTGGGTCGACGATCCCGGAACAATCAATTCGGCGATGCGAGTAAGCTGCGTCTCGATCGATGCGTGGATCAGTCCGCCGTCCGAGGTACGAACCACGCATGCATCTTCGGCGAGCGTCTCATCCGCGACGATGTCGGCGTGTTCGACGGCGTCGAGCCGTCCAACCAGATCCGGCAAGGCCTGCTTCGCAACATCAAGCTGCACAGGGTGAACCAGGATCATCACCCGCGAGGGCTTGCCGACAAGTTCGAGCGCCGACTCGATCTGCTCCGTGATCACGAGTTCGTCGCACGCAAACGTTCGTCGCGTGATGCGTTCAGCGATCGACAACGCGAGTCTCAGCACATCGGTCTTGCACGTCACAAGCAGATGATCGCGGTTCGCCAGAAACTCCTCTAGCGCCGCGGACCATGACGCCTGCAGCGAACGGAGCTCCTCGGCGTGTTCGGCGCGAGCGGCGATCTCGCCGGCGGCCTTGCCAGCCTCACGGCCCTCGGCGAGCCCCTGGGCGTGTCCTTCCCGGTGACCAACGTTCGACGCATCGCTGATCAGACGTTCACGCTCGGCCTGCGCTTCGGCGATGATGCGAGCCGCTTGCTCGCGTGCGCCACGCAGGATCGCCTCGCCCTGCTGCGCGATATCGGCGAGATCGAGCACGACCGCGTCTTTAGCGGTCTGCGTCGCGCTGCTTGCTTTGAGTACGGGCATTGGCGAGTCCTCTTCCGCTACACAATCAGCTCCGCGTCGCCGCGGCCCTGGATGATGATCTCGCCGGCCTCTTCGAGCCTGCGCACGATGTCGACGATCCGCTGCTGCGCGGCCTCGACATCGCTTACGCGAACAGGACCCATGAACTCCATGTCCTCGCGGATCATCTGTGCCGCACGCTCCGACATGTTGCCCAGGATCTTGTCTTGAAGTTCCTTGCTTGCGGTCTTGAGCGCGAGGCTGAGCTCCTCGTTGTCGACCTCTTTAAGCACGGCTTGGATGCCGCGGTCGTCAACAAGCAGAACATCCTCGAACACAAACATCAGGCGGCGGATCTGCTCGACAAGATCAGGGTCTTCCGACTCGAGACCCTCTAGAATCGTCTTCTCGGTCGAGCGATCGGTCAGGTTGAGAATCTCGCTTACCGTGGGCACGCCGCCCATCTTCTCGGTCGACTGCACCAGCATGCTGCTCAGCCGGCTTTCGAGGCCCTTCTCAACCTCGCGGATCACCTGCGGGTTCGTCTGCTCCATGTTCGCGATGCGCTTGATCACCTCGATTTGCTTCTGCATCGGCAGACCCATGAGCACCTCGCTCGCCTTGTGATGCGGCAGATGACACGTAATCAGCGCGATTGTCTGCGGGTGCTCGTCCTGAATAAACGTCAGCAGGTTCTCGCTCTCAGCGCGCTGCAGGAACGAGAACGGTGTTTTCTGCACCTGCGTCTGGATCTGCTGCATGACTTTCGCGGCGAGCTTCGGGTCGAGCGCCTCGCTCAGCAGCGTCCGCGCATGATCAAGGCTGCCTTCCGCGGCATGCTGCATCGCGGACGCCGTCGCGTAGAACTCAGAAACAACGGAACGAAGTAAGTTCGGAGGTACGCGACCGAGCCCTGCAAGCTCGCGCGTCACCTCTTCGACAGAGTCCGCGTCCATAGACTTCAGCACAGTCGATGCCTTGTCGGCGTCAAGGGCCAAAAGCAGAATCGCCGCCTTTGTCAGGCCTTCGAGCTCTTCCGGGTTGTTTGGCAGCTTGTCGCCTGGCCGACGCGGCATGCGATCACTCCGTGCACTCTCGTTCAGCTCTCGGGATCGACCCAACGCGACAGCAATCTCGCCGCGATATCAGGCCGCTCGCCGACGAGATCGGTCACCTGCTCAAGAAGTCGATTCGCGTTGACATCGCTCTGCGAGACCTCGATGCCCTCCATCGGTGTCTCGGACTCGTCGGCCTCGCCGACGATCTCGCCCATGCCATCGAGCGCGGGTGGGATGCCGACGATCTCTTCGGCCGAGGGCATCTCAACTTTCCGCGTGGCCTTGCGCACCATGAGCAGCATCATCGCGACCGCGACACCGGCGAGCACAAGCAGCACCGCGGTTTCGATCAACCCGCCACCGATGCCGAGCACGCCGGACGAACCACCCGTCGAGATGAGTCCGAGCCCCATGCCGCCGCCTGAACCAGCGCCGGCCACGAGCATCGCCGGATCGCTCGGCATCAGTCCGATCGCGACCTCACCCGCGCGGGTGAGCGTGCCATCGTCCGCGGTCATCGCCGGCAGATGTGGCTGAATCAGCGACGCGATGCTCTGCCGTTCCAGCTCGAACCGTTCGAGAACTGCCGCCTCATCGGGTGGGACAGTTTCTTCGCCGTCGTCATCACCAGGCGGAGCAATGAGCGCCGCGATGTAGCTCCGCGGCACCTGAATCGACACCGCCATCTGCGTCGGCATGCCACGCGGGTCGACTGTGCTCGTCACCTCCGAGCCGATCATGTTCTCGAATCGTTGGGTTGAGTCAGCGACGACGGATTCAGGACCGCCACTCGGCCCCGCGTTGATATCCGCCCCCGTGTTCGGCCGAACCCCTGGCTCGGCAGCCAGGCGGCCGCTGTTTAGCGTTTCGTCCTTCGTCTCCTCTTCTGCGAGGACCGAAACTGTGCCCCGTCCCTCGTCGAGAAACTGCTCGCGGCGGCTAGTGACTTTCTTCACATCCACTTCGGCCGTCACCGCGACCGCAACACCAGGGATGTGCGCAAGCAGGCCGCGCACCTTGCGCTCAAACTGCTCTTCGACCTTGCCCTGGTGCTCGAGATAGCTCGTGGCGATGGCGCTGTCGTCGGTGCGAGGCGACATATACCGGCTGTTCGCCGCGTCGATGATCGAGATGTCACGCAACTGCAAGCCGGAAACAGCCTTCGCGACTAAACGAGCTACCGCATCGACCTGGTTCTGCGTCACCGGTGATCCGCTAGCCGTCATCACGCTCACCGACGCCGTTGGCATCCTCGCGGCCATTCCGATGCCGACAGGCTCGGGCACGTCCAGAAACACCCGCGCCGAACGCATGGACGGGAAGTTCGCGATGGTGCGCTCGAGCTCGCCCTGGAGGGCCATGCGCATCATCTGCTTGTTCATCTCGCGCGGATTCGTCCAGCTCATGTACTCGTTCAGGTTGCCGAAGAGCACGGTGCCGTCCGCGGGCAGCACGCCGCCCTCGGCCAGCACGCCCACCGCAAAGTCGGCATCACCCGGCGGCACAAGCAGCCGACCGCCAGTATCGAGCGACGCGTTGATCCCCTTCGCACGCAGCTGCGAGACCGCCTGCTGCTTCACGCCGGGCTCGGCACCCGCGTAGATCTCCGCCCGATCGGGCGAGCCCGCATACAGCCCGACCATGATGAGCGCCATAACGAGGATCACCGCGGTCGAGGCGATCAGCAGCCGCGCGGTGGGCGTCAGCTTGCCCAGCTGCTCGCCGATGTTCCGGATGATTCGCTGAATCGCGCTCACGTGGCCTCCGTGCCCGCCGACCTGAGCCGCACAATCCTCGTGCAGTCCCAGCGCGCAGATCGGCCGGGCGTCCTCAATCGGTACTACGGATGTCGGCAGGTGCGCGCACACTGCTTGAACCTGCGCGGTACGAAACTGCACGCGCAAGAACTGCGGCGCAAAGAACGCCGAGACTCAGACGTTGTGTATCACACGCGGATCTGCTGGATCTCGCGGTACGCCTCGAAGACCTTGTTGCGGACCTGCTGGAGCAGGCGGAAGGCGGTATCCGCCTTGGCCGTCGCGAGCAGCACGCCCTCTACGTCGTCGCGCTGGCCGGTCTGCAGGTCCTCGATCGCCCGCGTCGCGTCCTCTTGCAGCTTGTTGACCTGGTTGATGTTGGCCATCAGCAGCTCGCGGAAGCCGTCTGCATCGGCGGCCTGCTCGCCGGGGCGATTGGGCCTGGTCGGCCCCGTGCCGCCCGTGCTCTGGATGAGTCCGACTGGGTCAGACATGCATGATCACTCCACGCGGGTCAGGCCAGCAGCCTGAGCCCTTGTCCAAGCATCGACTTCTGAGCCTCGGCCGCTGCAACGTTCGCCTCGTACGCCCGCGACGCCTGCATCGCGTTGATCTGCTCGGTCGTCGTGTTGATATCGGGCACCATCACGTACCCGCGCTCGTCCGCGTACGGGTTCGAGGGATCGAACCGCCGCCGCAGCGCGTCCTCCACCGCCTCGATCTCGCGGACGTGCACGCCCATCCGCCGGCCGCCCTTCGTGCCGGCGCTCGGGTCGCCCGGCGCAAAGTGCGCCACACGCCGCCGGTAC
>JBCBMF010000186.1:0-5761 GCA_039822905.1 Planctomycetota bacterium
CCACCAGATGACCTTCGGCGAGGCCCTCCGCTACCTCGCCGAACAAGCCGGCGTGAAGCTCACCGAACGCACCCGCCGCCGCTCCAAGCACGACGCCGAAACCGCCGTCGAACGCTCCCACATCAAAGACGCCAACGAAACCGCCCAGAAGTTCTTCCGCGGCATCCTCCGCCACCCCGAGCACGGCCAACCCGCCCGCGACCTCATCGAACGCCGCGGCATCAGCCCCGACATGGTCGAAGCCTTCGGCATCGGCGCATCCCCCGACCGCTGGGACGGCCTCGAGCTCTTCATCACCACCAAAGACCTCGAACCCAACGTCTTCCTCGCCGCAGGCCTCCTCAAGCAGCGCGACTCCGGCACAGGCCGCTACGACGCACTCCGAAACCGGCTCGTCTTCCCCATCCGCGACCAGATCGGCCGAACCATCGCCTTCGGTGCCCGCCGCATCAACGACGAAGACGAACCCAAGTACCTCAACAGCCCCGAAACACCCCTCTTCGACAAGTCCGCAACCCTCTTCGGCCTCGACCTCGCACACCGCGCCATCCAACGCTCGGGCACCGCCGTCATCGCCGAGGGCTACACCGACGTCATCGCCTGCCACCAGGCCGGCATCACCAACGTCGTCGCAACTCTCGGCACAGCGCTCACCCCAAACCACGCCACCAAACTCCAGCAGCTCTGCGACACCGTCATCCTCCTCTTCGACGGCGACGAAGCGGGCCAGCGCGCCGCCGACCGCGCCGCCGAGGTCTTCCTCGCAAGGCCCATCGACGTCCGCATCGCAACCCTCGCCGGCGCGACCGAGGCCAAAGACCCCGACGAGCTCCTCAAGCTCGAAGGCGGCGACGACATCCTCCGATCCGTCTTCGACAACGCCATCGACCTGCTCAGCTTCCGCGACGCCCGTCTCCGAACCGAACTTGCCGGCGCCGGCCCAGCACGCATCGAAGCCCGCGTCCGCGACGAGATGCGCGAGCTCGGCCGCCTCGGCCTCGCATCCGCCGACAAAATCCGCTGGCAGTTCGTCATCCGCCAGCTCCACGACATCACGGGCCTCGACACCGCCACCATCGCCGCCCTCGTCCGCGAGGGCACGGGCCGACGCCCCGCACAACCCGAAGACACTGCTCCCGCCGCACCAACGACGCGCGCACGCACGCCGATCGTCGAAGCCCTCGCCTGCCTCCTCGCCGACCCCACCATCTACGTCGGCCTCACCGACGCGACCAAGCAGTCCATCCTCAACGCCGCGGCAAACACCGAACTCGCCAACATCGCTCAAGCCCTCGCCGCCGTCGCCGATCGCTCCGCATCACCCACGCTGACTGCCATCCTCGACGAGCTCACCGAGCAACGACTCGACGCCGCTCCCGCCATCGCCCTCGAACGCGACATCGTCAGGCGCCTCGGCGAAGACCCCGAACTCATCCGCGCCACCTTCGAGACGTGCATGCAACGCATCACGCCCCCCGCCGAAACAACCAAAGCCGCGTCACCGCTCGACCGCATCGCAGAACTCAAAGCAGCCCGAACCGGCGAACACGCCACCGACAGAACACGCCTGCCACGGACCCGGCAGTAGTCACACAGCCGCGGCCCAACCTTCCCGCCAAGCCGCGGCATAAACTCCATCGGGGTAGACATCACCCCGGCAGACACGGAGGGGGAGCACGTGCTCAACAACGGCCACCCAGCGCTCAACGATCTCATCGACGTCGGCCGCCACCGCGGCTGGCTCAGCTACGAAGAACTCAACAACGTCCTCCCCGACGAGATGGTCCAACCAGAGGCACTCGACGAGCTCCTCGTCACCCTCGACGGCAACCGCATCGAGCTCATCGACGAGCTCGAATACCGCGCACGCCTCTACCGACTCGGCAAGGCAGCCGGCAAGGCCGACATAGACGCCGCAGCCTCCGCCGGCCTCGGGCCAAACACCCAGACCTTCCGCGCCATGTCCGTCACCGGCGGCGAGAACCGCGGCGATCACACCTGGCTGCAAGCAGCCATGAACGCCAACATCAAGCCCGGCACCGACACGATCCAGATCCCCGACGACATCGACCAACGCGCCCCCGACACCGATTCCGACGACGCCCCGGCCGAGACCGAATCGAACGAAGAAACACCCGCCGACGAATCCTCCGAAGACACGGCAACCGACGACGCGCCAGCGATCACCCGCGAAGCCGCCGACGACGCTCGCCGCATCGACGACCCCGTCCGCATGTACCTCAGCCAGATGGGCTCGATCCCGCTGCTCTCACGCGAAGAGGAGATTCGGCTCGCCAAGAAGATCGAAACCACACGCATGATCTTCCGTCGCCGCGCGCTCGAGTCCGACTACATCATCCAACAGGCCGTCGACACCCTCAAGGCCGTCGACGACGGCAGCATGCCCTTCGACCGCACGATGCGCATCTCAACCGCCGAGGACAACGCCAAAGAAAAGATCGCAAAGCGAATCCCCATCAACGTCCGCACTATCGAGCAGCTGCTCGAGCTCAACCGCGCAGACTGGGACTTGCTCAACGATGCCGATGACAAGCAGCGTCTGGTCATCTCCGCCCGCATGGCGACCCGCCGCCGCCGCATGGCAGCGCTCGCCGAAGAGCTCTGCCTCCGCACCAGCCGAATCGTCCCGCTCGTCCGCAAGCTCAGGTCCATCGCCGACAAGTGCGAGAAGCTCGTCTCCCAGCTCGTCGACGCCGACCTCAACCGCACCAAGCACGACCCAGAAGACATCGAGGTCATGCGCGAAGAGCTCGACGGCCTCCGCGCACTCACACTCGAAAACCCCGGCGAGCTCTCCGACCGCGTCAAGGCCATCGACTGCGTCTTCTGGGAGTACGAACAAGCCAAGCGCGACCTCTCGGGCGGCAACCTCCGCCTCGTCGTCTCCATCGCCAAGAAGTACCGCAACCGGGGCCTCTCCTTCCTCGACGTCATCCAGGAAGGCAACACAGGCCTCATGCGCGCCGTCGACAAGTACGAATACCGCCGCGGCTACAAGTTCAGCACCTACGCCACCTGGTGGATCCGCCAGGCCATCACCCGCGCCATCGCCGACCACGCACGCACCATCCGCATCCCGGTCCACATGATCGAGACCATGTCCAAGCTGCGCAACATCCAGAAGGACATCGTCCAACGCACCGGCACCGAGCCCACGCTCGAAGAACTCGCCGACATCGCCAAGATGTCACTCGAAGACGTCCGCCGCGTCATGTCCATCGGCAAGCAGCCCGTCAGCCTCGACCGACCCGTCGGCGAGACCGAAGACTCCTATTTCGGCGACTTCATCGAAGACGAGCACCAGGCCGCGCCCCATGACGCCGCCAGCCAGGAGATGCTCAAGAACCGCATCGAGCAGGTCCTCCGAACCCTGTCCTACCGCGAGCGCGAGATCATCAAGCTCCGCTACGGCATCGGCGACGGCTACACCTACACTCTCGAAGAGGTCGGCCGCATCTTCAAAGTCACCCGCGAACGCGTCCGCCAGGTCGAAGCCAAGGCCATCCGCAAGCTCCAGCACCCCGTACGCTCACGCAAGCTCCAGGGCTTCGTGGAGATGCCCGACAAAGACAACACGCCGGCGTCCATGCCCGGCCGAACGGCGTCAAAGAGCAAGTCGCGAACCGGCTAACAATCAAGCATGCAGCTCGGCGAGCACAAGATCTACGAACAGATCGGCGAAGAAGGCTTCGACCGCATCACAGCCGCCTTCTACCGACGCGTCGCCGACGACGACATCCTCGCGCCGATGTACGCACAAGCAACCGCACGCGAAGGGGAAACGGACCTCGCCGGCGCACAGCTGCGACTCAGAGAGTTCCTCGTCCAACGCTTCGGCGGCCCGCCGCGCTACTCACAAGCACGAGGCCACCCGCGCCTCCGAATGCGCCACATGCCGTTCGCGATCGACGAGGCCGCGCGCGACAGATGGCTCGAGCTCATGATCGCTTCGCTCGACGAAGCCGAAACGCCCGAGCCATCGCGGTCGACGATGCTCGCCGTCTTCGCGCACATCGCCGACTTTATGCGGAATTCCTGATCCGCTAACCCTTCATCCGCGTGTGATACGACACCGAGTTTTCCTTGCTCGATCATCCACATCTTGGTATCTTGTCCCGGGAGAACCGCGGAACCGCGTCGTTCGACGCAACCGTCCCATTCGTTCAGACGGCACCGCACCAAGTCCAACGCAGCGGATGAGACCAATGACGACCACGCAGAAGTTCGATGTCGCGATTATCGGCGGCGGCCCCGCCGGTTCGACCGCCGGCTCGCTCATCAAAAAGTATGACCCGGACGCCAGCGTTCTTATTCTCGAGCGCGCCAAATTCCCGCGCGACCACGTCGGCGAAAGCCAGCTCCCCCCCATCACCGCCATCCTCCACGAGATGGGCGCTTGGGAAAAGGTCGAGGCCGCCGACTTCCCGATCAAGGTCGGCGCCACCTACCGCTGGGGCAACTCGCCCGAGCTCTGGGACTTCGAGTTCCTCCCGCTCGAACATTTCAAGGACGAGGCCCGACCGGCCAAGCTCGAAGGCCAACGCCTCTTCACCGCCTTTCAGGTCGACCGCGCAACCTACGACCACATCCTGCTCGACCACGCCGCCGACCTCGGCTGCGACGCCCGGCAATCAACCAAGGTCAGCACCATCGAACGCACTGGCGACCGCATCGACGGTCTGATCTTGGGCGACGGCACGCGTGTCGAGGCCGACCACTACATCGATGCCTCCGGCAACGCCGCCATCCTCCGCAAGGCCATGGACGTCGGCGTCGAGGTGCCCACACGCCTGAAGAACATGGCGATCTGGGACTACTGGGAGAACACCGACTGGGCCGTCAAGATCGGCGTCGGCGGCACCCGCGTCCAGGTCCTCTCCATCGGCACCGGCTGGATCTGGTTCATCCCCCTCGGGCCGACCCGCACGTCGATCGGTTACATCTGCCCGACCGAGCACTTCCGCAACTGCGGCATGACCCCGGAGCAGATGTACCTCGACGCCATCGCACAAGAGCCCCGCGTCACCGAACTCTGCAAGAACGCTACGCGTGAGGGTCGGCTGGCAACAACGAAGGACTGGTCGTTTGTGTCGGACCGCATGGTCGGCGAGAACTGGATGCTGGTGGGCGAGGCCGCCGGGTTTGCGGATCCGATTCTGGCTGGTGGCATGACGCTCGCGCACACGTCGGCGCGGGAGGCGGCGTACATCGTGCTTGCCGACCGCCAGGGCGAGCACGATCCGAAGTGGATGAAGCGGTCCTACGAGAAAGTACTGACCGACCGGATCAAGCAGTACATTCGGTTTGCGGATTTCTGGTACGCGGCGAACGGGCAGTTTACGGATCTGGAGGAAGAAACCCAGGCGATCGCGGATGCGGCGGGTCTGAAGATGACGCCTAAGGAGGCGTTCCGCTGGCTATCACTCGGCGGGTTTACGCACGAGGACTTCTTCTTGCCGGGGCTGGGAGGCTTGGACCTCATCGCGGTGAAGGAGATCGCTCGACGGTTTACGGGTGATACCGAGCAGCGTTGGGAGATGCTGAACTACAACGTGTTCAAGCTGAACCTGAGTCAGGCGAAGAAGGCGACGGTGCCGATCTACAACGAGGGCAAGATCCACAAGGCCGAGGCGTATCGGCGTGGGCACAAGCAGCTGCCGTTGGTGGGTATGTATGGCATCGTGCACAACGTTTTGAAGCAGCACTCCGATGCGATCTCGATCGCGCGTGCGTTTGAGCA
>JBCBMF010000187.1:0-5751 GCA_039822905.1 Planctomycetota bacterium
TCGAGGAGCTGCACATCGGCCACGCGATCGTGAGCCGCGCGATCTTTGTGGGGCTCCGTGGGGCGGTGCGCGAGATGAAGGCGCTCATCCGGGGCGCGGCCCTGTCTCACGCCGAACGCTGAGCCGAACGTGACCACGACAAACGCCGCGTTGTATACAGAAGTTCGAAGAGAAGATCACAACTGCTTGCAAGAAGCATCTGTCGGTTTCGTGCGGTTGCTGTCGCTGGTCTGTGTGGAAGCTGTCGTCTATCGCGTGCGGCTGTTCGCGGTCTGGTGAACATGCGCGCGCGGCGCTTCATGCAAACGCGGAGGAACGCTAGAGTTGCTCGTATGACCCAGATAAGCCGCACGCCGCTGCCCGCTCAACTCGCCGAGATCAAGCCCGCGGCGACGTTTCAGCAGGCAACCGGCATCCTCGACCATCTCCCGAATCTCGAGACGCGGCGCCCCGATCGCATCGAGGCCGAGGCCTTCAAACTCGCACGCATGCACGCGCTGCTCGAACGGCTCGGCGACCCGCACCGCGAGCTCACGCTCGTGCACGTCGCGGGCAGCAAGGGCAAGGGCTCGGTCTGCGAGATGCTCGCGGCTGCGCTCACGGGATGCGGCTACGCGGTCGGCGTGTACACCAGCCCGCACCTGATAGACGTGCGCGAGCGCATCCGGATCGGCACCGAGCTCGTCTGCGAACCCGCCTTCGTCAAGCTGTTCAACCGCACCCTCCAGGCGGCCGCCACCATCCAGCACGAGTACGGACCCGCGTCATACTTTGAGATGCTCACGGCCATGGCGCTCGCGCACTTCCGCGAGCAAGCGGTCGATGTCGCGGTGATCGAGGTCGGGCTCGGCGGCCGGCTCGACGCGACCAATGTCATCACGCCCGCTGTGTCGCTCATCAGCGCGATCCAGCTCGAGCACACGCAGATCCTCGGCACGACCCCCGCGGCGATCGCCGCCGAGAAGGCCGGCATCATCAAGCCCGGCGTGCCCGCGATCACCATCCCGCAGGAGGACCCGACGGCGCTCGAAGCGATCGAGCGCGCAGCCGAGACCGCCGGTGTACCGCTCAGCGTCATCGGCCGCGAGATCGAGTTCACGCAGCGGTTCGAGGCCGACCATGAGTTCGGCCCGCACATGCGGATCGGCATCACGACCGATCGAGCCACGTTCGAGCACATGGCGGTGCCGCTGCCGGGCGAGCACCAGGCGCACAACTGCGCCCTCGCGCTCGCGGCGATCGATGTGCTGATCGGCAAGGGCATCGACGCGCCCGAAGTCCGCGTCGCGGCCGGACTCGCGGAGACCCCGCGTCGCGGCCGGCTTGAGACCGTGTGGGACCAGCCGCGCGTGATCGCCGACGGCGCGCACAGCCCCGACTCGATCGCGTCGCTCGTTCGCACGATCGGCGCGCACGTCCGCTACGACTCGATGGCGGTCGTCTTCGGCTGCGCCGCCGACAAGGACACCGACGGCATGCTCATCGAGATCGCCCGCGGGGCCGACAAGATCATCATGACCCGGTCGGCGTCGAACCCAAGGGCGGCCGACCCGAAGCAGCTCGCCGAGCGGTACGAGGCGATCAGCGGCAAGACCGCGCAGGTCGCAGGAAGCGTCAAGGAGGCCGTGAACATCGCGGCGCGAGCGATCGGGCACAACGATCTGATCTGTGTCACCGGCAGCTTCTACATCGCGGGTGAGGCCAAGCGGTTGTTCGCCGACAAGGCCGCCACGCCGCAGTCCGCCTGAACACTACTGCTCGCCCGACTGCACGACAATCGGCGCCGCGACCCGGCGGGTCCAGTCGCGCGACGGCGAGCGGAACCACGAGACGTCGTTCACCGAGCCTGGCGTTGTCACGGGCTTGCCCGAGCGGAGCAGCTCGACGAGCACGCCGGGCCGGCGCGACAGCCCCGCGAGCAGCAGGTTCATGCCGCGCTCGGTCGGCTCGACCTCGACCATGTAGACCCACGACGCGCGGCCCCCGCGTGACACAGGCGACGGCGCTGTCACGTCCGCAGGGTCGCCCGCAAAGACGGGGCCCGTCCGCGAGGGGATGGAACCGGCGATCCGCTCGGCCTCGGTATCGGTCAGCTGGCCCTGGAGCACCGCGACGCGCGACACGCTGGGCGTGGCGGTGATCGACTCAACAAGCCACCGGCCCGATGCGGCGTTGGGCGAGTAGAGCCGGATCACGAGTCGGCCCTCGAGCGCGGCCGCCATCGCCTGGGCAGGTGTCTCGATGACCCGTGTCGGGCCCCACTCGGGGATGTCCTCTTCGAACCGCGACGCAACGGCGATCGGCGCGTCGGACTCGGCGGCCGCCGAATCGCTCGGCGAGTCGATGCCGCGGGTGGCATCTGTCGCAGCTGTGCCTTCTGCGGTTGGTGAGGGTACGGGCGCGGGAGGCGTCGCGGGCCACGCGGCGTAGATCGCGCCGAAGAACGCGACCGCCACGCACGCGGCGAGCAGCGCGCCGGCCGCGCGCGTCGGGAAGCGGAGCCGGCGTGCACGGACAACGCGCGTCGGCCTCATCCGCGGCGGCGAGCCATCGCCTCGGGCCCGGCCGGTCGCCTCGAACCGGGCCGCGAACTCGGGGTCCAGCTCGCCGGTCACGCCCTGGTGCACCACCGCGCCGACAAACGCCGCGTCGGGCTCCGTCACGTCGAGCTCGAACTCGTGCTCGAGCTGGCTGCGGTCGCTACGCATGCCCATGACGAGCGACGACAGCTCCGGGTCGGCCGCGAGCGCGCCGATCACGGCGGCCGATCGCTCGGCGGGCAGGTCGCCCTCGACGAAGCTCAGCAGGTCGTCCTCGGCGATGCCGCTGCGGGCGACCAGGTGCGACAGGTTCGGCTGGCTGGGGTTGCTCGGGTTGTTGTGGTCTGTCGTCATCTGTCCGTGCCGGCCGGGCCTGTTTCTTCGAGGCCGCCGGCGGTCGCACCTTTGTCGCGCGACGCGATCCGTTCCGCTCGGATCGCCTCGACGTGCCCACGCAACGCCGCCCGTGCGCGAAACAGGCGGCTCTTGATCGTGCCCCGCGCAACGCCCAGCACTTCGGCGATGCGCCCGTACTCCAAGCCCTGGGCATCCCGGAGCAGCAGAACGCCCCTCTGATCGGGATCCAGGCGGTCGAGGGCCCGGAGCACGTCGGCCCGGTCCTCATTGTCTTGGACGCCCGGCTCGGGTTCCGGTTCCGCACGCTGGACCATCTGTTCCCGGATCGACCGCGAGCCCGAGGCCCCGGGGCCGCCGATGGCCTCGTCGACCGAGAGCATTTTCCGCCGCTGGTCACGCCGGATCCGGCTGATACAGGCGTTGTACGTGACTCGGAACAGCCATGTGCCGAGCCTCGCCCGGTCGTCGAAGGTGTCGAAACGGCTGATCGCGCGGATGATGGCCTCGTGGCAGACCTCTCGGCCGAGCTCATCGGACCTGAGCGTCCGGCTCGCAAGCGACCGCATCATGGGCTCGTAGACCTCGAACACGCGGGTCCAGGCGCGCTTGCGCTGCTCGTCGGTGACGGCGGCGCGCACGGCGATCACCGCGGCGCGGTCGAACTCGGCATCGGCGGTGGGTCGGTCGTCGCCCGTCACGCGGCGATGGTACCGCGGACGAGCGGGCTCGCTTCAGAGATCGCCCGGCGCGTCGAACGTGCCTGCGTCGAACTCTGGGTTGATCTCGATCGTCTCGAACGTGATCTCCTGCGCGAAGCCCTGCTGCACCATCTTCATGACGCTCGCGAACTTCAGGCCGTCGTGCTCCTTGTAGTCGAGGTACACGATCTCGCTGTCGAAGGCGGCGGCGCCGGGGACGGCGCGGGACTTCTCCGCGCGCTGCAGCCCGGTCTCGACGCTGTAGAACCCGACGGACTCTGTGCCGCCTGTGCTGACGAGCTCGACGACGTAGACCTCTTCGCCGTCCATCGTCTCGGTGCCGGTGGTCGTGGCGGACTGGTACCGCTTGCGCGGCTGGTAGCGGTCGTAGAACCGCGCATTCTCGATCATGGGCTTGGCCTGCGCCTCCGGCATCATCATGGGCTCGCCGCCGGGCTGGCTGGCCCACGCCTTGTCGCCGTTGATGCCCTGGACCATCGTGCCGAAGCCGTTGATGCTGATATCGAGGATCTGCTTCGCGGGCGGGGCGGCGGAGACAACGATCGAGCCGGTCATACCCATCGCGGGCACGGCGAGCGATCCCGTCATGCGGACGCCCTCGAGCTTCATTGCCGCGTCCCTGCCGCCGATCGCCTCGACGTGGCGATCGAGGATGTCGAAGCCGTCGGGCAGGTCTGCGGCGGCCGACGTTTCGGCCTCGGCGGGTGCGCTCTCTTGGGCAAGAGCTGGCAGCGACAGGCCGGCGGTCAGCAGCAACGCGGCGGCCATACGGGTGGTGTGCATCAACATGGAAAGGGCTCCCCTGCGTGAGTTCGTTGTTCGCGCGTGGTTTATGGCGAAGCGGCTCGGCACTCCCCCGGCCGAGCTCCGCTTGTTGTTCCGACGGCCTGACCGCCGGTTTCAACACTAGCGCTGCGCGGCACCGGGATGCGTCGCTGCTGTCGCGCGGTCCCGGCGGAGCTGGAGCCACGACAGAGTGTGGAATAAGATCGCGTACGGCACAAGAAACAGGGGGACCATGCCCGTGGGAAACGTCAGCACCGTGCTGGCGGCGTCGCTCTCAAACAGCTGCAGCGGCCCATCACCCGATGTCACGCCGAAGAACAGCGCCGAGATAAAGTCGGCCATGCCGAAGACGATCACCGCCACCACCCTGCCCGCCGCAATGCGACCGCCGCGGGAAGTCAGCAGCGCCGCGAGCGCGAGCAGGCCGGCCAGGATGTCGCCGATGCCCGCGGGGTAGGCGAACGCGCCCGGCAGGTTGCCGCGCGCGAGCTCGATCAGGAAGACGCCGCCGATCACGCGCCAGAGCTGCAGGCCCACCAGCCACCGCTGCGAGAGCGGGTGCGCCATCACGCGCTTGCGGAAGAGCAGCAGCAGCGCCGAGGGCGTGACCCAGCACACCGGCACAACGAGGTTGCCGGCCGGCCCGAGCGAGGCCGGCACGCCCGCGAGGCAGAACCACGTCATCGTCGCGCCCCAGAGCATGAAGAGCGCGGCCAGAATGACACCCGTGCGTGCGGAAGCGCCGCTGAAGATAAAGGTCGCCAGCAGATGCAGCGGCGTGACCATCATCGCGGCCATCACGATGATGATCGTCGCAGGCGAGGCGTCCATGATCTCATACATCGCGGGCATCCTTCACGTGGGTCACCGCCAGCTCGCGGGTGCGAGCCTGGCTTCGGTTCCTTCGATGTGCTTCAGCCCCCACCGCGCGACAGCGCCGAGCACGGACTCCAGCGATCGGCCCCTGTCGGTCAGCGCGTAGTCGGCACGCTTTCGGCCTTCGGGCACCACGCGCTCGGCCAAGCCGTGGGTCACCAGCAGCTCCAGCCGGTCCGCGAGGATGTTGGTCGCGATCGACTCGGGCGACCGCGCGAACTCGGAGAACCGGCGCTTGCCCGCGAACAGGTCTCGGATCACCAGCAGCGTCCAGCGGTCGCCCAGAAGATCGAGCGTGCAGGCGACAGGGCAGCAGGATCGGCGGTCGATGTCGGCCATCACGCTGAGTGTAGATTATTTACTTGCAAAGTGCAAGCAAATTTACCGACGATGCCACAACCCCGAGACGGTCCCTTCCGGTTTGGGTCGATGCCGGCCATGCTTAATCGTTGGAGCCGCGGCGGGGTTGTGGC
>JBCBMF010000188.1:0-5734 GCA_039822905.1 Planctomycetota bacterium
AACTGCAACCCGGAAACGGTGAGCACGGACTATGACACTTCGGACCTGCTGTTCTTTGAGCCGTTGACGCTTGAGGACGTGCTGAACGTTGTTGAGACCTTGAACGGTCCGGTGACGCTCGCGGACATTCGCGGAGAGGGCTACGTCAAGGGCGTGATCGTGCAGTTTGGTGGGCAGACGCCGCTGAACCTTGCGGGCGGGTTGGATCTGGCGGGGGTGCCGTTGATCGGAACGAGCCTGGATTCGATCGACTTGGCTGAGGACCGCGAGCGGTTTGATGACATGCTCGAAGAGCTGGATCTCAAGCGGCCCGCGTCGGGGATCGCGCGGTCGTTGGATGAGGCGGTGCGCGAGGCGAAGCGGATCGGGTATCCGGTGCTGGTGAGGCCGAGCTATGTGCTGGGCGGGCGGGGGATGGAGATCTGCTACGACGAGACGGCGCTGACAAAGTACATGACGACGGCTGTTGATGTGTCCGGGCTTGATGATGCCCCGGTGCTGATCGACCAGTTTCTGGCGAGCGCGACGGAGATGGATGTCGATGTCGTTGCCGACTTCGATCCGGATGGTGGTGAGGGCGGGCAGGCGCTGGTGTGCGGCGTGATGGAGCACATCGAGCAGGCGGGGGTGCACTCGGGTGATAGCTCATGCACGATCCCGCCTCGATCGCTGCCGATGGCACTGGTTGAACAGGTGCGGGCGACGGCGCGGCGGATGGCGGCGAAGCTGAAGGTGCGCGGGCTGATGAACGCGCAGCTGGCGATCAAGGATGGGCAGGTGTACATCATCGAGGTGAACCCGCGGGCGTCGCGGACGGTGCCGTTCGTTGGCAAGGCGAAGCACGTGCCGTGGGCGTCGGTGGCGGCGAAGGTGATGCTCGGGAAGACGCTCGATGAGCTCGGCGCGCGGGAAGTGCCTGACACGGGCGCGTTCGCGGTGAAGGAGTCGGTCTTCCCGTTCAGCCGATTCCCGGGCGTGGACGTCGTGCTCGGGCCGGAGATGCGGTCGACGGGCGAGGTGATGGGGATGGACGTGTCGCTGCCGATCGCGGTGCTCAAGGCGAGCATGGCGGCGGGGATGACGCTGCCGCGCGAGGGCGGGGTGTTTATCAGTGTGCGCGAGCAGGACAAGGACGAGGTGGTGCCGATCGCGCGGTCGCTGCGGGCGATGGGGTTCGAGATCTACACGACGCGCGGGACGGCCGAGAAGATGGCCGAGCACGGCATGAAGCCGACGGTGCTCGAGAAGCTCTCGGCCGGCGCTCGGCCCAACGTGCTCGACATGATGGCCGATGGCGATATCCAGCTGGTCATCAACACGCCGACCAGGACCGGCTTCGGCACGGATGAGGGGCGGATCCGAGCGGCGACGGTGCGGCTGAACATCCCGATCATCACGACCATGACCGGGGCGAAGGCGGCTGTCGACGCGATCGAGGCCTTGCGGGCTGGCGAATGGGGTGTGGCGGCGCTCCAGGACTACGCGGCGAGGGCCGGCGAGCGAGCCGGTGTGAAACCGGCCGGGGCGGTCTCCTAACGAAACTTCGGGAGGTGCTTGGTCATGGGTACGGCTCTCGTAATGCTGGGTTCGATGTTTGCGATGGTGGCGGTGTTCTACGTGGCGGCGTGGTTCATTCGGCTGTGCCGCGGCGAGAACTAGCGGAGGCCTGCGATGGCGTGGTGGATGATCGTGCTTGGCGGGCTCGTGATTGCGGGCGTGCTGCTCTACGCGGTTGAACGCATCGGTGCGCGCGCCCGCGAAATCAGTGACGCGGGGGGCGATACGGCACCGGGCTGGGTGCTGCGCTGCACGAGCTGCCAGGCGTGGCGGCCTGCGACAGAAGCCGGCGTCGTTCGGCTCGGTGCGGCGAGCAAGGGCAAGCGAACGTTCTCGCGATGCACCGCATGCGGGAAGCTGACGTTTATTGCGGTTGAACGCGGCCCGGGCGCTCCGGGCAAGCGGCGGATCGATACGCGGACGAATGAATCGATCTGGCCCGAGACGCTGGCGAACGTCTAGCTACTGGAGCTGTGCAGCGGTGAAGGTCTTGCCGACGCCTTCGCGGTCCCAGAGGTGGGCAGGGCCGCGCTTTGATTCGTAGAAGTCCCAGAGCTCGAACCAGTAGCTCTTGAACTTGAAGTCGCCAAAGGGCTCGTAGTGGGCTTCGAGTTTCTTGGTGATCTGGCGGTCGGTTCCGGTCATGCCGAGGACGGCCTTGCCGTGGCGGACGGTCTCGGTGTCGATGGCGAGGCGCGAGTACCGGCCCAGCAGCTGCATGATGTTGCCGGCGGCGTAGGGGCCGATGCCGGGGAGCGAGACGAGGAACTTGAAGAGGTCGTCGTCGGGCGTCTTCGGCGATTCGAGCCAGGGCTCGTCGATCTGGCCTTTGGCGAAGAGTTTGGCGAGGTCGATCATGCGTTGGTCGCGGTAGCCCACGCGGCAGCGGCCCCGGAGCGTGCCCAAGCGTGTTCGGGCCATCTTCTGCGCAGTCGGGAACGCGCCGCCCACGCCGATGTGCCGGCAGAGCTGGGTGTTCATGTTGACGGTGCTCGGCCAGGCGACGTTGCAGCTGGTGACCGTTTTGATGACGTCTTCGAAGAGCGTGGGTGAGCGGAAGAGGCGCGCTCGGCCGGGCTTTCGCCAGCGTTTGTCGACGGTGTGGAAGGCCTTGGAGTGCGATTCGCCTTCATTGAGCCGGAGCATGCGGCTGGTCTGCTTCTTGGCCTCGTTCCGTTCGGCGGGGGACAGCGCTCGGTCGAAGCGGATGCTGAGCTTGTCCTTGGGCTGCGCGATGACGCATGTTGCGGGGCCGTCGGACAGGTGCAGCACACGGGTGAGGGTCTGATCGGCGACGGACCAGTGGTTGGGGGCGAGGATGAAGTAGCCGTAGGAGCAGACATCGCGCGCGAGATCGAAATCTGCGGGCGGCGTGATGGTCAGGCGTGTGCCGGCGGGCTTGCGGGTTGCCTGTCGGGCAGGCATCAGGCCGAGGACAGCGCGTGGAAGGGGAAGAGGTAGGTCGCCATGTTGATGCACAGGCGATCGGCGACCTGGGCGAAGCGGCTGTAGTGGGCTTCGATCTGTGCGTCGAGGGCTGCGCGGTCGATGCCGGCGTCGGCCATGACGTCGGCTTCTGAATCGGCGAAGAGGTTGATGGCTTCGAGGTCGGCTTCGAGGTGGAACTGGAAGCCGAGGGTGCGATGGCCGACCTTCATGATCTGGTTCTTTGTGGAGGCGCTGCCCCCGAGCACGGCGGTGGCCGGCGGGTTCTCGGCGACGAAGTCTCGGTGCGACTGGAACTGCATGGTGTCCCATGGCATGCCGCCGAGGATGGCTTCGGTCTGGCCCGGCACGCCCAGGCTGACCTTGCCGAAGCCCCACTCGGGGTTCTCGCCACGCTCGACCGTGCCCCCGAGGGCGCGGGCGATGAGCTGGTGGCCCAGGCAGATTCCGACGATGGGGAGATCTCGCTCGTAGGCCTCTTTCAGGATCTCGATCTCGTCGTCCATCCAGGCGGGCGTGTCGGCTGGGAAGGCGGCGGCGGACTGGGGGCCGCCGAGGGAGATGACGGCCTGGTGGTCGTCGAGATTTGGAGGCAGGGCGTCGGGCTGGTCGGGCTTGGCGACCTTGCGGATATCGAGCTTGAAGCCGTGGTCCCGCAGGCAGGCGCCGAGGCGGACGGGGCCGACGACACCGTGCTGAACAACGAGGATCTGTGCCATGAGCCGATGATAGCCGCGGCCTGGCGGATCGAAACCGGTAGGATCGTGCGTCGAACCGGCCGACTCTGGCCCGTGACACTGTGGAAAGGACGCCCGGACGATGATGCAGCGATTGGCTTTGTGTGTGACTCTGTTGGTTGTTGCCGTTCAGACGATGGGGCAGGACGCCTCTTCGGATCGGCAGAGCGTGGTGAAGATCTTCTCGACGGTGCGGGCGCCGAACCTGTTCCAGCCGTGGACGAGGCCGGCGGCGAGCGAGGCGAGCGGGTCGGGCGTGATCATCGATGGCAACCGGATCCTGACCAACGCGCATGTGGTGAACTACGCCCGGCGCATCCTGGTGCAGCCCAACCAGTCGAGCGACAAGTACGAGGCCAGGATCGTCGCGATCGCGCGAGGGATCGACCTCGCGCTGCTCGAGCTTGAGGACGAGAGCTTCTTTGACGAGTACCCGCCGGCGACGCTGTCGAGCGAGCTTCCGGGCATCGGCGGCACGGTCACGGCGCTGGGCTACCCGCTGGGCGGCGAGGCGCTCTCGATCACCGAGGGCATCGTGAGCCGGATCGAGCACACGGGCTACAAGGGCAACACGCTTGGCCTGCGTATTCAGGTCGATGTCGCGCTGAACCCGGGCAACTCGGGCGGGCCCGTGTTTATGGACGGCGATGTGATCGGGCTGGTTTTCAGCGGCATCCCGTCGGCGGAGAACATCGGATATGTCATCCCGACCGATGAGGTTCGCATGTTTCTCGATGACGTCGCCGACGGCACGTACGACGGCAACCCGCGGTTCTTTGGTCGCTTGCAGACCGCCGAGAACGATGCCGTCCGCGAGCGGCTGGGGCTGTCGCGTGATCAGACGGGTCTGATCGTGACCGATCCGGGTGAGGACAGCGTGCTCGAGGCGTGGGATGTGATCGATGCGATCGGGCCGCACGATATTGATAATCGTGGCATGGCGGATGTGCCTGGTGACGCGGATCTGCGGCTGAACTTTAGCTACTTCATCCCGAAGCTCGCGGAGAGCTCGGACGGTGGCACGACGGTTCCGATGACGGTGATCCGCGATGGTGAGTCGGTCGAGGTTGATGTCGCGGTCATGCCGGACCGTGAGCTGCTGATCGCGCCGCTGGACGGCGACTACCCGTCGTACCTGATTTACGGGCCGATGGTGTTCATGCCGGCGTACCAGGAGCTGATGCAGCAGGCGTCGCGGGCGGCGTTGGTCTTGGCGTCGGACGACAGCCCGCTGATCACGCGGATGACCGATGTGGTGGACGAGCCGGGCGAGCAGCTGGTGATCGTGCCGGCGCCGTTCTTCCCGCACCGGCTGACCAAGGGCTACGAGGTTGGGTTGGTGCCGGTGCTCGAGTCGGTCAACGGCGAGCGTGTGAAGAACCTCAAGCAGCTTGCGGACCTGCTGGACTCGATCGACGATGAGTTCACCGAGTTTGAGTTTGCCGGAAGCAGCAACGAGACGCTTGTCTTCCGGACGGAAGAGCTGCGCGAGGCGACCGAGGAGGTCCTCGATGATGGCGGGATCCGGAGCGACCGGTCGGACGACCTCTGACTGTCTTTGGTGGGACGGGCGTCTCGCCCGTCCTTGGAGCAGCAGTAGAGACGGGCTGGAAGCCCGTCCCACCGAGAGCGTGGAGCGTTAGCGTCGCGGCGGCTGGGTGAAGATGCCGACGGTGGCGTCGTGGCCTCGCAGGTAGTCGTGGCGGACGGTGTAGGCGTTGGTGAGCGCCGCAGCGAAAGCGGTGACGGCGTGCGTGTCGAAGCGGTGCGCGGGGCCGGTGTCGTCGGCCGGTGCGTTGGGCATGAGGCTGCTCAGGAAATTGAAGACTACCGCGCCGGCGGGCTGGTTGCGCATCGCCTCGAACGCGCGCTCGACGACGACGAGCGCGGCCGGCTGCTCGAATGTGTTGAGCGAGCCGGAGAACAGGAGGACCTCGGCCGAGTGCGAGCGGACGAGGGACGGGAACAGATCGTCGTCGCCGGCGAAATCGGCC
>JBCBMF010000189.1:0-5669 GCA_039822905.1 Planctomycetota bacterium
GTCGGTTTCGGCAAGCGGGCCCAGCCGATCGCTCGCCGTGCGTTGGTCGTCGTCCGATGCGCCGGGCTGGATCAGAACGATGCAGGACGGGTCGAGGCGGATGACGTCTTCGAGGCCCAGCGAGACCCACGGCGCGCCGCTCTCGAGCGCGGGCGAGAAGCCAGCAAGCGTGAGAAGCTCATGGTGCGCCGACCCCGGGCCGAGGCAGTCGATGGTCGGCGACGTTGCGACGACGAGCAGCACGGTGCCCCATGCGTCCCGCGGTTCGAACGGCTGCTCGAGCGCGGCGAGATCGACAGAGCTCTTGTTCACGTCGAACGCCGAAGCGATGCGTGTCCATGACTCGGCGATGTCCGCCAGCGAGAGTGTTTCGATCGAAACAACATCGATATCGCGCTCGGCGACGAGCGATTCGAACCGTGCCGGCAGCTCGCGTGCGCCCCACTCGATGACCACGTGCGTCGGATCGAGCGTGATGAGCCGCTCATAGTCCAGCCCGGTCTGATCGCCCGCGACCGGCAGGGATTGATCGAGCACGGCGTCCCAGCCGTGGCGGCCGACGATGGAGTCCTCGAGCCCGGCATCGCGGAGCATGATGCTGGCTGCGGGCGAGAGAGACACGACGCGCGGGCCTTCACTCATCGAGACCGGGGCCGTCTGTTCTCCGCAGCCGATCGCACACAGAATGAGCAGGCAGAGCCATCGCATCCAGCAAGTCTAGTGATCGAAGCGAGAATCGATCATGGTTCGCAGCGCTTCGAGGTCTGCTGGGTCGTGCAGGGCAGCGGGCCAGGTGCGGTCGTTGCGCAGGCGGTGCTCCTTGGCTCGCTCGGTCAGCACTGCGGCCTCTTCGTCCAATGTTGCCAGAGCGCCCGCGTGACGGCTGCGAGCACCGGCGAGCAGCCCGTGCAGGTCTGCGAAGAGTTCGGCCCGCTTCGGATCGCCGGTCGGGAGCCCTCTGATGCTCTCAACGAGCTGTGTGCGCTGTGCTTGTGCGGCTTCGGCACCGATGAGGCCCGGGTGGTGCCGAGCGTGATGCGCGCGCCATTTCGCTTCGTGCGCTTGTGTGGGTGTCACCGCATGGCCGTCGAAGGTGAGCCGGAGCGTGGCCGTCGCGGATACAAACGGCGCGAGATTGCAGTCGTGTCTTTCGCCGAGCCAATGGTCGTTGAGAGGCTCGTACGCCGCGCCTCCTGTGCCGTGGATGAAGAGATCACAGAGCGCAGCGCGCACGGCCGCGGTCGTTGCAAGCGCGCGGGGCCAGAGCGTGGCGGTATCAAGATCCCGCTCACGCGCGGGTAGGCGGCCTCCGCTCGGTGTCACACGCCAGAACGGGATCTGATCAGCTACGAGCCCGGTCATGCCGGCCTGGGGATTCGCTTCTACTGCGATGTTGTATCGTGATCGCGCTTCGTCCGCGTCGGATCGGAACTGCTCAACGAGCGAACCGAACGCGGCGGATTCTGCGAGCTGCGATGCCCGCAGCAGCGTTGGCATCGGCGTCGGCAGCAAGTCGATGGCCGCGAGCGTTACCCTGGTTGCGAGCGAGGTCTGATTGGAGTGACGGTCGAACGCGGCGAGGGCGGCGGCTGCTCCGGGATGATCTATGCGCTCTCGGTCGATTCGGATCGTGCGATCGACCAGTTGATGCGCCTCGTCTCGGACCGGAACCCGGAGCTGCGCGGGTTTGGTGTCATCGGTGTCGATGACCAGCCAGGCGACGGCGGCGTTGATGCGATCGGCGAGGGCCTGGGCCGCGAAGAGCTTGGCCGCGATCCCCGCGTGCCAGAATTCGCCCTGGTGCCCGGCCATGATGATCGGTCGATCCGTGGGCAGCCCGAATCTTGCTCGTTCTTCGGCGTTGCGCCCCGGGTCAAACTCGATCAGATCGGCCCAGGTGTGCGCCGGGGGATCGAGCTTGATTTCGGGTTCGCTCACGAGCCGCAGCAGCCGGACTCTGCGCCGACGCGGGCCGACGCCGGCAGCCGTGCCGCGCATCGTTCCAGCTCGCAGTGCAGCACGCGGCGGTAGTGCGCGAGCCGGTTGTCACGATCATCTAGCGGCCCACCGAAGCTGCGGGTGAGGTCGTTGTAGATCAGACGGATGGGAACCTCAGAGACGCGGAGGCCCGCGGCGACCGCCTGCACCCAGAACTGCATCGGGAACGCGTAGCCGTCCTCGTCGAAGTTGAGCCCCGCGAGCGAGCGGACGCGGTAGGCCTTGAATCCGCAGAACGCATCTGTGAGCCCGAGCTCGAGCCGCTCGTTGAGCTCCGTGGTGATCAGCCCGTTGATCTCTCGGCGGTCCTCGGGCGGGCATGTGTCGGGGTTCTGCTCCGCGAGCGGGACGAGGTACCGCGAGCCGCTGATCACGTCGGCATGGTCGGCCCGCATCGCCTCGAAGAACAGCGGCAGCGACTCGGGCTCGTGCTGCTCGTCGCAGTCGATGGTGATGACCCAGTCGAACCCGTCGACGGCGGCCCAGCGGAAGGCGTCCTGCATGCTCCGGCCGTAGCCGCGGTTGGTCGAGTGGCGGATCACCTCGACCGGGAAGGTCGCGAGCAGCTGGGGCGTGGCGTCGGTCGAGCCGTCGTCGATGACGAGCACATCGTCGGCGTGGTGCTCGCGCAGCCGCTCGAGCACCCGGGCGACGTGCTTCTGTTCGTTGTAGACGGGGACCGCCACTAGTGTGCGCATGTTCTTCTCCGGCGAACGACTACGCACATCGTACGCGGGTCGATTCAGGCCCCGGGACTATGGCCCGAGCTTGCCTGGGCGTCGCGGGCGAGGCTGGTAAAGGCCGCGAAGCCGAACGGCTCGTCGGTGGTCTCCATCGTCGGCATGGCCTGGGCCTTGAGCGTGTCGACAAGCTCGGGCGTGAGCGCGTGGAAGCCTCGGATCTCGTGCAGCGGCAGCGTGTAGACCTCGCCGGTGGGTGTGCGGATCTGAAAGACCGTGCATTCCACGGCGACCGAGAGCCGACGCTCGTGGTCGGAGGTGTTGATCCCGCAGGCGAACATCGGCATCACGCCGGCGATCGGGATGCGCGTGCCCTGCGTTGTGATGAGCGCCATGCGGCCGTCGAACAGGTTGTCCTCGGGGGGCTCTGGCGCGATGACTGCTTCGCTGATGGTGCCCTCGGAGGTCTCGATCGATGTGGTCATGACCTTACGCCTGGCCGCCTGGACCATGGCGTCGCGGCGCATGGCGGCCGTCGAGAGCGCGGTGAGCATCTCGCGGATCACGTTCTGCCAGAACAGCTCGCGGACGCCCTGGGTGCGGACCGGGTCAGACCGATCGGGCGCGGGCTGCGTGGGTGTCATCGCTGACACGGCGTTCGATGGCATTTGCGGGTCGGTCATGCTGGAACCTCGATCGGGGGAGCCTAGCCGGCTCGGCAGGTCCGTGAACCGATCGGCGGGCATTCACCGGGCCCGTCACGCTCGGCCCCATCCGGCACAACCGGCTCAGCTTCCGCCCTCCGGACCAACGCGTCGACGCCCCGGCTCAGGACCGCCCCCGCGGCTCCGATACCAGCGTGGGGAGTTCACGATGACAACGTCCGAGCACACGATGAATCAGGTCCGCAACATCCTCGGCCGGCTCGACCGGTCGATCGATGAGGCCCGCGACAAGCGGCTCAACGGCGGCGAAGAGGCCGAGACCCGCCGATCCGACGAGGCTCCGGCACCCTCGCCCGAGCGCCAGCCCGAGCCCAAGCGATCGAGCGAGGCACCGCCGCCGCCGGTCGGCCCTCGGCGGACCGTCAACCGCGCACCGAGCCCGTTCGGCCGGGCCAAGCCGCTCCGCAAGACCGGCGACGTTTAGACCAGCGGCCGAGTGAGCAAACGCATTACCCGCGGCGGGGGCCGGAGGGACAGCATGTTCGACAAGCTCCGAAAGCTCATGGGCGGCGACGACCAGGCTCAGCCCGCCCCGAAGGCCCGCACCGCGTCGGGCGTTCCCGCCAGCCAGGTGCCCGAGAGCCCGATGCTCTCTGAGCCGCAGATCCGGCCCGAGCTCGCGAGTTTCGACCTCATCGACGACGCTCTCGTGACGACCGTCGCGATCGATCGGCTGTGGGGCACCGACGCGGCCGACCTTGTCGAGACCATTCTGCACGAGCTCGAGAACCGCGGCGAGGGCTCGCACGTGATCATCGACCTTCAGAACGTGGAGGCGATGGACTCCAGCTCGCTCGGCATGATGGTGTTCCTGAACAACCGGCTGAACATCCTGGGCGGCCGGGTCGCGGTGGTGAACGCCAGTTGCGGCCTCGAGGACATGTTCCGCCTGACCCAGCTCGATCGGATGCTGCCGATCTGCCGGGACGTGATGAAGGCGGTCTCGATCGTCAGCCGACGCTCGGCCGCCTGATTCTGATTGCTGCTAGCTCAACCGCTTGCCTTGGCCCCGCCGCCTGCCGATTATCTGGTGGGGCTGTAGTGTAATCGGTAGCACGACAGATTCTGATTCTGTTAGTCAGGGTTCAAGTCCCTGCAGCCCTATTCGCCGCACGATCCGATCTGGTCGTCCGGGCTGAACCCAACCGAACACAAACCACGAATCGCACGGATGTGACCCACGTTGTCTGGTTCAAGCGCGATCTTCGGCTGCAAGACCATCGCCCGCTCGCGGAGGCGGCCGCGACGGGCGAGCCCGCGGTCTGCCTGTACTGCTACGAGCCATCGCTGCTGGGGTCGCCCGAGTGGGACGCCTCGCACTCGCGGTTCATTCACGAGTGCCTTGGCGACCTGGATGCCGGCCTTCGGGCGATCGGCACGCGGCTCACGCTGCGCGTGGGCGAGATGCCCGATGTGCTTGAACGGTTGGTCGCCGAGATCCCGGGCGGTGTGCGTCGCGTCTGGTCGCACGAGGAGACCGGCAATCGGCTGACGTTCGACCGCGATCTGCGTGTAAAGGCGTGGGCGAAGCGGCTGGGCATCGACTGGACCGAGATTCCGCAGCACGGCGTCGTGCGAGGGCTGGCCGACCGCAACGGCTGGGCGAAGCACTGGCAGCGGCGGATGAACGAACCCGTCGCCGAGGTGCCCGCGAGCGTGCGATGCGTGTCGACGGTTGCGCCGGACTGGGACTTCGGCGAGCGACGGACCCGCGAGCAGCTGGGGCTCCCGGAGACAACCAAGACCGACCTCCAGCCCGGCGGCGAGCGGGCGGCGCTCGAGACGCTCGACGGCTTCTTGCGGCACCGGGGCGTGAACTACCGGGCGGACATGGCCAGCCCGATCACCGGCGAGCGCGGGTGCAGCCGGCTCAGCCCGCACCTGGCGTTCGGCTCGATCTCCATGCGGCTCGTGCATCATCAGCTCAAGGCGCGCCAGCGCGAGCTGCGGGCCGACGGCGATCGCGACCCACGGTGGCTCAAAAGCATGACCAGCTTCCAGGGAAGGCTCCGCTGGCACTGCCACTTCATGCAGAAGCTCGAGAGCGAGCCCGAGATCGAATTCCAGAACATGAACCTGGCGTACGACGGCCTGCGCGAGGAAGACGAATCGAACTGGAGCGACACCGATCGCGCAAGGTTTGATGCCTGGCGGCTGGGCAGAACCGGCTACCCGTTTGTCGATGCCTGCATGCGGTGCCTCCGGTCGACCGGCTGGATGAACTTCCGCATGCGATCGATGCTGGTCAGCTTCGCGAGCTACCACC
>JBCBMF010000190.1:0-5651 GCA_039822905.1 Planctomycetota bacterium
GCGCTGGCCGGCGCTGTGGGTGCCGGACTGGATGTCGCGGATGGACCGCGAGACTTCCTCGGTCGCCGTGGTGGTTCGCTCTGCGAGCTTGCGGACCTCGTCGGCAACGACGGCGAAGCCTCGGCCGTGCTCGCCCGCCCGCGCAGCCTCGATAGCTGCGTTGAGTGCGAGCAGGTTGGTCTGATCCGCGATGTCATTGATGACCGCGATGATCTCGCCGATGCTCTCGCCCTTGACGCTGAGCTCCGTCACCTCGCGGCTGCAGTCTTCGACATGCTCCGCGATGGCCTGCATCTTCTGGATGACCTCCCGGACCACGTTGCCGCCCTCGACGGCACGCTGCTCGCTGCGCCGGGCGGCCTCGGCAGCGCTGGAACCGTTCGAGGCGATGTTGCCGATCGACGCGGACATCTGTTCGATCGCCGCGGCGACCTGCCCGGTCTGGTCGAGCTGACGCTGGGTTGTGTGTGCGATCGCTTCCGCCTGATCGCTCGCCTCAGCCGACTCTGCCGTTACAGCCGAAGAAGCATCGGCGACGCTCTTGACGGTATCGGTGAGCTTTACAAGCACACGGTTGCACGCGGACGCGATTCGGCCGAACTCGTCACCGGTGGACTCATCGAGCCGGATAGTGAGATCGGTGACATGGTCATCGCGCGTGACGGCGGTCATGCCGTCCTCGATAGCCTTAATCCTGCGCGAGATCAGGCGGACAAGGAGAAATGCCGCGATACCACCGATCACCAACGCGGCCCCACCCGGCCCCACTACAACCATGGTAAAGGTCGAAGCGATTCGGCTGACTGTTCCGCCGAGCTCGAGGTTCTTTGCTTCCTGTTTGTCGATCAGCACGTTGATCGCCGCGAGCCAGTCGGTGAACATGCGACGAGACTCGTTGAGAGCTTGCTCAACATCTTGGTTCATTCGGCCCGCCCTGCGCTCCCGGACGATCGTGTCGACCAGCGGCCGTGTCGCGGCTTCGATGCCGTTGATCGCGGAGTAGGCCTCATCGACATCTGCAGCCGGATACTGCGTGACGAGCAGATCGAGCTCGGAGCGTGCGGCGTCATACGCGGCCTCGAGAGCTTCGATTTCAACGATCGCGGTTTCGATCGAAGCGGGGTCTTCGTACAAAACGAGGTCGCGGATGAGAATCGCGCGGTCGTGCACGCTGCCGCGGAAGTTGATCGCTTGCCGCTGCTTCGCGCTGTTGACCTCGTTGATCACCGCGAGCGCGTTGCTCATGGTGTTGACCCGCATCGCCGCGATGGCAAGCGACGCCAGCAGCAGGACGATGAATACACCAAGCGTCGCGATCAGCTTGCCACGAACTCCACCAATACCGAACATCCGCAATTCCCCGGTCGATCTGAAGCGTTGGAAGATCTCCCACACGCTGTGGCAAGGTCGGTAGTTGGAGCAGCGGGCTTTCGCAGGTCTGTCGTGAATTCTGCTCAAAGCACCGGGGCGTGCCATGGCTCCCACCGGGTCGAGGGCTCGGCAGCCCGTTCGACCGATTTACAGAGTGCTATATCTGCAAGCTCCGCATCACACTGTCGGCTCAAAGGTCGGGCACGCGACACGCCTGCAGAGCACGAAAGTTTGAGAACCGGCCCGCGTTCATCCCAGTGCTTCCAGATACTCTGAGCGGAAATTGCCCGCGCGTATTGCTCAGCGGCGTCAGAGGAGTCTTTGGTTTGAACACGCTTGCTTTCGTCGTAGCCCTTTCGTGCTCGTTGCTTCAGATGCCCCAGCAGCCCGACGCGGCTCGCTCATACGCGGGTGTTTCGCGCCCGGCTGATGTTCGAGAACTGGCGTTCGGCATCCGCGGAACCGTGGCCGAGACGCTCGTCGAGCCGGGAGACCGCGTCGAGCCCGGGGACCTGCTGATCCGCCTCGATGACCGGGTGCAGGCGGCGCAGGTCGAGCTTTCACGATCGCAGGCGGAGGACGATTCGCGACTGAAGATCGCGACGCTCGCGGTTGAGTTTCAGCGGGACGAACTTGAGATCACGCTGAACTCGCGCGAGCGAGGCGGCGCGGCCGACCAGGATGTCCGCGAGGCCCAGTTCGCTTACGACCGATCGCTGATCGACGTCAAAGCAGCGGAAGCCGACATGGTCGCGCGGAACCTGACGCTTGAGCGAGAGACCGCCCGGCTCGACGAGATGCGCATCCTCGCGCCGATCGCCGGCGACATCGTTGACACGCCCAAGCAAACCGGCGAGACAGTGGACGAACTGACGACCGTGATCACGCTCGTGAACACCGACCAGCTTCACATCGACGTGACCGTGGCTCCGAATACGGCACGCGCGATGTCGATCGGCCAGCCGGCGACGGTGGTCTGGCAGGACATCGACGCGGAGCCGGTGACCGATGCCCGGGTGATCTTCATCCCGGCGACGGGTGATCCTTCGGTTCGTCAGGTGGCCGTGCGGGTCGAGGTGCCGAACCCGGACCGGCTGCCCAGCGGCCTTCACGCCCGCGTCTCTTTCCCGCCTCAGTCTTCGGACGCTGATGCCCAAGGTTCAGAATCCGGGTGAACCGCGGACCGGTGCCCTGCGAATTGGTCTTGGAGCCAACAGCCCGCTCGCCTCTCGCGGGGCGACGATCTACCCTGCACGCCGCGGGTCGAACTGTGAACAGCAGGTGTATGCGGCCCCGCCTCAGAGCAACCACGCACCCCACACCGAAAGGCGATCAACCCATGGCCGACCAGCCCCAGCAGCAGCAGGTCCAGCTCCGCATCGACGAGAGCAAAATGTCGACGACCTACTCGAACATCATCCGTACGTCGACGACCGGCGACGAGGTGATTCTCGACTTCGGCATCAACCTTCCGGTGCAGGGCCCAGACAACCAGCCCGCGCTGCAGTTCAGTGTCGGGTCGCGGGTCGTGATGAACTGGGCCGCCGCGAAGCGGCACGCGATTAGCCTGGGCCAGGTCATCCGGCAGTACGAAGAGCGAAACGGTGAGATTCAGATCCAGCCCCCCGCCCAGCAACAACAGCAGGGTGACGGGCCCCAACTGGCCGACTAGGTAGTCGGCCGAGCAGTCGGTCGAGGGACGCCCTCGGCCGGCCGGAGTCACGCCCCCGCGCATGGCCACCGAGCAATCGACTCAATCCAGCCCGGCGAACCCGGCTCGTGGCGACGCCTCGCTCGCGGACGCTCCTCGCCAACGCAACGCCGAGTTGCGTGAGTTCCTCGGCGTCTTGATCCGGTTTCAGTGCCGCCTGCTCGGTGCTGACACCGGCGCGGTCTACCTTGTCCGCAGCTCAACGCGGGCGGGCGGGATCACGGCGGCTGTCCGCGGGGAGAGCCCGCAGCTCGAGGAGCCCGTGGCGAAGCGGCTTACGGCGATCGCCGAGCGGGCGACGCAGGACAACGGGCGTCCGATCGCCGAGCCGGTCGAGATCGCCGGCCCGGGCGCGTTGTACGTCAATGAACCGACGCACCTTGCGCTCGCCGTGCCGCTGCGTGCCGAGGGCAACGTTGAGGGTGCTTCGGTTGTGCTCGTGCCGGGGCCGGCACGGGATCCCGACGAAGCGCTCGCGAAGCTCGGCCTGACGACATCGCGTTTCGAGGCGCACCTCTGGCGGCGTTCGGCTCTGCAAGAGGCTGAGCAGAAGGTCATCCTCAGAGAAACTCTGGTTCTGCTCGATCGGGCGCAGCAAGGGACGGATGCGAAGTCGATGGCCTCGCTGATGGTCGACGAGCTGCGGAGGCGGTTCGCGTGCACCCGCGTGTCGATCGGTCTGATCAACGCCGACCGGGTCCGCGTCGTTTCGATCTCCGGGAGCGATGACCTCGATAAGCACGCGCCGGCGGTCGAAGCGATCGAAGCCGTCATGGAAGAGACGGCGCTGCAGGACACCGAGGTTATCTACCCGGCACCCGAAGAGATCGAGGCCGACCCGGGTGCCCGGAGAGTCATCCACGAGCACGCGCGGCTGTCCGAGTCCTTCGGCCCGTCATCGATCGTGAGCCTGCCGTTGCGGATTGAGGGTGATCTGATCGGCGTGATCGTGCTCGAGCGCGATCAGACCGATCCGTTCCCGGCCGCTTCGCTGCCGCTGGTTCGGTTGATCAGCGAGTTCGTCGGGCCGGCTGTGTACACCAGGCGGCTGGCGGATCGGCGGTTCCCGCAGGTGCTGCGCGATGATGTCCGCGACCTCGGCGGCGTAATCGTAGGCCCTCGCCACACGGCACCGAAGCTGGTTGCGCTGCTGATCATCGTTGCGCTCGCCGTGGTGACGCTTGTGCCCATCCCGGCGCGGATCGCCGCGCCGATGGAACTCACGGCGGTGACCTCGCGGTCCATCGTCGCGCCGTTTGCCGGCTACCTTGCGGAGTCTTACGTGCGGCCGGGCGACCGCGTCAAGACTGGGGACCTGCTCGTTGAAATGTCGACGGATCAGCTTGAGCTGAGTCTCGCCGAGATCCGAGCGAACCTCGACACGCTCCGCGCAAGACGCGATGATGCGGTCGCGCGAGGCCAGCGAGCCGACGCGCGCACGGTGCAGGCCGAGATCGACGAGGCTGAGGTTTCGGCGCGGCTCGTGCAGAGCAGCCTTGAAAATGCTGAGATCCGAGCGCCGATCGACGGCATCGTGAGCATCGGCGACCTCGAACGGCTTGAGGGCGCGCCGGTCGATGCGACGAAGGTCCTGCTTGAGATCGTGTCCGACGACACGCTCGCCATCATCGAGGTCGAAGAGACCGACGCCGAGCGCATGGAAATGGGCCAGACCGGATGGATCACGACGCGTGGCAACGCGGGTCGGCGTATCCCGGTCACCGTGGATCGGATCAACCCGGTCGCTCAGCTTCGCGGCGGCAGGAGCGTGTATCTCGTCGAGGCGAGCCTCGACGAAGACCAGCCCGCGTTGCGTCCCGGTATGACCGGCGCTGCAAGGCTCCGGGCCGGGTGGTCAACCACGCTCTGGGAGCTGGCGAGACCCGTCATCGACACGGCACGGCTTCGGCTCTGGTGGTGAGCCCCTATGGCAAAGTTTCTTGATCAGAATCAGGGAGCGGCATCGCAGACCTTCAGCGATGTGTGGTTCCGCGTCGCCGAGACTCGGCCCCGCGTCAGCCCGCACGCCCGGTTCGTTCGGCAGCGCCAGGGCAGCAGTGTCCGCTACGTCGTCGAGGACCCGACGTCCGGCAGCTACTACCGACTTTCAGAGGCAGCCCGGTTCTTTGTCGGCATGCTCGACGGGAAGCGGACCGCCGACAGCGCGTGGCGGGCGTGTCTCGCGCAGCTCGGCGACGAAGCCCCGACGCAGCGCGAGTGCCTCGATCTGCTCGCGCAGCTTCAGCTGTACGGCCTGCTCGCCGGCGACCAGCCGCTCGCACCGGACATGATCACCGAGCGGCAGCAACGCTTCCGCAAGACCCGGCTTAAGAAGCGGACCGGGAACTGGCTGTTCTACCACATCCCGCTCGTCAACCCGGAGCCGGTGCTGCACCCGCTGCGCCGCCTGCTCGCCATCGCGTGGGGTTGGCCCGGCCTTGTCGCATTCGTTGTTCTCGCCGCGTGGGCACTCTTCGAACTGGTCGCGAACATTGACCGGATCGGGTCTGATCTCAACGGCGTTCTCAATCCCGCCAATGTGATATGGCTCGGTGTTGCGTTTCTGGGC
>JBCBMF010000191.1:0-5635 GCA_039822905.1 Planctomycetota bacterium
GCTCGAGGATGCACGGCATCCGGTCATGAACGCCGCTCATCTGCGCATTAGCCGCTGTCGTGAGCACGGTGCAACTCTCAAGCGGCGGCCCGATCGACGGGTCGCCCCACGTGTCCCACAACCCCGCAAACAGCAGCACCTGGCCGTCCGCGCGCGTGATGTAGTACGGTTGCTTGCCGCCGCCCGGCAGCTTCGCCCACTCGTAGAACCCGCTGACGGGCACAACACATCGACGCTCGCGGAACGGTGTGCGGAACGCCGGCTTCTCGTGCGCGGTCTCGGAGCGGGCGTTGAACGTTGGGTACCGCGAGTCGGGCGACTTCGACCAGTGGGGGACGAGCCACCACTGCATCATCGCCCCCGCGATCACGCCATCTTTGTTGCGAAGCACAGGAACTTCGGCTTTCGGCGGAACGTTGTACGCGGGCTCGGGGCCGTCGAGATCGGCAAGAGTCGGGTCGAGGGCGTCGAGAAAGCCGGCCAGTTGGTCGTAAATCTCACGCCAGGTGTACAGATGCGTCGTCCGGCCACACATGAATGAGCATAGATCTTGCCAGAATCGCTTGACAGACACAAGGTTTTTGTTAACCTATCAAAATGCTATCTTTAAGTCGATCTACGAGCTCTCAGTCGGCCAGGCGGCTTGATCGTGCGAGGGCGGCACTCGGCGAGCGGGCGGCCGTGTCAAGAACGTCGGCCCCCGGTGGCAGCCACCGATCGCTTGAGGTCGGCCTGCACGAGTGGTTTTCTGCCGATCATCTTCCACCGATCGCTCTGCTGGTCGATCTGGCGTGGCAGACGCTCAAAGCCCGCCCCGGTGGTCGTGTCTGCTGGGTCGGGCGAGTGTGCTGGCCGTATCCGCCCGCTCTGCTGCGTCGCGGCGGTGATCGTTCTGACACCTCGCTGCTTGATGCCTCCGTGTTTATCGATGCGCGGAGCGCCGCCGAGCGTGTCTGGGCGATCGAGGTGGCGTCGCGGTGTGAAGGTGTCGGCATGGTGATCGCCGACGGCCGGGGCATCGGCATGGCCGAGTCGCGGCGGCTCCAACTCGCGGCCGCGGCGGCCGGCACGGCGGCCCAACTCATAAGGCCAGATGAAGAACGAGCCGAGCTGTCGGCGGCGCGGACACGGTGGCGCGCCGAACCCCAGCGAAGCACAGGCCGCAGCCAGGCATGGAGTGTTGAGCTGCTGCGGAGCAAGGGAGGCACGGACGCATGGCTTGGATCCGGGAGGGCGCGGCAATGGGCCGCGCAGCGAGATCATGCAACCGGAACGATCAGCGAATGGCAGACGAGCGATGGCGATCTGGCTTCCGAAGTGGTCCGTCGACCGGCTTCGCAGGCTCGAACGCAGATCGCCTGAACGCCGGCACGACCGGCGCCCGCTGCTGCTCGTTGACCGCGACCGTCAGCGGCAGGTGGTCGCGCGGTGCTGTGAGCGTGCGAGCGAGCAGGGTGTTCGCCCGGGAATGCCCGCCGCCCAGGCCCGGGCGCTCTTCGAGCCAGGCGGCGTCCGCATCGAGCCGCATGATGCCGGGGCCGACGACAGAGCCCTCGAAGCCCTCGCCGCCTGGGCGATGCGGTTCTCGCCGCTTCTCCAGCGTGACCCACCTGATGGGCTGCTGCTCGATGTCACAGGCTGCGGCCGCGTCTTCGGCGGCGAAGCATCGCTCGCGCAACGTGCATCTGACAGCCTGCGGCAACTCGGCATTCGCGCGAGGGTCGTCGTCGCACCCACATTCGCGTCGGCCTGGGCTCTCGCGCGCTACGGCGAGCACCGGGTGCAGGTCGTGCAGCTTGCATCCCTTCGAACAACGCTCGCGCTGATCCCCGTGGCCGGCCTCGCTCTCGAGCAAGACACGATCGATGCTCTCGCCGAACTCGGCATCGAGCGGGTCGAGCATCTGCTCGACCTGCCACGATCAACACTGCCCGCCCGCTTCGGCAACACGCTCCTACTCAGGCTCGATCAGGCCCTCGGCCACGCGATCGAGCCCTTCGAACCCGTTCGGCCCGCGGAGCCGATCGCCGCCGAGCGTGAGTTCGCTGGGCCGACGGATCGCATCGAGGCTATCGAGATCACCGCGCGCGACCTGCTCGCAGCGGTCACCGAAGAGCTGCAGCGCCGAGAGCTGGGCGCACGAGCGATCGCGGTCACGCTCGTACGATCGGATCTCCCGCCCGAGACGCTCGAGATCCGGATGGGTCGCCCCAGCCGCGACGCCGCGCATCTCTGGAAGTTGCTTGCTCCCAAGCTCGAACGCGCCCAGCTCGGGTTTGGCGTCGAGGCTGTCCGCATCGAAGCGGTTTCGACGGCACGCGTGCGGCATACGCAGGCGATGCATCTCGTCGGGGTCAATGACGCCATCTCGGCCGATGAGGTTGCCGACCGCGCGGCTGCCGAGCTTCTCGACACGCTCGCCAATCGGCTCGGCCCGAATCGTGTCATGCACGCCGAGCTTGTCCCGTCCCACCTGCCGGAGCGAGCGTACACCTTCCGCCCTGCGGGCGCAGCCGAACCCAGCCGGTCGTTCCAGCCGGTTTCTTGCGATCGGCCGACGCTGCTCTTTGACCATCCGGAGACGGCCGACGTTGTCGCGCTCACGCCCGATGGGCCCGTGCACTCGGTCCGCTGGCGCCAGGAAGCGCACACGATCGTTTCCTGCATCGGCCCGGAGCGGCTGAGCCCCGAATGGTGGCGATCTGCGGGCTCGACCCGCGACTACTTCCGCGTGCAGACCGACGCCGGCCGCTGGCTCTGGCTCGCACGATCGCTCGAGACCAACCGCTGGTTCGTGCATGGGGTGTGGGCTTAAGCCATGCCCGACAACGAGTTTCCCAAAGTCTGGCCTCATCCCGGCAAAGCCGAAGCCGTTGAGCGATCGAGCTACGTCCCGGCCGATGTGCCGTATGCCGAGCTCTCGGCCGCGAGCAACTTCAGCTTCCTCGTCGGGGCGAGTCACCCCGAGGAGATCATCGAGCGTGCGGCGGAGCTCGGGCATCATGCCGTGGCGATCACAGACACCAACACACTCGCGGGCATCGTGCGTGCGCATGTGGCAGCGAAGCAGGTCGGCATCCAGCTCATCGTCGGCTGCCGGCTCGTGCTGCGCGACGGACTCGGTGTCCTCGTCTATCCGACCGATCGGCCGGCGTATTCGCGGCTCTGTCGTCTGCTCACCCTCGGCAAACGCCGAGCACCAAAGGGCGAATGCGACCTCGGGCTGCATGACCTGGTCGAGCACAGCGAGGGTCTGCTCGCGGTCGTCGAACCGCCGCTGGCGATCGACGAGGCCTTCATTCAATCACTCCACAAGCTTCGTGATGCCTTCGGCAACGATCGTCTGTCGATCGCCGCGTGGTTCGACTACGCCGAAGACGATGCCGCGGGTATCGATCGGATCGCCGATGCCGCTCGGCGCGTTCGGCTGCCGCTGGTGGCCACAAATCGTGTGCTGTACCACGACTCGAGTCGTCGGCCTTTGCAGGACATCGTGACCTGCATCCGTAGCGGCTGCACGATCCACGAAGCGGGCCTGAATCTCCAAGCAAACGCCGAGCGGCATCTCAAGTCGCCGCACGAGATGCAGCGTTTGTTCGCGGCGCATCCCGAAGCCGTGAAACAAAGCGTCGCGATCGCCGAGCGTGCAGCCGGCTTCAGTCTTGATCAGCTTCGCTACGAGTACCCGGCCGAGCCGTGCCCAGCGGGCCTGTGTCCGAAGTCGTACCTCGAGCAAGAGGTCATCGCGGGTGCGCACCGCCGCTACGGGGAGTTCATCCCCGAGACAACACTCCGGTCGATCCGCCACGAGCTCGATCTCATCAGCGAGCTCGGCTACGAGGCGTACTTTTTGACGTGCTACGACATCGTGAACTTCGCCCGCTCGCGCGGCATCCTCTGCCAGGGGCGGGGCGGGGCGGCGAACTCAGCCGTGTGCTACTGCCTTGGCATCACCGAGGTCGATCCGGCAACGCACGCGCTGTTGTTCGAACGGTTTGTCAGCCGCGAACGCAAGGAGCCGCCCGATATCGACATCGATTTCGAGCACGAGCGCCGCGAGGAGGTGTTGCAGTACATCTATGACAAGTATGGTCGCGAGCGCGCCGCTATGACCGCCGAGGTCATCAGCTACCGAGGCCGGAGCGCGATCCGCGAGATCTCGAAGGCCATGGGACTCTCCGAGGATTGCATTGATACGCTCGCTAAGAACCTCGATCGCTGGGGAGACGAGGCGACACCGGAACGGATCCGCGAGTCGGGGCTGAACCCCAAGGACCTCACGATCAGGCAGATCCTCGCGCTCACCCGGCAGCTCGTCGGCTTCCCGCGGCATCTGTCGCAGCACGTCGGCGGCATGGTCATCACGCGCGGCCCGCTGTGCGATCTCGTCCCGATCGAGAACGCCGCGATGGAGGATCGCACCGTCATTGAGTGGGATAAGGACGACATCGACGCGATGGGCATGCTCAAGGTCGATTGCCTGGGCCTCGGCATGCTGACGTGCATCCGCAAAGCATTCGAGTTGCTCGACGGTATCGGGATACATGGATCAGCGGGCGGGCCGCTCACGATCGCGGATGTCATGGCGTGCGAGTGCGAAGATGATGACGTCTACGGCATGATCAGCCGCGCGGACACCATCGGCGTGTTCCAGATCGAGAGCCGGGCGCAGATGTCGATGCTGCCAAGGCTCAAGCCACGGTGCTTTTATGATCTGGTGATCGAGGTCGCGATCGTCAGGCCCGGGCCGATCCAGGGCGGCATGGTGCACCCGTACCTCCGGCGGCGCGAGGGGCAGGAGCCCGTGAGCTACCCGACCGAGGCGGTACGCGACGTTCTTGAACGGACGCTCGGCGTGCCGCTCTTTCAGGAGCAAGCGATGCAGCTCGCGATCGTCGCCGCGGGCTTCACAGCCGATCAGGCCGACGGGCTCCGGCGGGCGATGGCAGCGTGGAAGCGCAAGGGCAACGCCATCGCGAGATACGGCGCCTACCTGATCGACGGCATGCTCGCCAACGGCTACACGCGTGATTTCGCCGAACGGTGCTTCGACCAGATCAAGGGCTTCAGCGAGTATGGCTTCCCCGAGAGTCACGCCGCGTCGTTCGCGATCCTTGTCTATGTCTCGTGCTGGCTCAAGCACCACCACCCGGCGGCGTTCGCGGCGGCGCTGATCAACAGCCAGCCCATGGGCTTCTACAAACCAGCGCAGATCATCCGCGATGCGCAGGAGCACGGCGTTCGCATCGATCCGATCGATGTCAATCACAGCGCATGGGACTGCACCATCGATGCAGATGGATCTGCGATCCGGCTCGGCATGCGGCTGGCCAAAGGCATGCCCGAGGGCGATGCGCACGCGATCGACGAGGCGGTGGATCGGCGGGGGCCGTTCGGCACGGTTGAGTCGCTCTGGCGCGCGAGCGGCATCGGCGCACGCGCGCTCCGCAGCTTGGCCAACGCCGACGCATTCGGATCGATGGGGCTTGATCGGCAGCGTGCATTGTGGCAGATCCGCCCGCTGCGTGATGCGCCGATGCCGTTGTTCGAGCAGGCGGATACCACGGATACCGGGGGGCTCGGTTGCTTGCCTGTGCTTCCGCGCGAGATGCAGGTGCTGTCGGACTACCGATCG
>JBCBMF010000192.1:0-5614 GCA_039822905.1 Planctomycetota bacterium
CTCTACGGCGAGCTGGCTCGGATCTTCGCCGAGGACCCGTGCATCGAGCCCGGCGATGTGCTCAAGCTGCTCAACCGCTACGTCAGGCTGACCATGAGCTCGCACTCGGTCTACGTCACGGGTCTGGCAGCGAGGATCGACCCGGTCCGCGGCGTGCTCGAATACGCGAACGCCGGGCATCCTCCCGCGTTTCACCTCGGTGTTGATGGCACGATCGATCAGCTCGACTCGACGACCTATTTGCTCGGTGCAGTCGACGACGCAGGGTTCGATCCGCACACGCGCGACGTGGCGTTCGCCCCGGGTGACCGGCTCGTCTCGTACACCGACGGCGCGACCGAGGCGACCGATGAAGGCGGCCGCATGATCGGCATCAAGGGCATGCAAGGGATTCTGTCATCGCGGTCGATGCAGAACGAGGGCGGCTGGCCTGCGATGCTGCTCGATGCGGTCGACGGCCACCGCGACGGGCCGCCCAAGGACGACACGCTGGTCATCGAGATGTACCGGCCGATGTCGAGCGCGGGCAAGCGGTACGACGATGCCGCTGGGGCCTTTGGCAACCCGGCAAACGAAGAGTCGCGCATGCCGGTTGGGTGAGTGTGCTGCCACCCTCTCCCCCGCCGGTGAGAGGGAGCTAGTCCTTTACGCCCTTGACCCGCTCGGCGTCTGTGTACTTCTCAAGCGTCGCGGCCAGATCGACGTCGTTGATGTTCGCCAGCGTCGCGAGCCACGCGAGGACGTCTGCGAATTCCTCTTCGAGGTTGGCCCGCTCGTCGGCGGTGGGGGGTGTGCCCGAGTGCTTGTTGTTGGCGGCGAGGGCTGTGGCGAGCTCGCCGAATTCTTCGGTGAGGTACAGGAACGTGGCGGCCGTGCCCCGGGCGTTATCTGTGGCGAAGTAGCGGTCCTTGATAAGCTGCTGGAAGCGGCGGATGGAGACGTCCGGTGCGGTGCTGGTCATGGGCGAGGGTAGTTGGGGCGTGACCGAACCGAGGCTGGAAGCCTCCGACACCGAGGGGCGGTTGATGTTTGGGCTTGGGCGACGCCCGTCGGCTTGAAGCCGGCGGGGTGTCGGCTACACTTCCCGGCTCTAGCGGGCAGGCTGGTGGTCGGTCCGCAGTGGGTGTAGGAACAGAAGTCACTTGGGAGGCGGGCCGGCGATTGCCGGGAGCCGCCGGGATTTGGACTCGCATGCCGACGATCAACCAGCTGGTTCGCAAGCCGCGTCGTACGCCGAAAGCCAAGTCGAAGGTGCGTGACCTCGAGTCGTGCCCCGCTCGCCGCGGCGTGTGCCTGAGCGTGAAGACCACCACGCCCAAGAAGCCGAACTCGGCTCTGCGGAAGATCGCCCGTGTGCGGCTGAGCAATGGCAAGGAAGTGACGGCCTACATCGGCGGCGAGGGCCACAACCTGCAGGAGCACTCGATCGTGCTCGTGCGTGGCGGCCGAGTGCGTGACCTCCCGGGCGTCCGCTACCACGTCGTGCGTGGCGCGCTCGATACCCTGGGTGTCGATGGTCGCAAGAAGAGCCGCTCGAAGTATGGTGTGAAAAAGGGCAAGTAGGGCTCGAGGCCTGAAAGCCGTGGCGAGTAATCCCGCGTCGCCTGCCCGGCGTCCGGGGTGAACACGGGATCGCACCGCGGTCCGCAGAGCCTGGAGAATCCAGATGGGCAAGAAGTTTACCGCCAGCCAGACGCAGCTCCGCCCAGATCCGGTTCATAAAGACCTGATCCTGGCCAAGTTCATCAACTGTATCATGTACGACGGAAAGAAGTCCGTCGCGCAGCGGAACATGTACAACGCGCTCGACGACATCCAGGCCCGGCTAGCGAAGATCAACGACCCGGCGGCGCCTGAGACCGCGCTCGAAGTCTTCCACATGGCCGTCGAGAAGGTCAAGCCCTACGTCGAGGTTCGCAGCAAGCGGATCGGCGGTGCGAACTATCAGGTGCCGATGCAGGTCAACCGCAAGCGTCAGCAGGCGCTGGCATTCCGCTGGATCATCACGGCCGCCCGCAGCGAGAAGGGCCGACCGATCGCCAAGCGTCTGGCCGACGAGCTGTTCAACGCCGCTCGCGGTGAGGGCAAGGCGATCACCAAGCGCGAAGAGACGCACCGCATGGCGGAGGCGAACAAGGCGTTCAGCCACTTCGCGTAAGCGAAAGTCGTTTACGGACTGAACCAGCGGCCGATCCTCCGGGGTCGGCCGTTGTCATTTCCGGATGCTGTGCGATTCGCAGTCCCATTCGCTCGCGAGCACGCCCCAGCCGAGTCGGTCGGTCGGGCCGCGGCCTTCTACCACGTAGTCCTGCCGCTGGCGGACCTCTGCGGTGAGGCCGAGCTTCTCCGGGATTCGAGCCGAGGGCTCATTGGCTGATGAGCAGTAGATGCGGATGCGGCGGAGGCCCATGCCGCCGTCGGCGTGCGGGCGTAAGGCCCACGAGAGCAGGTGCCTGCATGCTTCCTCGGCGAAGCCCTTGCCCGTGTGGGGCTTGGCGATCCAGTAGCCGGTCTCGGCGGAGGCCGTATCGGGGCGGATGTCGTGGATGCCGCTGCCGCCGACGAGCGTATCGGAATCGCGGAGGAAAACGCCGAGGCCCAGTTCTTTGAGCGTGGCCGGTGAATCGATACCCAGGTGCTGCTCGGCAATGAACTTGTACAGCGACGCCGGGTTGGCGTGCACGCCCTTTGCCCAGGGCATCCACGGGTGCAGATGGTCGAGGTTGGTGGCGATGATCCGGGCGCAGCCGGCGATCTCGTCGAGCCGAGCGAGGCGGACGGTCAGGCGAGGGGTATCGAAGCGTGTGGGCACCGGGTTCGGCGCCCGCCAGCCGAGGCCCTGCGTCGGGTGCTTGTCTTCGCTCGCGCAGCGTGTCATGGCGGCAGGGTACGGCGGATACGCTTGTGTGTGCGAGATGGCCTTGCGAGATACCACCGCCAGATGCTGCTGCCCGGCTGGGGTCAGGATGCGCAGCAACGGCTCGCAAACGCCTCGGCGTTGGTGGTCGGGGTCGGCGCACTCGGATCGGTCTCGGCCGGGCTCTTGGTCCGCGCTGGCCTCGGTCGGGTTGCGGTGGTCGATCGCGATGTTGTCGAGCTCACGAACCTTCAGAGACAGATGCTGTACACGGAGGCCGACGTGGGCGTACCCAAGGCCGAAGCGGCGGCCGCTCGCCTGCGAGCGATTAACAGCGAGGTGACTGTCGAGCCGTTCACGGAAGACGTCCGCGGCGAGCGGGTGCTCGAACTTGTTGAAGGTATTGACATCATCGTCGACGGCACGGACAACTTCGAGACGCGTTACGTGCTCAATGACGCGGCCGTCGCGCGCGGCGTGCGCATGGTCTACGGCGGTGCTGTCGGGACCGCCGGCACGGTGCTGCCCGTGCTGCCGGGGGTGGGGCCGTGCCTGCGTTGCCTGTCTGCTGAGCTGCCAGCCGCGACGGAAACATGCGATACGGCCGGCGTGCTTGGAGCCGTCACCGCGATCGTCGGTGCCCGGCAGGCTTCGCTTGCGTTGCAAGTATTGACCGACATGGACGTGCCGCCGAGGCTTGAGTCGATCGATGGACTTACCGGCATGTCGCGCACGATGGATGTGGCAACGCTCCGCGACGCCGGCTGCATGTGCTGCGGTCAGCGACGGTTCGAGTTTCTCGAGCGAGGCGACCAGACCGCGGTCGTCTTGTGCGGGCGCAACAGCGTGCAGGTGTCGCCGGCGGGCCGCCGGAAGGTCGATGCGCGCAGCATCGCCGAGATGCTGCGGAGCCACGGCAGCTTCGACTCGGAAGGCGGCGTTGTGCGAGGTCGGTTCGCAAGAGAAACAGGTGAGCACGGAGACGCGATCGGGCTGTTTTTGTTCGGCGACGGCCGGGCGGTCGTGAGCGGGACGAGCGATCCGGCGAGGGCGCGCGCTGTGTATGCGCGGTACATCGGGGCATAGGAAAGGACGGGCGATGAGTCAGACGGCCGTGCATGGGATCGCAAACAACGCGAAGATCGTGGCGGGCTATGCCGAGGCGCTCTCCAAGGGCATCCCCGCCGACCGCTTCGCTCGGTTCGCGGCGGGCGGGAACGGCCCGGTGATTTCCAATCATCCGGCCTGGGTATGCGGGCATCTGTCGCTCTACCCCGGCCGTGCCGCGGGCATGCTGGGCCTCGACGTTGACGTGGCTGTACCCGACGCGTGGGAAGCGTTGTTCGGCCCGAATAGTGAGTGCATCGATGACGCCGATAGCTCTCGCTACCCCGTGATGGCTGAGCTGGTTGACACGATGCTCGCGCACCAGCGGGCGATCGCCGAGGCGTTGATGAACATCGACGACGCAGCTCTCGCGGGACCCACGCCGATCGAGCGGTACCGCGAGCGCTTTCCCACCATCATGTGTGCGGTGGACTTCCTGATCACGACCCATCAGATGCTGCATCTCGGCCAGCTCAGCGCATGGCGACGCATGGAGGGGCTTGGGTCGGTAATGTGACGCCGATGCCGCTAGCTGATCGCGGGAACGAACGGATTGCTTGCCTTCTCGTGGCCGATCGTCGTCGATGGGCCGTGGCCCGGGAAGACGGTGGTTTTGTCCGGCAGCGTGTACAGCTTGCTTCGGATCGATTCGGCGAGGATGTTTGGCGAGCTGTTCGGAAAGTCGGTCCTGCCGACCGAGCCGCGGAACAGCGCATCGCCCGAGATGACCACCGGCACATCGTCGCACACCAGAGAGATCGATCCCGGAGAGTGACCCGGCGTATGCAGAACATGCCAGGTTGAAGTGCCGAGCGTCAGCGTGTCGCCTTCGGAGAGCGTGCCGTCCGGCGGACCGATTCTCAGGGGCCTGCTCATCAACGCGGAGAGGTTCAGGTCGGCGTCGGTCAGCCACCGCTGCTCGGCCTCGTGCACAAGCACCGGGGTGCCTGGGTGGCGTTCGAGGACGGCGGGCACGCCTGCGATGTGGTCCGGATGCGCGTGCGTCAGGATGAGCTTCGTCGGCGAAAGCCCGGACTCGGCGATGAGGTCGAGCAGCGGCTCGGGCTCGAACCCGGCGTCGATCACCCACAGCTCGTTTGCACACTGGACGGTGTAGCAATTGGTCTGATACATCGCCCCGAGGGGCACCGAGCGGATTTCTACGGGGTTTGGCTCGTTCACTGCCGATGGTAGACTGACGCGGGACTTGTACTCGGAGCGAGAGCGTGATCCGAAACATCGATCGAGAGCCGATGCAGAAGGTCGAGATGCCCGGGGCAGCCGGCGCGTCGATGGCGATCATGGTCGGGCGTGCCGACGGCGCACCCAACTTTGCGCTGCGGAGCTTCGAGGTTGAAGCCGGAGGCAACACGCCTCGGCACAGCCACGACTACGAGCACGAGGTCTATATCGTCGACGGCTCGGGCACGGCTCTCTTGCACGGCGAAGAGCGGCCCATCGGCGCGGGTGATGTCATCTATGTCGAGGCCGATTCAGAGCATCAGTTCCGTGCAGGTGACGATGGTCTTCGCTTCTTGTGCGTTGTTCCTGTAGACCGCAATTGCGGCGACCCCACGCCCGGCGCGTGAGTGCTTTCGGGTCGGCCTGAACGATTGGAGCCCGCGATGAACGGTGGCAGCCGAGGCGTGT
>JBCBMF010000193.1:0-5557 GCA_039822905.1 Planctomycetota bacterium
GCTCGCCCTCGGCTGCGCCGAACTTGCCGGCCTCGGTAACGGCGACGATGGCAGAGTCGGTGATCTGCACGGAGTTTGGGTCGAAGTCGCCCTGCTCGTAGGCGGCTTTGAATTCGGCCCAGTCGACGTTCTCCGCCGAGCGGGATGTGTTGAAGAGCATGAACAGGAGCATGACGATGGCGAGGGCGGCGAGGATGCCGAAGAAGCCTCGGCCCGGGCCGGTGGCTGGGCGGGGCGGCTGGTTGCCGTCGGGGCCCTTGCCGGGCTGCTTGTTTGGCGGCCTCTGCTGGTTGCCGGACGGGTCGTTCGGCTGGTCGGCGAGGGGGGCGAGAATGTTGGTCTGTGTGATCATGCGTGCTCTGTTGCCGGATCGGGGTCTCTGTGATCGGCTTCTGCTCAGTACGATCGGTCCGTAGTGTCGTGTTCGCCTGCCGCGTCAGACGGATTTGGGAATTGGTCTTGGATCACGCTAGGCGGAGGCCGGCGGGCGTGGGTAGCGTGTCCGCGGGAGCCCGCGGGCGATGCGTTTGGTTTTTACCAGGAATTGGCGAGCGCGGTGACGATGTCGTCGGCGAGGATTTCGGCCGCGCCGCGGTAGCCGACGCTGATGCGTTCGCCCGTGGGCTGTGCCGGGACGAACGAGGCGAGTGCGCCGAAGCCCTGGCGGGCGATGAGGGTTTCGCCGCGGCGGTTGTCGACGAGCTCGAAGCTGACGTTGACCTGAACGCCCTGCTCTTGGACGAGGCCCACGCCGGACTGCTGGCTGAGGCGGACGAGGCGGACGGAGGTGACGCGGCCTCGGAGGACGGCGTCGGCGGTTTCTGATTGCGTGACGCGCCATGGGGTTTCGCGCTGGAGTTCTTTGATCACGGCGTCGGTGATGTCGGTCTCGATGCCGGTGTGCATGGTGCTGTTGGCGAAGACGGGGACAGCGACGGTGGTGATCGAGCTGTTGTAGGGGGACTGGAAGGAGTAGCCGGTGCGGGGGTCGGCGTTGCAGCCGGTGAGCAGGGGCGCGAGTGTTACGAGTGTGATTGCGAGGCGGGTCATGGGCGCTGCTCGGTGGTGTCGGATGGTGTGAGCCAGCCGCGGTCTTCGAGGATCTGGAGTGCGCGGGCGGCGGCGACGGTGCCGGGCTGCTCGCGGAGGAGGCGGCGGAGGGTGTAGGCGGCCGAAGGGTTGTCGTCGTTCTTGAGGTACCACTCGGCGGCGCGGAGTTGTTGGGTGGCGGTGGACTCGTCGATTCGGGCGACGAGGGCCTCGTTGAGGAAGGCTCGCTCGGCGTCGGCGGGGTACTCGCGTGCGAACTGGCGGATCTGGAGCTTTGACTCGAGCAGGGCGAGGCCGTCGTACTCGGGGCCCTTGAACGAGGCGATGTTGGCGTAGATGCGGTTTCGTAGTGCTCTTTGGCGGTGGCGGGAGTTGGGGAAGTTGGTCAGGAAGATGTCGTACATCTCGGCGGCGAGGTCGAGGTCACGGACGCGGTAGTAGTAGTCGGCGAGCATGATGGCGGCGCGTTCGGCGAGGCGGGAGCCGGGCATGCGCTCTTGGGCGCGGACGAGCAGCTCTTCGGCCGTGGTCCGGCTGGACTCGATGCGGAGGGGGAGGCCCAGGAACTTCTTGCGTTTGCCGTTGAAGTAGTCCTCGGCGATGTCGACCTCGCGCTCGATGGCGGTGACGAACTCGGAGGACTCGGGGAATTCGCGGATGAGTCTCTCGTAGTGGAAGAGGGCTGCGAACTCGTTGCCGTCGAGGACCTCGGCGTCGCCGAGCAGGCGGAGGGCTTCGGGCTCGAACTCATCGCGCGTGCGCTCGTTGCGGTCGAGCCAGTCATTGAGGATTCGGATGGCGTGGTCGGGGCGGTCGTTGGCGATGTGTCCTCGGGCGATGTCGAGGATGGTTCTGTCGAGGTTGGCTGGGGGCTGCTGGCGTTCGGTCCAGCCGCCGTTTGGCGCGAGTTCGATGACGGCGGGTTGGGCGTTGATGGCCGTCGCCGAGAGAATCGCGGCCGCGATGAGGGTGCGCGTTGCGTGCATCGGTTGAAGGATAGGGCAAAAGCGCCGCCAGCGCGTCCGGTCGAAGCCGGAGCGCGCTGGCGGTTAGTGGGCAAGGTTGTATGCGGGTCAAGCCGCGGTTAGCGTCGCCGGCGTGCGGCGATCAGTCCTGCACCGGCGAGGACAGCCACGCTGCCCGGTGCGGGGATCGGTATGTAATCATACGTGATTTGAATTCGGTTGACTGCGCGATCGATCGTGAAAATATTGCCAGGGTCTGCGTCGGTGCCGTCCCAATCGGACCCCGCGCCGATCGTGAAGCCGTATTGCCGGGTGTCGAGCACGGTTTGATTTTGGAAGAAGACGGCGGTGGCTTCGACGAGAATCACTTCGCTCACAGACCTGCGGAAGTCGATCGCGTCGGCGAAGGGGATGTCCTCGGCGTCGTTGTGGTTGCCGATTTCCCAGCGGACGAAGTTGAACCCGTTATCAAAGTCGTCCTGCGGGACGATTGGCCCCCCTGAAGAGGTGGTGATTTCGAAGCGGATCCGGGACGGATCGCCCTGGTTGGGGCCGGTTTCGAAGAATTCCCGCCAGTTGACGAGCATGTCGAAGTTGCCGCGGCCGGCGCCGACGTTCTGCGATGCACCGCTGTTGTTAATGCTCACTGAGGCCGGGTTGCCGTCGTTGGTGGTAAAGAGGTCGACTTCCGAAGAGAGCGACACGCCTTTGAGGACGAACGAGACGTTATCGTTCGGGTTGACGATCTCGCGATCGAAGATGTCATCCGTTGTGCCGAACGCGTCGGCGTTCGCGGGTAGCCCCGCGAGCGTTGCGATCAGCAATGGGGTTGCGTAGCGGTGCATCACAAATCTCTCCGATCACGCCGACACCGTTGACGGGCTGCGAACCCCGTGCGGTGCCTCTCCTGGCGTGACTCTGCGGGACTTCCGGGGCGTGGGCGCTCCGCGTCGTCCGCTTGTTTCTGTTCTCTGAGAGAGAAGGTGCGCGGATTCTGCCGACTCGCCAGCCTGTTGGGGAAAAAAGATTTGCGAGGCCGTTCTGCGGACTCTGAAGGCGGCGGCTCGACGTAGTCTCCGCTGTGTCGGATTTCCGCAAAGCGGCGTGTGTGGTTGGCCTCGGGGCGGTGAGCCCGATCGGGGTTGGGGTTCGTGCGTTCACGGCCGGGCTGCGGGCCGGGGCGAGCGGCGTGGGCCTGCTCGGGTTCGAGCACGGGCTGATGCGGTCGAGCGTGGCGGCGTTGTGCGAGGGGTTCGAGCCGGCCGAGGTGATGAGCGCGGCGGAGCTGGCTCGCGTGCCTCGGTGTGTGCCGATGGCGCTGAGCGCGTGCCGGCAGGCGCTCGCGATGGCGGGGCTGGATTCGCTGGGCGAGGCCGCGAGCCGGCGGACGGGGCTGATCTTGGGGACGGGCGCTGGTGGGATCGACTTCACGCTCGACCAGGCGCACACGGCTTATGCGGATCGGCAGCGGCCTTCGCTTTGGACGATCACGAACGCAACGCACGGAAATCTGGCTGGCGAGCTTTCGATCGCGCTGGGGTTGCGCGGGCCGAGCTGGTGCGTGAGCACGGGTTGCGGGTCGTCGAGCGATGCGATCGGGCAGGGCTTGATGCTGATCCGCGCCGGCATGTGCGATCGGGTGGTGGTGTGCGGGGCGGATGCGCACGTGCGGTGGGAGACGCTGGTTGGCATGGAGCTGCTCAAGGTGATCTCGACGCGTGATTGGCGCGGGGATGCCGAGGGGGCGGCGACGGCGAGTCGGCCGTTTGATGCGACGCGTGATGGTTTTGTGCTGGGCGAGGGGGCTTGGGCGCTGGTGCTGAGCAGGCCGGGGCTTGATGATGAAGCACGGGTTGCTGATGTTGCGGGGTATGGGGCGACGTGCGACGCGTATCACCGGGTTCGGCCCGAGCCGAGCATGGAGGAGAGCGCGCGGGCGATGCGAGAAGCGGTGGCCGATGCCGAGCTGCGGATGGAGGACGTGAGCGTCATTCAGTATCACGGCACGGCGACGGCGGTGAACGATGTGGCGGAGACGCGGGCGGTGCGGCTCGCGTTTGGCGCGCACGCGGAGCGGCTCGTCGGGTCGAGCGTGAAGAGCCAGATCGGGCATCCGCAGGGGGCGAGCGGGGCGGCGGGGGTTGTGGCGACGCTGTGCGGGCTGGCCGGGCTTGATGGCGGTGAGCCGTTTGTGGCCCCCACTATCAACCTGCGTGAGGCGGGCGAGGGGTGCGACCTGGACTACACGCCGAACGAGGCGCGGGCGATTGATGGCGGGTGTGTGGCGCTGGTGAATTGTCTCGCGTTTGGTGCGAAGAACTCGGCGTTGGTGGTGCGTGCTTGATGTAGATTGAGATTTCTTTTCGCTGACGCGCAAGTTCGGGCGAGGCCGTGCGACTGGGATGCGTGGAGGACACGCATGGCACGGGATTTTTCTAGTTCATTGACTGAAACGATGGATGATGCGGCGGCGGTTCGGCTGTTTGCCGAGCACGGGGACCCGCGGGCGTTTGAGCTGCTTGCTCGGCGGTACGGGGCGATGGTGCTGGCGACGTGCCGGCGTGTGCTCGTGAACGAGAGTGACGCCGAGGACGCGGCGCAGGAGGCGTTCTTCCGGCTGTCGCAGCAGGCGGCGGGCGTGCGGTCGAACGTGGCGGCGTGGCTGCACGCGTGTGCGCACGGGGTGAGCGTTGATGCGGTGCGTCGTGGTGCGGCTCGGCGGAAGGCGGAGCGGGCGGCGGCGGATGCTTCGGTTGTTGATCCGGCGGCGATGACGTGGCGCGAGATGGAGCACGTGATCGATGCTGCGCTCGCAGAGCTTGATGAGGCAGATCGCGAGTTGATCGTGGCAAGGTTCTTGTCGGGGCGGACGCAGCGCGAGCTGGCGACGGCGGCGGGCGTGAGCGAGGGGGCGATGAGCCGTCGCGTGGACCGGTCGCTTGATCGGCTTCGGCGGGTGCTTGTGGCGCAGGGGTGCGTGGTTGCGGTGCCGCTTGGTGCGGCGTTGCTTGCCGGGAGCGCGAAGGCGCTGAGTGCCGGGATGCCGGCGTCGCTGGTCGCCGGGCTTGGGAAGGCTGGGCTTGGTGGGCTGACCCGCGCGGGTGGTGGCGGCGTTGGTTTTGCTGGTGTTGCCGCGGTTGGTGTGATTGGTCTCGTTGCGGCGGGGGCGATCGGGCTTGCGGTGACTGGTCGTGCGCCGTCCGGTGTGAGTGCGCCTGCGGTCGCGACGTTGCCAGCGGTTGATGAGTGGCACGAAGCTGCGGAGCCGGGGCCGGCGCGGCTGACGAAGGAGATCGGACCGTTTGTGATGATGTCGGCGACGGAGACCGAGTTCGGCGAGCGAGGGATTCGGATCGGGCCGCGCCGGATCACGGTGAACTACGGGCTGACCGCGGACGGGAAGCGTCGGCAGGCGACGCTGGAGGTTCAGCGGATGCAGCCGGTTGACGAGGGGGTCTTGCTGACGACGCGGGTGGAGCGGATCTCGCCGATCGATGACCAGTGGAGCCGGTACGGGGTTGGGCGGGTGATCCCGATCGTGG
>JBCBMF010000194.1:0-5496 GCA_039822905.1 Planctomycetota bacterium
ACGTACTCCTGGGCGACCAGCAGTTCGCTATGCTCGAAGAACGACGCCAGCATGTCCGCGGCATCCGTTTCCGCGTCGCATCGGGCCACGCCGCTCGAGAACGAGCTGTCCGGCCGCTTGAGGACGCAGGGAAAGCCGAGGGACCGGAGCCCGTCGAGCGCGTTGTCCTTCGTCAGCACGAATGTCTTAGGGGTCGCGATGCGGTGGCGGGCCATCGTCTCCGCGAGGTACACTTGTTCGTGCAGCGGACGATCGAGCAGGGATCATCGATGACGAGCATGCCCTCCGCCTCAGCGCGGCGGGCGATGCGATACGTGTAATGATTGACGTACGTCGTCTCCTGGATGAACATCGCGTCGTACTCGGCGATCCGGCCGTAGGCGTCCTTTCGCACGAGATCGCAAGCGATGCCTGTGTCTTCCGCGGCGTCGACGAACTTCTGCAGAGCTCTCGCGTTCGAAGGCGGCATCGGATCATCGGGGTCGTGCAAGATCGCGAGATCGAAGCGCGTCGCCCGGACCGCCTTGGCTCGCCTCTGTGCGCGCCGCAGGTAGCGCTCCGCCTGTCCGACGAGGAAATCGTGGTGCGATTCGGGCACTTCGCCGAGACCGATGACGCGGACGGCGGCGAGACGCCATGAGCCGTTGCGTTCAAAGCGGGCACGCAGGAGCGGGGCGGGAAAGGCGTTGAAGATCGCCGTCGCGAGGCGGTCATGACTCGAGGCAAGGTTGTGCCCGAAGTAGATGCTCAGCTCGAAGCTCTCAGCTTTGACCCGCTTCAGCGAACGCTGGATGAGCTCTTCGAGTTCGGCGGACACGAGCTTCACGACGGGGGCAAGGCGGAGGTCCTGGATCGAGCTGACGGATGGGATCGGGCGGTGCCCGCGGGCCTCTGCGAGCAGCGAGACGTAGTAGCCCGCCGCCTGGTACTTGAAAGACCGGCAGAGGTTGAACACCTTGCGGCCCGCGCCGTCTGCAAGCGATTCATCGGACAGGTACGCGTAGGACGAGACCACTTCAGTCCCCGGGATCGTGAGCGGCCAGCGTTTCGGCGAATCAACCACAAGCAGCGGCTTCATCGCCGGTCTCCTCCGTGAGCGGTGGTTGCAGGCTCGATTACAAGCATGTTCGCGTCGTAGGTGAGCACGCCCAGCATGATCGCCGGCACGAGTCGCCCCATGGGGACGCTGTGCCGCTGCGACTCGAACCCGGGGTTGTCTTTGAGCGGATCTGCCACCGAGACCGAACGCGACTTCGCGTCGTAGCCGTGAAGCACGACGAAGTGGCCGGTCGGCTCGCCGCGGATGTCGTCGTAGTCGTCATTTGGTCCGAACTCGCGGGCACAGCGATACAGATACGTCTCGCTCAGCCCCGTCAGCACGGGCACGCCTCGGCGGATGAACCCGGAGATCAGACCGCTGGTGAGATCCTTGAACCGGATCCGCCCGCCGAGCCTGAGGAACTCGACGTACGACTCGGTCGCGATACCAAAACGGGCGTCTTTGCTGCTCTTGGCGGCTCGCTGCTGCAGCAGCTTCTCGGACAGTGTGGCCGGGTCGGCTTCGCCGTCGTCGTCGAACCACGTGGGATCGAAGATGGTGAGGTTGAATGTGTGCAGAGTCGCCCGGTAGCCCGTGGCGAGTGCATGGACCCCCAGCATGACCGCGAGCGTTCCTCGCCCGGCCCCGACGACGTTCAAGGACCACGCCGATTCGATGACTTCGTCGAGGGAGCTGGTTTCACCCCAGTAGCGATAGACCGCGTGCAGACAGGTCGGCCCGCAGGTCTCGTCATTGGGTTGGGGCAGGATGCTAAGCGGCAGTACGCCGCCGCGTTCGGGAGACTGGTGTGCCATGAGTCACCTCGGTGAGCGCGGTCACGGCATGCCGCCTCGTGAAAATTATAGATCGGATTCAGCGAACCGATGATCGAAGGCGTTCAGCGATGCGATAATTTCGTACACGCAAACGACCGGTCCGGTGACCGGCCCGCCACCCGTGCTGGTTGTGGAGTCGCTCGCCATGTCGCAGTCCCCGGACCCATCATCTGTCCGCATCGAAGGGCACGCCCTCGTCTTGTTCGCCTTCGACATCGGCTTCCAGGTCGACCTCGAAGCGGCTCAGCCTCTCGTCCAGGAGGCGACGCGCCACCGGGTGGTCCGCGCACGCCGGCCGGCCCCGGCGTGGTTCGACTACAGCCCGCCGCCGCTGCGTCTCGTTGCCGAGGGTGACGCCGTCGACGTGAACGGCGTCGCGACGGAGAGCTCGGTTGAGGTCCTGATTTATGACTTCGGGGCCGCGCTTTTGACTTATCGATTGCCCCTACCCGAGAGCCTCGCCGGGCTTCCAGGGCTCGGCGAGTCGCTGTACGAGCACGCGGGGCTTGGGGCGGACGCTCGCCAGCGGGCGGCGCGGGTGCTTGAAGCGATCCGCCCGGCGGTCGAACGCCCGAAGCTCGCCGAAGCCGTTGAGGACTACGTCGTCTTCGCCATGACTTCCTGGGATGGTGGGTCGCCCGCTGAGCTGCTGAACAAGCACCGGGCGGTGATCGCTCAGGCAATCGAGGCGGAGCGGATCGGACTCTCGGCGGAGCAGATCGGGCGGACCACTGAGTCGACCATGGCCTACGCGGAGTCCGACCTCGCGATCGTCGACTGGAACGCGGCGGTGCTCTTTGACGCCGAGCCGGAAGACGTCATCTCCGTGCTCCAGCACGCGAATATCGAACTGCTCGAACTCCGGGTGCTCGATCAGGAGCTCGACGCGATTCTCGATCATGCCGACGACACGCTGTCGGCCCTGACCCGCTCAAGGTTCTGGCCGGCGTTTGCGTCGAGCCGCGTGCTCCGACGACTCGCGTCGGTACAGACCGATGCTGCGGTGATGTTCGAAGGGGTCAACAACGCGATCAAGCTGCTCGGCAATCAATACCTCGCCCGGCTCTACCGGGTGTCGGCCGACTGTTTGGATTTGTCCTCGTGGCAAGCGAGCGTGCAGCGGAAGCTGGAAGCCACGGACAGTCTCTATGCAAAGATGTCTGACTCGACTGATACCAAGCGACTTGAGGTGCTTGAATGGATCATCATTATCTTGATTGCGCTTTCGATCGTCTTGCCATTCACGCCATTGTATAACTGATATGTTCGCACTTGTCGATCGATCTACCTCAGGCCTCGTCGGCGTTCCCTGCATGTTTCCTGCTTCCGATCACAGACCGGTCGTTTCGTAGCCGATTATCGGTTGCTGCCGTGGTCCACCGTTCTCTTCTGGCCACCTCTACGCAAATCAGATCCGGAACATACCCGCTCTCGGCACGCACGAGAACTCCAAACCACGACGTACACGTCCTTGACGCGGCCATCATCACCCAACTCCCTCGCGATCTTCGAACTCCGAGCGGCAGCGATACCCAACCAGATCGTTCGACAAGGCCCGGCCCCAACCTCCGGGTCGACGCGAGTCATCGTCCAGCCGACCACCCCGCAGAGCATTAGCGGATCAAGCCAACGCTCAACAGTATCTCAAGCCACTGAAATGCTTATCATTTATTGAGATATCGTTGAGGCGATGCCCGGAACGACTGCATTTTGACAACAGCTCTATGGCAAGTCATTGGTGAATCGGAGCTTGCCTCACAACGCGGGTGTAGTTCAGTGGTAGAACGTCAGCTTCCCAAAGCACGGAAGCACAACATTTGTGCGTTAGAATCCCCGCTCACAAGCTCTCAACGCTGATTCAGACATCGGACGCCGGTCGATTCGTCGACTCAAGTCGCTCCGGATCGACGGAAAAGTCGTGCGCGGCATTCGTCCCCTCAGTTTCCGCCGAGGCCAACCCTAATTGGCGTATCGCTCATAATCGAAGCGTCGCGTTGGCCAGACCACTGACGGAATGGCTCGAGTAGTCATTCGATACCCTTCGCGGACGAGCTCGAGCGTCGTGCACACACATACACAGCTGGTGCTACTGCCGTCACATTCTCATGAGCATGATTATGTACGCGATAGCAGGTTCTATGTACACAAAGAAAACCGCCACGGTATCGCGGCGGTCTGTGCCCGTCGGGCTGGTTATGCTTTGCAGATTAGTCGCAGCCGGCGTTGAAGTTGATGATCCAGCTGTTGAAGTCAGCCGGGGTGAGCTGACCGTCGAAGTTCTGGTCAGCGGGGCAGTCGGCAAAGCTGGGAGCGTTGAACTCGAACGCGCCCATATCGACGACCGGACCTGTGCGGGCCGAGCCCGTGTCGGCGGTGTCTGGGTCGTCTTGACCGCGGGGGTTGCCCGCGAGGTCGACGAACGGGCCGAAGCCGTAAAGATCGGAGTTTCCGGCGTCGATCGCGGGCGAGCTGGCTTGCAGCGTGTAGTCGCCTGTCGAGGCTTCAGCAAAGAGCGGGTTCACACCGAAGAGGTTGTCCGACTCAGTTCCACCGGGCGTGTCGTTGACATCGAATAGGTTGAACCGCGTGACGCGCGTCCCGCCGGTCAGTTCGACCGGGTCGGTGCCGTTGTCAGCGAAGATGTTGTTGACGATGGTCGCGTCCATTCCAGAGGCGAGCCCCGCGACCGCGTCGCCGATGCCCACCGCCGCATTGTTCGCGAACGTCGAGTTGGTGATGCTCACGGTCGCCGTACCCAATGCGATGGCTCCGCCTCGGTCGGCGACGTTGCCGTCAAAGACCGAGTTGAAGACCGACCCGAAGGCACGCTGTCCGCCGGGGGTCGTCCGGTAGCGGATTGCGCCGCCGTCTCGGTTGCCGTCGCCCGCTCTGAGCGACGTGTTGTTCACGAACTCGCAGTTCACGAAGTCACAGTCGCCCCCGAACAACGCGACGGTACTCGACGACGCCTCGTTGCCCTCGAACCGCGTGTTCACGTAGTCGACCGAGTTGCCCCCGCTCGTATCGAGGATCGACAGGATCGCGCCGCCCTCGCCGTTGGCAAGGTTGCCGACAAACTCGGAGTCAGCGATGATCCCGTCTTCGATCGTCTCCATGAAGACGGCGCCCGCATCGCTCCCGCCCCGGCCGATGGCGGTGTTCGAGTCAAAGGTCGCGCGTTCGATCACAAGCTCGTCCGCGTCGCGGATATGGAGTGCACCGCCTCGGTCGTTCGCGGCGTTGCCTTCGAAGACCGAGTCTTCGATGCGCACCCGGCGGCTTCCATCACCAGCGTACGAGAGCGCGCCGCCGTCACGTGTCGCGGTGTTGTCGATGAACTCAGAGTTGCGGATCGTGACCGGGCTGTTCCCCTGGTTCCTAATCGCGCCGCCGTCCCGAGCCGTGTTGCCGATGAAGAGCGAGTCGTCGATGACGAAACTGACCTCGGTCCCAAACATGCCGCCGCCGTCGTTGGCGGCGTTGTCGCGGATGACACAATCGCGGACCCGGATGCGCCCGGCGCTATCGACTTCGATGCCTGAGCCGCGGTCGCTGTTGCCGACGCCGCTGCCGTCTTGGATGGTGAGTCCAACGAGGATGAGCTCGCCGCCGTCGCTGAAG
>JBCBMF010000195.1:0-5475 GCA_039822905.1 Planctomycetota bacterium
TCTTTGATGAGCTGCTTCGCCTCTTGGGTGTCGTCGATCCGCAGCCATGTTCGGAGTCTGATGAAGCTTGCGACCGAGAGGCCGGCTCGGAACCGTGCCGTGCCGCCGGTTGGGAGCGTGTGGTTGGGTCCAGCGCCGTAGTCGCCGATGACCTCGGCGCTGGCGGCACCGATGAACAGCGCACCAGCGTTGCGAAGCGATTGCGCGAATGTATCGGCTCCCCGCATCATGACCTCGACGTGTTCGGCGGCGATGGTGTCGGCGGCGTCTCGAACCTCATCCAGTGTACCGACGACGCAGACGAAGCCGTTTCGCAGGGCGGTCCGTGCTGTGTCGCGCGTCTCGAGCGTCTCGAGCTGCTCGGCGACCTCGCGATCAACCGCTGCGGCGAGTATCTTGCTGGTCGTGACGAGCATCGGCACCGCGTCGGTGTCGTGCTCCGCCTGTCCGAGCAGGTCAGCCGCGACGAGTGCCGGGTCCGCCGAGTCGTCTGCGATGACGAGCAGCTCGGACGGGCCGGCGAGCATGTCGATGCCGACGACGCCGCTGACGAGCTGCTTCGCGGCGGTCACCCAGCGGTTGCCGGGCCCGGCGATCACGTCACAGGGCGCGAGACCGTTGATGCCGTACGCCATCGCCGCCACGGCGTGCGCGCCCCCGACGGCGAGGAACTGGTCGGCACCGGCGACGGCAGCCGCGGCGAGCGCGACAGGGTGAGCGCCCGGAGACGCAACGACCACACGCTCGCAGCCGGCGGCCCGCGCCGTCACGGCCGTCATCAGCACGGACGACGGCAACGGGTAGCGGCCTGCGGGCGCGTAGCAGCCGGCGGATGCAACCGGTTCGATGGTGTGGCCCGCGCGACCTCCGGCGATGGGCACATCGATGGGCTGGATCGCTGCGAGCTGCCGCTCGGCGAACGTCCGGATCCGGCCGGCGGCCCGCGAGAGCAGGTCTCTTGTCTCGCCGGGGAGCGCGTCGAGAGTGGCGGTCATTTGCTCTTCGCCGAGTACAAGCGGTTCAGAGGGCGCCCGCTCGCCGAACTGCTCGGCATAGCCGCGGACCGCATCGTCGCCCTGCTCGAGGACCCGGTTCACGATCACGCGGGCGGCGTCGAGCGTCTGGTCATCGACGGGAGGGCGGATCGACCGCGCGAGGTCAGCGAGTTCAACGCGTCGTATCGTTGTGGTGTCCGGGATGCTCGGGTCGTTCATGAATTGCGTCCCTGCTCGATCGGCTTGGGCTTGGCGTTGCCCGGGCGGCGCGTTACTTTGTCGGCTCGCCGATCAAGCACTCGTTCGATGTCTTCGAGCGTCGCGCCTTTCGTGTGGGCGGCGACGAGCGCGAAGTAGATCAGGTCGGCCGCTTCCTCAGCAGCGTGCCGAGCGTCGGTCGCTTCGGCGAGTTCGGCCGCTTCTTCCGCGAGCTTGCTCGCCAGCAGCGAGTCGTCTTCGCTCAGCCGCGCGGTATACGACCCGGGCGGCGGGGCTGCCGTGCGGTGTGCGATGGTGGCATCGAGCGCGGCGAGCCCGGTTGACCTTCCGAAGCACGTACGTGTGCCGAGGTGGCAGAACCCGCCGCCGTGCTGACGAACGGTGAAGCGCAGCGTGTCGCGGTCGCAGTCGACGCTGATGCCCAGCAGCTCTTGAGTATCGCCCGAGGTGTCGCCCTTGATCCAGAGCCCGTTCCGCGATCGAGAGAAGTACACACCGCGCCGGTCGTCGAGTGCCCGCCGGACCGAGCCCAGCGTCGAGTATGCCAGCCCGAGGCATCGGCCGGCCGGATCGCACACGACCGTCGGCCAGAGCCCGTCGCTCCGATCGGACCGCAGCGCTGCGCAGAAGCCGTCGGCGAGATCGAACGCGCCGCTGTAGAGGGCCATACCGACCTGCGCGTCCGCGGCGCGCGCGTCAACGTGCGCGATGTCATCGGGTGACTTGATACCTCCCGCGATCGTGACCCGCGAACCTTTGGCTCGCTCGACGAGCTGCTCGACGCGATCGAGCGGCAGGCCGACCATCCGCCCCTCGCGTTCGACGAAGGTGATCAGGAAGCCGCCGACATACTCGCGTAGCTCGTCGATGCGGTCCTCGATTCGCGCGCCCGTGTTCTTGGTCCAGCCCTCGGTGACAATCTCGCCGTCGCGAGCATCGAGCGCGGCGATCACACGCTCGCGTGGCAGCTCACGGAGAACCTCGGGTACCGCCGCCGTTCCCAGAATCACCTTGCTCGCGCCCGCGTCGAGCCATCGGAGCGCGGTGTTTCCATCGCGGATGCCGCCGCCGACGCGGCATGGTGCGCGCTCAAGCAGCTCGGCGATGACCGATTCGTTCGAGCCTCGGCCGAGAGCGGCATCGAGATCGATCACGGCGACCTCGCCGACAAGACCGAAGCGGTCCGCGATGGGTCGAGGATCGCCCGCGTCGATGGCCTTCGTATCACCACCGATGAGCTGCACGGCGTTGCCGTCCATGAGGTCGATCGATGGAATGATCACAAGCGGACCTCCGTTCCGTTTCTGGCAAGCTCGGCCTTGACACTCCCGACGGTCATCACGCCGTCGTGGAAGATCGACGCGGCGAGTACGGCGTGCGCACCCGCTTCAAAGGCTTCGAGCATGTGCGATGGTCCCGATGCGCCGCCGGACGCGACGATCGGGAGCCGGGTGGCGGCGGACATCGTGTGGAGAAGATCGGTGTCGTAGCCCTCGCCCGTGCCGTCGCGGTCCCAGCTGGTGAGCAGGATCTCTCCGGCGCCGCGTTGCTCGGCCTGGGCGGCCCACTCGATCGCGTCGACCCCGGTTCGCGTCGTGCCCGAGTGCGTGACGACCTCCCACCCGCTTGCGGCGTTGCGGCGCGCCGCGTCGATGGCGATGACGACGCACTGCGTGCCGACGCGGCTTGCGAGCTCGCTGAGCAGCTCGGGGCGTGCCACGGCGGCCGAGTTGACGCCGACCTTGTCAGCGCCGGCCGAGAGCAACCGCTCCGCATCGGCAAACGACCGCACGCCGCCGCCGACGGTCAGTGGAATGGAGAGAACGCTGCGGACAGACTCGACTGTGACCGCTGCGGTCTCCCGGCCCTCGGGTGTCGCGGAGACGTCGAGGATGACGATCTCGTCGGCGCCTTCGCGTTCGTACCGCTCGGCCTGCTCGACCGGATCGCCCGCGTCCCGCAGGCCAGCGAAGCGGACGCCCTTCACGACTCGCCCGTCGCGGACATCGAGACACGGGATGATGCGGCGGGTCAGCATGCCACGCTCGATTCGGTCCGAGAGAGCCAGCCGGCGATCAGCTCCGCGCCCCATGCGCCGGACAGCTCGGGGTGAAACTGGCAGGCGAGGACCGCGCCGCGTTCGATGGCGGCGACGATGGACGCACCGTACGGCGTCGTGGCGCATCGCCACCCGTGTGGCGGCTCGGCAACACAGTACGAGTTCGCGTAGTAGGCGTAGCCGTCCGTGCGGATGCTGGTGTCGCCGCGCTCGACCGTGTTCCAGCCGAACTGCGGGACTCTGAGCTCGCCCGATAGCCGCCGGACATCTGAGTCGATGACGCCGAGCCCGCTGAAGCCGGGCGATTCTTCAGACGATCGACAGAGCAACTGCAAGCCCAGGCAAATCGCGAGCAAGGGCCGTCCGGCTTCGGCTCGTTCGCGAAGCACGGGAGTGAGCCCGTGGCTGTTGAGTGCCTCCATTCCGGCCGCGAAGGACCCGACGCCGGGCAGCACGACGCGGTCGGCGTCGCTGACCTCGTTAGGGTTGGTCGTGGTACGCGGCGTGCAGCCGCAACGCCGGAGAGCTGCGGCGACGGAAGCGATGTTCGCCGTACCCGTCGAGACGATCGTGACGGTCGACATCACAGCACGCCCTTTGTGGATGGTACGCCCGCATCGACAGCGTTTCGTGCGATCGCCTGGCGGAGCGAGAGTGCGAGGGATTTGAACGCCGCTTCGGACGCGTGGTGATCGTTGTGGGAGCGAAGAACATCAAGGTGAAGCGTTAGGTTCGCTGCGGTTGCGAACGACGCAAAGAAGTGAGTGATGTTCTCGCACGCGAGTGTGCCGAGGCTCTCGCGGGCGAGGCCGAGTTCGACGTGTGCGAACGGACGGCCTGACAGATCGACGACCGCCCGTGCCAGCGCTTCGTCGAGCGGTGCGTAGGCTGACGCGAACCGTGCGATGCCGCGCTTGTCTCCGAGTGCGCGATTGAAGGCGTAACCGAGGACGAGAGCGCAGTCTTCGGCGGTGTGGTGGTCGTCGATGTGCAGATCACCCTTGCAGGACAGCTCGAGATCGAAGCGTGCGTGCAGCGTGAGGGTTTCCAGCATGTGATCGAGGAAGCCGATGCCTGTCGATGTCGAGGCCTTGCCGCTTCCATCGAGGTTGATCGATGCTGTGATCGTGGTCTCGCGCGTTTGTCGCTCGACCGTCGCGGTTCTGTTCGAAGTATCCGTCGTGCTCATGGTTTCCGGCCTTCGGGGGTATCGGGCAGCGTGCTCGCTGCGGTCGCCAAAACTTTTCGCAGTGCATCGCAGAGACGATCAAACTCCGCGTCTGTGCCGGGCAGGGTGATGCGGAGATAGCCCGCCTCTGCGTCGGAACCGGCGATGCGTCGCACGAGAATGCCGGCGTGTGCCAGCTCGCGATACACGAACGCGGCGTTGTCGAATCGGCTCATGACGAAGTTGGCTTGCGATTCGATCGGCTGCCCGCCGAGTTCGGTGAGCAGGTCATGCAGCGATGTGCGCTGCCGCCGTACGGAATCGATGAAGACGGCTCTCTGTTGCCGGCGTTTCGAGGCCTCCGCTGCGAGTGCAAGCGACGCGGATGAGACGGGGAATGGTGCGCCCACGGTCCTGAGCCAGTCGACGATCTCGGTCGGGGCGACGGCATAGCCGACACGAGCACCGGCGAGACCCGCGGCCTTTGACATGGTGCGGATCATCACGATGTTCGGTTCATCGAGAAGCCGCGGCGTCGGGTCTTTGTCGGCAAACTCGATGTACGCCAGATCAACAAGCACAAGCGATCCCATCTCTGCGGCGGCGCGGGCGATCCTCAGGATCGTTGGGGTGTCGATAACGCGACCGGTCGGGTTGTTGGGGGTCACGAGGGCGACAAGACCGGTTTTCGTGCTGAGGTGTGACGTGAGCTTTGCCTCTGGGAACGCCTCGTCGACCCATTCGATCTGTCGGATATCGGCACCCGCGAGCCGTGCGCTGCGCGGGATCATGACAAACCCTGGGGCGTGCGTGAGAAGATCGCGACCCGGCTCGAGCACGGCTCGGCAGACCCGGTCGATCGCGTCGTCGCCGCCGTTGGTCATGACGATGCGCGATGGATCGACGCCGAAGGACGCAGCGAGTTCCGACTCGAGCGGTGCGGCGTTTGGATAGCGTCGCAGCTGCTCTGGCGTGATAGCTTGCAGCGCGTCGAGCACGTCTGGCCCCGGTTGCACGCCTTCGTTCGCATCGAG
>JBCBMF010000196.1:0-5463 GCA_039822905.1 Planctomycetota bacterium
CCGCCGGCGCGGACGCCGGCGGCGAGGGCGGTGCTCAGTTCAGACAACGCCGCAGTCGCGGTGCTCGCGACATCGTGGTCATCGATGACCCGGAGTGATCGCTCGATGGCACTTTGACACAGCCGTCCCGTGGTGCTCCGCAAGCCAGCTTCGGCGAGCAGCTGGCGGGCGAAGCGGAATGCGGTGTCGAGCCGCCAGGCTTCTTCGTTGAACGTCGCCAGCTCGGCGAGCGTGAGATGACCCGGGTCGTCGCTCCCCCACCGCTTGTGTGTTTCGGACATATCCCACGTGAACGCGCGGACGCCCCACGGGTGCATGCACTCGGCTTCGATCAGCAATTCGATCAGGCCTTCGCCCTTCGTACTCGCAGGGAGCGGCGCAGCATCGCGGTTGGCGTCGAAGCCGTGCCAGGGTCGGTCGCCGTCGAACAGCAGGGCCTCTGTGCCGCAATCAAATCGGACGACCGTGGTGTCGCCGGTCGGTGCATCGCTTCGGAGGCGGAACCAACCGCGTTGCCACGCCGGGCCCCATCGGAAGCCGAGCTCGACCGACGCGAACGCGAGCGCGGCAGCCTCGCTGGCCCGCAGATCTCGATCGACCGTACACCACTCGACGTTGAACGGGGCGAGACGTTTGTACACGGCGGGCGACAGCACTTCCCGCTCGAAGGTCTCGTACTTCTGGAGCAGGAAGGTCAGCTCTCGGTCAATCACGATTGATCTCGCTTTCGCGGAAGGCGCGGGCCGAGTCGAGCACGCGATCCCAGTCAAACGCGGGCCCGGGGTCGATCTTGTTGGCTTGGATGTGATAGTGACCGATGATGCCTCGGAACGACTCGAACGCTCCGTCGCTGAGCACGCCGTCGGCAATGGCGCCGTCCTCTTCGCGCGGCGCTTCGATGGGCATGCCGGGAAACACGGCATTCAGCGTGGCGATCAGCTTCGCGAGCGAGTCGTGCTGCTCCGGAGTGAGGTCGTACATCGTGAGCTCGCGTCCGTTGATGACACCGGACACGGGTTGAGGTCGTGCAGGCCGAGCGACGAACCCCGGCGTTCGGATGCCGCCGTCGCCGAAGCGTTGGGGCAGCGTCATGCGGGTGCCGGTCTCGTCTGTCGCGTACCACTCGTCGAGGACGTGCAGATTCTCAGGGCCGTACGCACCGATGTTGGCGATCTCGATGCCGATCGAACGGTGGTTCGCTTTCGTGGCGTGCCAGGCGCGTTCCTTGACGTCGAGTGTCTGGTAGATGGTGCCGTCGACATCGAGCAGGAAGTGAACGCTGAGGCCTCGCATGTCCTGGAGGACGCGGAAGCAGGTTCGGCTGGTGCCGCAAACATCGTAGTGGAGCACGAACTGGTCAACGATGCCGCGGAGCTCGTCGAGCGTCCAGTCGCCGGCGCGGCGGTCGGCGATGTTCGCCTCGTCGCCCGGCATTCGGCGCGTGTTGTAGCGCGGCTTGCCGTCGAGTTCGTGGCCGTGTTCAAGATCCGACTCGCTGGGGAACCGCTGGTGAACTCTGTAGGCGTCGTAGCCGCCGGGGTCGGTCCAGAGCACGACCGGGGCCCCGGTGTGGAAGCGTTGGCCGGCGACCATGATCTCGTCGCCTACGCGCGGGGCCTCGGCTCCGATGCGGGTCACAGACATCGATGATGCCGAGCGAGGGGAGGCGCATCCCATTAGGACTGAGAGGGCCGAGACGAGCAGCAGCGAGAGCGGGATGCGCACGGTGATCTCCGAGCAAGCGATCGAGGTCCTGTTCGGATAGATTATAGAATATTGCGTCCGACCTCCCGCCGGGAAAGAGACCGACTTGCCGACCGCGACGCTCGCGACATTCTTTGCTCTCGATTGGGCGGTGCTCGCGGGCTACTTCCTGCTGCTCGCGGGAACGGGCTATTTGTTCAGCCGCCGCGAGCAGAAGAGCACCGACGACTACTTCCTCGCCGGCCGACGGATGCCGACGTGGGCGGTGGCGGTCTCGATCGTGGCGACGAGCATGTCGGCGGCGTCGTTTGTGGGCGTGCCGCAGCAGGGCTACACCGGCGACCTGACCTACCTCTCGACGAACCTTGGCATGATCATCGCGGCGGTCATCGTCGCGCTCGTGTTCATCCCGGCGTTCTACAGGGCGGGCGTGAGCTCGATCTATGCGCTGCTCGCCGACCGGTTCAGCCCCGCCGCCATGCGCGCCGCGAGCCTGGCGTTTCTGGTGGGTCGGGTGATGGCAAGCGGGGCGCGGATCTACATCGGGGCGATCCCGCTCTCGCTCGTGCTCTTCGGCATTGAGCGCGGGATGGAGCCAGGCAACCTGCTCATCGCGATCGCCGTGCTGACCGCGGTCGGCATCACCTACACGTTCATCGGCGGCATCGCGAGCGTGATCTGGACCGACGTCATCCAGATGGCCGTGCTGCTCTCGGCGGCGCTCATCGCGATCGTCGTGATTCTGTCGCGGATCGAGGCGCCGTGGGCGGATGTCATCGGTGTGCTGCGCGCTGGCGGGGAAAACCGTGCCGACAAGCTGACACTGTTCGACACGAATCCCGATCCGCGGCTGCCGTTCGGACTGCTCACAGCGACCATCGGCTTCGCTGTCATGGGCATCGGTTCCTACGGCACCGATCAAGACCTTGTGCAGCGCATGCTCACCTGCAAGGACGCGAAGGCGGGCTCTCGGTCGGTCATCACGGGCATCCTGCTCGGCATCCCATCCGTGCTGGTGTTTCTCGTCGTCGGGCTGCTGCTGTTCGTGTACTACCAGCGGCCCGACCTCATCGGGGCGGCCGCGCCGGGCGGTCTGCCCGCGGATGATCGCCAGGTGTTTCTCGAGTTCATTCTGAAAGAGCTCCCGGCCGGAGTGCCCGGTCTGATGATGGCGGGCTTGTTCGCCGCGGGCCTGAGCAGCCTCAACAGCGCGATCAACGCGATGAGCAGCTCGATGGTCAGCGATTTCTATCGGCACGCGCGTCCGGATCGACCGCCGGGGCACTACGTCCTCGTCGGTCGCATCGGCGTTGTCGGTTTCGGGCTGATCCTCGGCTCGTTCGCGGTGCTGTGTGTGTTCTGGCAGGCGGCGTCGGCCGACCGCGGCGGTACGCTGCTGACGTTCGCGCTCCGTGTCATGACGTTCGCGTATTCTGGGCTCGTCGGCGTCTTCCTCGCGGCACTGCTCACGAAGCGAGGAAACACGGCATCGGTCATCGCGTCGTTGATCGCGGGTTTCGTGCTGGTGCTTGGGATGGAAGAGGCCGTGTGGGTCGCGCTGCTCGGCAACGATGAGCCTCTGCCCAAGAAGCTCGAGCTGCTGACATCGCTTGCGTTCGCGTGGAAGCTGACGGCCGCGGCCGCGATCTCGTTCGGCATCGCCGTCCTGCCCAGTGGGAAGCCACGATGACCCCGCTCGAACGGATCTATCCGCAGCCCCGCGTGGTTCGCACGCTCCCCGGCGGTGGAGGACTACGCAATGTGATGCGCGCACCGATCGTGCAAGCGTCCATGGAGCACGCCGGCGCGTATTCACTCCGGTTCGACGGACATCAGCTGCGAGCACAAGCCGCTGACTCTGACGGCGAGCACTCGGTACAGTCCGTCTTGCGGCAGCTCAGCCTTACAGAGGGCAGCGACTGCCCCGCCTTCGAGCTCACGGACTGGCCTCGCTTCGCGACCCGCGGATTCATGCTCGATATCTCGCGCAACCGCGTGCCGACCATGGCCGCGCTGTGCGAGCTTGTCGACGCACTTTCGATGCTCCGCATGAACCACCTCCAGCTCTACACGGAGCATGCGTTTGCCTACAGCGGCCACGAAACGGTGTGGTGCGACGCATCGCCAGTGACGCCGGACGAGATCCGCGAGATCGATAAACTCTGCCGAGACAGGGGTATCGAACTCGCCGCGAACCAGAACTGCTTCGGTCACCTTTCCGAGTGGCTTCGGCATCCGGCGTACGCGGACCTCGCCGAGACGCACGGGCCGTACGACTTCTACGGCATGACACGCGACGGGCCGTTCTCGCTATGCCCGACCGATGACCGCAGCCTTGAACTCGTTCATGATTGGATAGGACAACTCGGCAGTTGTTTCTCCTCGCCGCTGCTCAACATCGGCTGCGATGAAACCGCGGACGTTGGCAGCGGGCGGTCAAGGCAAACTGTGGCTGAGCGTGGCAAGTCAGCGGTCTACGCCGACTTCGTGCGTTCCGTTGCCGACATCGCAGCCGAGCACGGGTTCGCACCGATGTTCTGGGCGGATATCGCGCTGGACTCGCCCGGCACGCTTGATCTGCTGCCCGCGAACCTCAAGCCGCTGGCGTGGGGCTACGAGCCGGACTCGCCGTTCGGTGCGTGGGACAAAGCACTGCGCGACGCGGGGCGTACCGGCTGGGTCTGTCCGGGCACATCGTGCTGGCGGAGCTTCTTCGGCCGCACGACCGAGCGCCGGGGAAACCTCGAGGCGGCGTGCGCGACCTCGGATACGTTCGACGGCATGCTCGTCACCGCGTGGGGCGACGTCGGGCATCAGCAGCAATGGCCGATCACGCTGCACGCGCTCGCTGATGCGGCACACGCGGCCTGGCACGGCACACCCAACCCGGATGCCGCGCGCTCATCGCGAGTGCTCTTCGGCTCGCACGCGCTTGGCCCATGGCTCGATGAGCTCGGAGAAGTCGATCGGCACGTTCGCTCGCCGAAAGGCGGCTCCGTTGACTCGGATGGACTGCCGCGGCTTCTCAACGCATCAGCCGTTTTCAACGAAATCCATCCCGCGAACGCAGCCCTCTCCCCGCGCGGGACTCTCGGTGATTGGCGGCAGTGCGCTGCGGAACTCGACCAACTCGCCGCCACCCAGCCGGAGACTGAGCCGTTGATCGATTCTGAGTTGCGATGGACACTCTCCATGTCGATGGTCGCGTGCCGCCTTGCATTACAGAAACATTCCGGCGAGCGGGATGACGCTCTGGCGAACGAACTCCGCGCCTGCCGTGAGACCTACCGCGATCTCTGGGCACGCCGATCGCGTCCGGGGGGACTCGACCGGAGCATCGAGCACATCGACCGGCTCATCACGGCGTGCGATGGGGTTCAGCGATGAAGCCAACCCGCATGATCGTGGGCTGCATGTCCGGCACGAGCATGGACGGCATCGATGCCGCTCTGGTTCGCGTTCACGGCACCGGTCTGAACATACGTGTGGAGTTGGTTCGCAGCGCAAGTGTGTCCCTCGACGACGCCGATGAGCTTCGAGGCTTTACCAATGGGCACCCGCTCTCCGCGCAGAGAATCCGTTCACTCGCGGTTCGCTTGGGTGAGCAGCATTGCGTCGCCATCGCCAGCACGCTAGGACAGGACGAGGCTGACCTCATCGTGCTTCACGGCCAGACCGTGCTTCACGAGCCGCCGCTGTCGTGGCAACAGATCGACCCGTGGCCGATTGCCGCCGCGTTCGGCTGCCGCGTCGTTTCCG
>JBCBMF010000197.1:0-5456 GCA_039822905.1 Planctomycetota bacterium
ACAGGCCGCGGACTGATTAAGTGTCGCTCGCGATTGCACCCGTGTTCACAGCCTCGCTGGTTCGCAGCACAACAAGCGTAATGTCGTCGGTCTGCGGTCCTCCGTCTCTGAACCGTATGACTGCGCTGAGGATGGCCTTCGCCAGCGTGTCGGCGTCGGCGTCGTCGTTGTCCGCCATGACCTCCATGAGCCGGTCCTTGCCGAACATCTCGCCCGTCGGGTCGCGGGCTTCCCAGATGCCGTCGGTGCCGATGACGACCGTGCTCTCGGGCGGCAGGCAGGCGTCATCGGACCGGAACACCCACGAGCCGTCGATGCCGAGCGGGATGTCGTGACCGCTGAGCTCGGTGAACGCGCCGGTGCGGTTGTCGCGCACGATGGCGGCGTCGTGGCCGGCGCTCGTCCAGCGGACCCGGCGTCCGTCGCCGTCGTCTTCGCCGACGAGCAGGTAGAACAGCGTCATGAACTGCCCGGACTTGGAGTCGACCGCGAGGTTGGCGTTGACCTTGCCCAGAACGTCGGGCAGGTCATCGGTCTCCGGGGCCCGCGCGTGGATGAGCGCACGCGCGGTTGTCATGAGCAGCGCCGCGCCGATGCCGTGGCCCGTGACATCGCCAACCAGCACGGCGTGCGAGAGCGGGCCGCCGTTTCCAGGCTGGATGTCAAGAAAGTCGAAGTAGTCGCCGCCGGTCTCGTCGCTGTAGACGCAGAGGGCCGCGATATCGATGCCGGGGAGGTTGGGCGTCTCGCGCGGCAGCAGGTTCTGCTGAACTTCGCGCGCGATCTCGAGGGCTTCGCGGACCTTCATCCGGTCGCGGAGCTTCGGGACCATGCTGTTGAAGCTCTCGGCGAGTGTTTGCAGCTCGTCGCCGGTTTCGACGGTCGCGCGGGCGTCGAGGTCGCCGCCGGCGATCGCCTGCGCCGTCTCGGCCAGCGACCGCACGGGCTGAGAGATCGACCGCGACCCGAGAAACCCGAAGACCACGACGAAGCAGAGCACGCCGCCGGCGACCGCGAGATTCTGGCGCACCACGGTCGAGATCGTTCCGTCGATGGAGGCCGCGACGCGCTGCGCGTCGGCCTCGGCCACTTCGAGCGCGATGCCGACCAGAACGTGAGTGTGCGTCTCCGAAAACTCAGGGTCGCGGAGGCGTTCCCACGTCCACACCCACGGCTCGCCGTCGATGCCGAGTTCCATCGAGCCCTGATCGGCGGCGAGCATGCGTCGGCTTAGCTCGGTGTCCGCGTCCGCGTCGCTTGATTCGAACCAGCGTGTGCTGATGGGTGAGTCCCACGCGGCGCCGGCGAGATCGTCGTACTCGGCCGTGGCGATGATTCTCGGTGGGAGGTCGGCGTCTTCGTCCGCGACTTGCACGATGATCGCCTGCGAGCTCTCGCGGAACACCTCGGGCAGCGAGAGCTCTTTGAGGATGTCGCCCAGTGACACGTCCGCGGCAGCGACACCGAGCAGGGTGCCATCGTCGCGGTAGACGGGCGCCGAACATGTCAGCCGCACCTGGCCGGTCGGCGCGTCGATGACCGGCGGCACCCAGACAACCGGCTCGATCGCGGTGATGGCGGCCTGGTACCACGGCCGGAGCCGTGGGTCGTAGTTCTCGGGATAGCCGCCCTTGCCGGGCCAGGACATGTGCAGGCCCGATTCGTGGAGCGCCGCGTACTGGCTCGCGGGCCGGATGAGGTCCTCGGTGGTCTCACGGGCCGCCCGCATCGTTGGCACCACGGATCGCAGCACCGCGGCCTCTTGCGAGAGCGCGTCGATGCCGTCGGCGTCCATCGGGACGAACACGGGCTCGAGGAACGACACCATGAGCGCCGTCCGCGAGCCGTCGGCTTCGATGCGTTCCATGTCGCCGTCGGGCACCAGGCCCGGCGGTGGGTTCTCGGCGTCGTCGAATTCGAGGTTCGTGAAGTTCCGTGCGGTGAGCGCCTCCTCGTCGGGCCCGATGTCATCGAAGCGGCGGAGGGCGTCCGCGGCGGCGAGCACATCGATCTCGATCAGCGCCCGGTCGCGTTCGAGGATGGCCGCGTACTTCTCAACCAGGTGCCGCCGGGTGTCGTCGGCGATCCGCAGGATCCGAGCCGCGGTCTCGCTGCTGAGCTCGTCGCGGGCTGCCTGCACGTTCCCTCGCCCGAGCAGACCCGCGATCAGCAGGGGCAGCAGCGAGAAACCCAGAAGCGTAAGAAACAGCTTGACGCGGATGGACATCGCTCGCGGCTCCGATCCGGCCGCCCCGCCGTTGCGCGCGTGATCCGGGAATGCACGATACTCGAACCGGTGTCACGGGGGTGGCACGAAACAAACAAGGCCGACGCCAACGAGTGGCGCCGGCCTCGTGTTGACCGGCGGAAGGGGATCCGCCGGGCAGGTGAGGGGCTCGGTTCTGGCTCAGCCGTCGGCGGCGAGCTTCTTGAGTACGTCGATCAGGTCGGCGGGTTCGGCCCGCTCGCGGTAGTCGGCCGTGAGAAACGCGTGCGCGATCGTGCCGTCGGTGTCGATCACGTAGGTTGCACCCAGCGGCAGCGTCCACGAGCCGTCGCCGTTGTACGACGCCAGATCGAGCCGGCCGTTGAACGCGTCGATCAGATCCTGCGGCAGCCGGTAGCGGATGCCGAACGCGTCGGCGACCTCATTGCCGGCATCGCTGAGCACGTGGAACTCGTAGTTCGGCGCGTCCTTCGCATCGTCGGCCGAGGGCTTCTCGGGGCTGATCGCGACAAGCGAGGCGCCGAGCGACCGGATCTCGTCCAAGTGCTGCTGGTACGCACGGAGCTGGATGTTGCAGTACGGGCACCACGAGCCGCGGTAGAAGGTCACGATGGTCGGACCGTCGGCCAGGACAGTCTCAAGCGAAACGCTCTCGCCGGTGCCGTCTGGCAGCTTGAACATCGGGGCGGTATCTCCGACGTTCTTGGCCCGGTCGAGTACGCCGAGCGCCTCGACATCGAGGATGCCCTTCTCGAAGGCGTCGATCGTTTCTTGCGGTGCGCGCTGCTCGAACGCGGACTTCATCGCATCGAGCTCGGCCTGAAGCTCGCCGGGCTGCTGCTCGTGTTGTGTTTGCGACATCGTTGCGCCTCCGGGCTTAGGCTTCTCGTCGTGCTGCGCCGTGGCGACCGGGGCGGCCGAGACGGCGAGGCCCAAGCCGGCGACGTAGGCGAGGTCAGTCGTGCCCTGGATCGCACGCCGGGCACGGCGGCTGAGTCGGTCGGACAGGCTCTGCTTCTCGTCGGTTCGTGCCATCGGCTGGTCTCCGTTGCTGCCGGCGTGCGTGCACGGCTCCGATGGTGAGCCATCGATCTGGAACGATTATTCCGCCACTCGCGACAAATTCGATCCCGCTAGCGTTCGGGAACGCTCGGGCGTGTGGCAAAGGCGGCTCCGACGGCGACCGGCACCGCGACGGCCGCGAAGGCGAGCAGGCCCCTGATCAGGGTGATCTCTTCGGAAGTGCCGAGCCAGCCGCCGACGAGTGTGAACAGATAGGGACCCGTTGCCGTGCCGCCGACCATGGCAGAGGTCACGAAACCTCGGATCGCGCCGTGGTGAGGCCTCCCGAAGAACCGGGCGATCGCCGGCCCGGCGGCCGCCATGCCCCAGCCCTGCGAGACGCCGTAGATGCTCATCGCCGCCGCGGCGTGCCACGGCTCCGACGCCACGAACATCAAGAGGCACGACGCCGTGATCCCGAGCGGAGAGAGCGGCAGGATCACACGCGGCGGCACGCGGTCGGCGGCCGGGCCGCCCGTCGTGAGCCCGATAAACAACGCCATCGCCCACGTCGAGACGGCAACCGCGCCGGAGTCGATCGGGTCGCGCACCCCCGCCTCGACAAGCAGCGGCTGCATGTGAAAGAGCATCGCCGTGCCGACCAGGCCCGACAGCATGCCCGGGATGATCAGCAGCCAGAACGTCCGCGTGCGGAGCGCTTCGCCCAGCGTGAAGTCGGCCTCGCCCGACGGACCGTCGGCCGGGTCGTTCTCTTCGCGGTCGTGTTCCCGCGCGGTCGGCGGCTCGTTGTCGAGGTGCTGTCCCACCTCTTCGGGCCGGTCGCGCAGCACGAAGGCGATCAGCGGCAGCAGCACGAGCGCGACGGCGACGCCCATGATCGCGTAGGCGTGCCGCCAGCCGAACGCGCCGATCATCGCGAGCGTGATCGCGGGTGCGGCGGCGCTCCCGAGGCTGAACACCGCGTGCTTGATCGACTCAACGGTCGCGAGCCGTTGCTCGAACCAGAGCGCGAGCACGTGGCTCGACAGCATGCCAAGCGCTCCTTGACCCAGAAACCGCACGAGGAAGAACCCGAGCGTCAGCGTGACCGCCCCAGTGGCGTTCGTGAGTGCGAGCGTACCGAGGCAGAACGCGCCGACGATCAGCCCGGCCGTTCGCCGCGGACCGATGCGGTCCGAAGCACGCCCCACCAGCGTGAGCGGGAAGGCTGCCGCGAGTGTGCCGATGAGGTAGCACAGCGACAGCGCCTCGTTCGAGAGGCCGAGCGCGGCGCGCAGCGCCGTGTTAAACTGGCTCACGACCACCGTCTGCCCGGGCAGCGTGCCGATGAGCATCAGGCAGGCAACGGGCATGACGGCCCAGCCGTAGTAGACGCCACGATCATCGCGATCGGCGTTCGGCGTGTTGTTCGGCTGTCCGGTCTCTCTCACGCGCGAGGGTAGCCGCGGCGGCGCACCCATCTGGCGCCCGGCTGCAACTGCCGCCTCGCAACCCGAGTACACCGCGAGGATCGAGGGGACACCAGCGTGAAGACCGAGCGACCGTGACCGCTGCGCACCGATTGCTGCGCGCCCGCGAGGGCGAACTGCTGCCGCTCATGCTCGCGGCCGCGTTCTTCTTCTGCGTGCTCTTCAGCTACTTCCTGATCCGCCCCGTCCGCGAGGCGATGGGTGTCGAGCGGGGTATGTCCGAGCTCCGGAGCCTGTTCTACGTGACCGCCGGCGTCTCGCTGTTGGTTGCCATGGGCTTCGGGACGCTTGTCCACCGCTTTGATCGCAGACGCTTTATCACGATCGGGTTCCGGCTGGTCATGCTCTGTCTGGTCGTTTTCGCCGGGCTGCGGCTCGGGTTCGGCGAAGAGCTCAAGGCGGCCACGGGCCGGGTGTTCTACGTCTGGCTCAGCGTCGTGAATCTGTTGCTTACGAGCGTGTTCTGGGCGTTCATGGCCGACGTCTGGTCGCTCGATCAGGCCAAGCGGCTGTTCCCGGCGATCGGTGTGGGCGGCACCCTCGGCGCGATCGCGGGCTCGACTGTGCCGTGGACGCTCAGCGAACGGATCGCGTCGCTCGCCGAACAGTCAACGCGGGTCACGGGCGATCAGCTCAGCGCAGCGGCGCTCATGATCTGTGCGGCGGTCGTGCTCGAAGCCGCCGTGCGGTTCATGCGGGTGCTCGATCGGCGCGTGCCGCTCAAACAGTACAACACG
>JBCBMF010000198.1:0-5423 GCA_039822905.1 Planctomycetota bacterium
GCGCTGGAAGTCGGCGAGAGCGGATTGGTTGGCTTTGACGCGGCAGTAGCTCTGAGCGACATCACGTCGCGTGGCGCTACCGACGATCGTCCCCCGGCGACCATCGAACGCCTCAACGCCGCGTTCTCGCTGACCGGCGGCGACAGGGTGGTTGAAGTCAACGGCGTCGGTTCGATCGACGCGGCACCTCTCGTGCTCGGGGGTCGCCTCGTGTTCGACGCGTCAGGAACCGGCGACGATCCATCATCGATCTGGTGGCTCAACCCGGCCGGCCGGATCGATGCGACGGTCCCAGCCGAGGCTTTATCGCTCATGTCCCCCGAGCTCGCGGAGCAGTGGGGCGACACACTCGCGCTCGCCGTCGGGAACGCCATCGACGCGTCACTGTCCGCCGACGACGGAACGCTGACGTTTGCCGTCGCCGGTGCCGCGGGCATGGCGTCGGCTGAAGTCGTTGCGCGGACCGACGGCCGAGATCTCCGCGTCGAGTCGGGCGAAGCACTCGTCGATGTTTCTGAGGAAGCGATCCGCCAGTTCCGCCTCGCTCGGCTCGCCGAGGGCAACGAGGTCAGCGTTGGTCCAACCGCGGGAACGTCCATCGCTTCGGAAGCGAGGCTCGCGGCCCGCCTCGGTTCGTTCACGCTGCTCGACGAGGGCCGATGGTCGCCCGAGGGCATGGCCCAGCTGCGTGTGAGCGCGAGCGGCGCGGTGCAGGGCCTCCGCGAGTCGACGATGATGGGCTCGGACGGGCTGCCGCGACGCACGCGTGAAGGATCGATCGGCGTCCAAGCACTGGTCATCGAGAGCAGCCTTCCCGTGGGGGCCTTGCTGGCCGATCGATCGGCAACGCTCGCCGGCACGATCCGCGGGACGGTCACGGGCGCGGATCAACTGGCCATCACCGAGATCAGCGGCGCGATCGAAGCCGAGATCGACTCGCGCTCGCTGGCCGGGCCGCTCTCGCTCAGGCTGGAAGCGCCCTCGATCGATGCTGCGCACCTCGACGATTCGCTCCGCACAGACTCGTTCGTCTCGGGCCTGCTCGGCGCGTCGGCTTCGGCGTCGATCGAACTCGCGGGGCTCGGCGAAGCGGGGCGGATCGCGGACGCGGGCCTGTCGCTCGCGCTGTCGTCCCCGAGGCTCCGAGTCGAGCAGCCGATGGTCTTCGATATCAGGCCCGACCGCGTGGTGCTCTCGTCGCCGAGCGTCGTGCGCTATCACCTTGACCCGGTGTTCGCGACCCGGCACGGTCTGCACCAATCGCCGGGCGAGGAGCGGGTGCGGCTGGCCGAGCCGGTTGAGCTGGCGATTGACATCGATCGCCTCACGCTGTCCCGCATCGGTTCGCCGCTGCGAGCAGGCGTCTTCGATGCGCACGCGGCGGTGAACGCGCCGCGTTTGGTCATCGAGCAGCGCGAGGAGGTCGACCAGGGCGACGATATCACCGAAGCACCCTGGGTCGCGGCGGACTTCAGCCCGATCGTGGGCGAGCTCGTGACCGACGCCGAGTCCGGCGGGCGGCTCCGGCTGACGGCGGCCGACGGAAACGAGCAGAGCCTGCTCGTCGATGTCACGCTCCGGGGCGCGAGCGAGTCGGCACCCGTGCTCGGCGTGCTGGTCGAAGGCCGACGCGTCCCGTCGAGGCTGCTGGACGGGCTCGGCGATTTCAAAGGCGGCCTGGCCGAGATCCTCGGCCCGACGACGCAGGTCAGGCTTTCGCTCACCGAGCTCTCGAATCAGAAGAGCGGCGGCGTCAACTTCTCGCTCGTCGGCGATCGCGCCTCAGCGAGCGTGATCGGCCGCATCGAGGAAGGCATCTTCCGCAACGAAGACTCGGTCGTCGCGCAGATCGATGTCATCCGGCCGCAGCTCGGCGCTCGGCTGTCACGGGCCGTGCCGGTGCTGGGCAGGGTGACCAAGTCGCGTGAGGACGGTCCCGCAACGCTCACGGTGACAGATGTCGCGTTCACGCTCGGCGAGGAGCCGGGCATCCGCGGGCTCGACGCGGACATTGTCGTCGACGTCGGCACCGCGAGGTTCCAGGCCAGCCGGGCCTTCGGCGATGTGCTCGTCTTTGCGAGGCAGCGCACCGACAACGAGGTCGGCCGAAGGCTCGAAGCGATGACCGGCACGATCCGCGGCGGAGTGCTCGACTACGACCCGCTCGAGCTGCCGCTCGGTGAGTTCACGATCACCAGCGCCGGCACGTACGACTTCGCTTCGCGCCGGACCAACGTCATGACGGCGATCCCGCTCGGCGCGCTCTCCGACAAGGCGATGGGCGAGCTCAACACCGGAGTCGGCTCGTCGCTTTCGAGGATCATCCCGGGTTTGCGCGAGCTGACGATGGTCCCGTGGCGCGTCAAGGGCACGCCCGGCAACCTGACCATCACGCCCGACATCGAAGAGTTCACCCGCCAGATCACGCGGACGATCAACCCGGTGAACATCATCGGCAATATCTTCGGAGGCTAGCGAGCGCTCACAGCTCGTCGAGGATCGCCCGGCGCTCGTCCCACAGCTTCTCGAGCCGCTCGGCCGTCTTGCTCTTGGGCGGTGATGACAGGCGCTCGTAGCACGCGACCAGCAGGTCGACCATGCCCTGCGCATCGGCGATCGAGATGTACTCTCGGCCGACGGTTGGCTTTGTCGTCTTCGTCCCGGCCTGCACCGCGCCGAGGTCTGCCATGTTATGGTAGTTGCCCAGCGGCAGGCAGACGCAGGTGGCATCGAGGCCCGCGTGGCAGAACACCGTCGCCTCGCACGCGCCGCCCGCCATGAGCTTGCGCTGCCACTTCCACTTGGGCAGGTCGCTGTCCTTCTGCGACGCGGTCGGCGAACTCGGCCCGCCCGCGATGTCCTCGGCGATCCGCGCGATGTCGTCGGTCAGGCGGGGGCTGAAGATCGTCAGCCGATCACCGACACGCACAATCGGTCCGCCGCCGATGGGCGCCTCTGGGAACGCCCGGCTGTTCTCGAGCGCGATGACCTTGGCGTCTTGGGGGATGGTGCCCAGCCGCGTCACGGCGATCGCGCCGATGAAGCCGATCTCCTCGGCCCGTGTGAACAGAATCCGCGCGTCGGCCTTGGTCTCGCCCGATGCCCGCCGCTTGCAGATGCGGTCGAACGCTTCCAGAGCGCACGCTGCCGCGGCGAGGTCGTCGCAGGCGTGGGTGTGCAGGATCCCGTCGGCTACTTCAGCGTCGGGGAACAGCCACCTCGCGATGTCATCGGTCGTGATTGATTCATCGGCCTGATCCAGCTCGCACAGGAAGTGCTTGTCCGTTCCAACCGAGCTCGCGCCCTCAACGCGCTCGATCAGCGTGCCGGGCAGGCGTCGGTCGTCTGCGGTCACGACCTCGACGCGGGCATCGACGAAGTAATCGTCCATCACCCCACCGCGGAACGCGAGCTCGAGCGTGTCGGGGCCGATGACGCGGTGCACGACGAACGCGGGGTGGTCGAGGTGCGCGGTCGTGTAGATCGGCGGGCCCTGGACATCACCAGCAACCGAGAGGGTCAGGTTGCCGGCGTCGTCTCGATCGAGCACGACGTCATCGCGCTCGGCACACCACCGCTCGATGAACGCGATGAGGCGGTCTTCGCGCCCGGCAACGGTGGGGAGGCTCGTGAGCTCAAGCAGCAGCGGTTCGAGTGACATGCCTTAGCGACGCCCGCGGACCTTGCCGCCCAGCCGCTTCGGGGGCAGCTTGGTCGGCACAACGCCGCCCGGGAACTTGCTCGGGTCGGCCTTCTCGGGCTCGGCGGATGGCATCTGCGGGATGTGCCGCTGCGCCTTCTGCTTGAGCGCCTCCATCTGCTGCTCTTTGCGCTTCTGATCCTCGATCCAGCCCTTGGGCGGCTCGCCGGGCGTGAAGTCGGGGTACTCGAGCTTGGGGATCTCGGCGTTCACGTGGTTCTCGATGTCGGTGAGCAGGGGGCCCTGCACCGGCTCGACGAACGACCACGCCGTGCCGCCCGACCCCGCGCGTGCGGTCCGGCCGATGCGGTGCACGTACAGCTCGATGTCTTCGGGCAGGTCGTAGTTGATCACGTGCGTGATGCCGTCGACGTCGATGCCGCGTGAAGCAAGATCGGAAGCGATCAGCACGCTGAGCTGGCCGGCCCGGAGCTTCTCCATCACCCGGTTCCGCTTGCCCTGCGCGAGGTCCGCGTGGATCGCGTGCGCCTCGATGCCCTTGCCCATCAGGTAGGTCGCAAGATCATCGACCTTGCGCTTCAGCCGGCAGAACACCAGCGTCAGGTCCGGCTCCTCGTGCGTCAGCAAGTGGTAGAGCAGCTTCTTTTTGTCCCAGGGCTGCACGGGCAGGTGGTACTGCTTGACCATGCTCGCGGTCAGCGACCCGGCGGTCGTGACGATCTTCTCCGGATCGGTCATGAAGCTCTTGGCGAGCTTCTCGATGTCGCTGGTCAGCGTTGCGCTGACAAACATCGTCTGCCGCTTGCGTGGGCACTTGCTGAGGATGTACTTGATGTCGTCGCGGAAGCCGATGTCGAGCATGCGGTCGACCTCGTCGAGGACAACGAACTTGAAGTTGTCAAACGGCAGGTAGCCGCGGCGCTGCATGTCCATCACACGACCGGGCGTGCCGACGACGACCTCGCAGCCCTTCTCGAGCTTGGCGGCCTGCGTGGGGATCTTCTGACCGCCGTAGATCGGCACCGAGCGGATGTTGGTCTTGAAGCCGAGCTCCTCGATCTCCTTGTGGATCTGGATCGCGAGCTCGCGCGTCGGCGCGAGCACGAGCGCCTGGTTCGCCTCGCCCGACGTGACCAGGTCGAGCAGCGGCAAACCGAACGCGGCCGTCTTGCCCGTGCCCGTCTTCGCCTGGCCCAAGACGTCCTTGCCGTCGAGCACCGGCGGGATCAGCTTGCTCTGGATGTGCGTCGGGTGCTGGAAGTGCATCGACGCCAACTGCTCGCACAGGCTCTCGCTCAGGCCCAGGTCGGCGAATGTCTTGTCGTGATCGAAGATGTCGACGTTCGACGCGTCGCGCTTGGTGCGTTTGCGCTCGACCTTCGCGTCTTCCTCGGTCGACTCGGGCCGGCCGTCGCGGCGGGGGCGATCGGAGTCATCGCGTGACCCAGAATCGGATTCGCCGCCCAGGCTCTTGCCACGGCGCCGACGGCGACGCTTCTTCTTGGGTCGATCGTGGGACTCGCCGTCATTCGATGACGATGACTCCGGCGACTCATCAGCGGAAGTCTGCTCGGCGGTTGACGCTTCGCCGCCCTCGCCTGCGGGCTTGCGGCGACGCCGACGCCGGCGACGCTTCTTCTGCTCGCCGCCTTCGCCGGAGGTGTCTGTCCCTTCACCCGTAGGCTCGGTTGGAGTGGTTTCAAGTTGTGTATCGGTATCGTGCTCGTCGGCCATATGCGTGCAGGGTCCTGCGCAGGGGGAA
>JBCBMF010000199.1:0-5370 GCA_039822905.1 Planctomycetota bacterium
CCTGGCGAGCTCGCGGTCGAGAAACACCCAGCGATGTCCCGCCTTCACGGAACGGATCCAGAAGTCATAGTCCATCGCGAAATTCAGCTCCGTATCCGGGACGCCGATGTGGCGGATGACTGAGCGTCGGATGAATGTCGCGGGCTGGAGGATGCCGACCTCGTGCGCGAGCCGTTCCCTGAGCGTCTCGGGCTTCGCGTTAATGTAAGCATCGCGGGTCTGCTTCCCGTCAGCATCGACGTAGATGCCTCTGCCGTACACAACATCCGGCGAATCAGGCTCGTTGAACCGCGCGATAACATCCTGGAAGACACGCTCATCGGGGTATGCGTCGTCGGAGTTCAGCCAGGCGATGATGTCGCCCCGCGCGCGCCTCATGCCTCGCCCCACGGCGTCCGCCTGTCCATCGTCCGGCTCGGCGATCAGCGTCACACCCTCCGCGTCCTCGGCGATCGCGCGGCTCCCGTCCGTGGAACCTGGGTCGAAGACGAGGTGCTCCATCGCGCGGTGCCGCTGCGCGCGGACGGATGCGAGACACTCCGGCAAGAACTCACCCTGCTGAAAGCTCGGCGTGACGACACTCACGGTCCACACCCGACGCGAGTCTTTCGGTCCCGATCGCAGAGACTTGAGCAGCGATCCAAGCATAGTGGGAGTGTCCTTTCGCGCTTCCCGCGGCGTCGGCCGCTAGAAGAGATCCTTGTAGTGTGCTTTCGGAAAGACCTCGAGGCGACCGCCAATCGTCGCGTCTCGGATCCGTCGGCCCTCCTGCTCGAAGGCCTGCTTCGCGAGACGGTATGCCGTCTCGGATTGCACGAGATCGGGCAGCTGCCAGCGGACTCCGGGGCCAAAGTAGTCCGGCGCAAAATGGTCGGTGTCGTCGCCGTGCGACTGCGCGAGCGTGTTAGGCTGGCCTTGCGAGGCGAACGCGTGGTCGACACCGACAAGCACGACATCCGTAAAGCCCAGATGAAACGCGACCTGCATCGCCACGAACGTGACCGTTGCGCCCTGCCACATCGCGTCGGTGAGATCAAACGAGAACCGCGGCTCGTGCCGCGTTCGCAGCCAGAACCGATCGCGGGCGAACCCGAGCGTGTCGCGGTGCTCCCACGGCAGAAATTTCGGAGCATCGACTCGAAGAATCTCGTCTTGGAACTGTTGCAGCACATGAGGGTTCACACAGCAGTACAGCCACCGCCGCCAGACCGCGGCCGCTGGGTGCAGGTAGATCCGGTTCAGACCGATCACCCACTCGTCACGCAGCAGTTCGAGGTCCGTATCACGCAGGCTGGGCCCGTTGCCGAGGATAAAGCACCTCTGGCCGTGAAGCCGACCGCGGAGCGCGGCAAGCCGTGCCCTGTTCTTGATTCCCCGCGGCGAGTATCGCCACGCAAGATTGCCTGGCGACAACGTGGGCCGTACAGCGTTCTCGACGTAGCGCCTCGCGAGGTGCCTCCGACTGGAGAAGAGCGCCGAGCGTGCCTCGCCCTGGTCGTTGGCCGGCGTCACTCGGCGTTGTCACTCGCGCCCTCAGCGACGGCGGTCACCTTCGAGGACTTCGAGGCCGACTTCTTCGCAGCACGCTTCGCACGACGGGGGGTTTCAACGATCGGCGGCCCGGCAGGCGTTTCAGTCGGAGGCGCGGCTTCAGCTTCTCCCGTCTTGGGTTTCTTGGAGGCAGCCCGCTTGGAGGTCGCCGCCTTCTTCGCCTTGGGCGTCGCCTGTGCCTCGGCTTGCGGCTCGGCCTCTGGCCGTGCCTTCGTGGCTGGCACCGTCTGGGCATTCGCCGCGGCCGGCTTCGGAGCAACTTCGGAGCTGCTCTGGCTCCGCTTCGCCGCTTCACCCTTGCCGACCTTCTTCACGCTCGGGGTACGGCCTCGCTTGAAGACCGCGGTCTTGCCCATGACCGCAACGGGCTTGAACCGAGGATCCGACCGCACAGTCTGATCGACAAACGCCGTCACGTCGGGCCAGTCGTCCGAGCCGTAGTCGTCGATAATGAGCAGCCCGCCGCTCCGGAGCATCTCGGCATAGCCCTCGAAATCGCCGCGCACGCCCTCGGCGGAATGATCGCCGTCGATCACGATGACGTGGTACGGCCCCGACTGCTCAGCCTGCTCGCGGATCGACTCATCATTCGAGAACCCCTCAAGGATCGTGACGCCTTCGTCATCGATGCCGCACCGCGCGAGGTTGCGTTCAACCGACGCGCGGGTGACGGGCAGGCCGGTCGGCGGATCGAGTTGGTCCTTGCCGTAGTAGCCCTGGAACGGATCGAGGAGGGTGAGGAGCACACGGCTGTGCCTGGGGGCAAGCGCGTGGTGCATGAAGGCGGCCCCAACTCCAAAGAGAACACCGATCTCGAGGATCCGAAGCTCTTTCCCCCTGACCAGGTGCCCAGCGAGGACGCGGCCGATCGCGTCATCAACAGAGCCCGCGAGTCGACCCTCGCAGATCCCTTCGATCACCTGCAGCTTGCGTTCGAGGTACTTCAGGTGCGCCGGCGTTACCTTGGCACCGAACGCCGAAGCCGCCTCGATCGCCTCGCCGCTCAGCACGCGCGAGAACCGCACATACCCCTCGCCTCGCAGCCGGCTGCTCAGCTGAGCCGAATCATCGAGACGCCGCGAAAGCTTGGAAGCAGCCTGGACGGCCTCTTCTTTGGCCGCCTGCACCGCCGAGCGCCGCTTCCGATCGTGCTCGTCGTGAAACTTCGTGAGTCGTCCGTTTACATCGCGGACCGCTTCGTCGAGTTGCTGACGTGCGGCCTTGAGTTCCTCTGCCGAGGCCGATTTGGCGGCATCCGCAAGCTCGGCAGCACGCGTGCTCGCGCTCGCGATGTCGGACTGAAGCGACGTGAAGTCGCTCTGAAGAGCGTTGATCTGCTCCGAGATCGGCTGGAGATCGGGCAGCTCGGCTCGCAGCGCATCGATGCTCTGATCGGCTTTACCCCGATCTTCCGCAAGCAAACGCTTCAGCTCCTCGCGAGCCTCCTTCTGTGCATCACGCAGCTTCGCGATCGCCGACTCGAGCTTGTCGTGCCTGGCAGTGATGCCCTCTTCGAGCTGCTCGAGCGTCTTTGTCCTCGGAGTGTCCGCCGCGAGCTTCTCAAAGACTTCAAGCCTGGGCGTCTCCACGCCGAGCTTGTTCAGCGATTCTTTGAGCTGGTTCTGCGCCGTGTCGCCCGCTTCAAGCCGACGCTTGGCGACAAGGAATGACTCTCGCGTGTCGGCGTCGAATCGTTCGAGCCACCGGGCCGTGTCGTCGTAGCGATCGTTGAGAGCTTCGAGCCGTGCGGCCGTCCCGCGAAGATGGACGTGCGAAACGACGACGAGCTTGCAGAGAAAGAAGATCGACGCGGCGATGAAGCCGGCCCCGAACACCGTCAGCAGGGACGCCCCTTCGATCAGCATGCCGGCCGCGGCGAACCCGACCGCAAGCACGAGGACCACGGCGAGGATCGACATCGCGATACGACGCCGCTTCGGCTCATACAACAACGAATCTAGCACGCCATCCCCCGCTCCCGTCGACTCCATCTGTGCATCGGACTCATCGGGAGAGTATAGAGACCATCGCCGTGCAGCACGGCTACGCCCAGGGCGACCGCCCCTCGTACACCCACGGGTACTCGCGGGCGATAAAGCCCGGACGTGTCTGCGGGTACCAGAGCCGGCGTCGGCTGCTGCGGTCGACCATGCGGAACGACACCGCCGCGGGGCACCGATCGAAAATCTTCTCGAACGGGATGCCCGCGCTCACCGTCAGGCGGTACGACCCAGCTTCGAGCAGGCCCCCGTCGATCTCGAACTCGGCAGAGTACGAACCACGCCGTCTTGCTCCCAAGCAGGCCGGGTCGTAATCGGCATCACCCGAACAGAGCACGCCCACGCCGTCCGGCGTTTCGAGCCGGCAGAAGATGTTCACATTCTCGAGATCCTCGTTGATGTCGTACGACACCCGCACGCGGAAGCTCTCAGCGATCTCGATCTCCTCCGCTACCTCGCCCGAGCGGTTCAATATCGCGGCGGCGCGGATGCAGATCGGCCGCTCCGTGTCGGGCTCGAACGTCGCGAAGGCGTTGGTCTCTGCGTCCGGCTGGACCATCTCCCGGTAGTGCTCGACGACACGGGCCGTCGCACCGATCGAGACCAAATGCCCACGATCGAGTTCTAGCGCGCGGTCGCAGAGTCGCTCAACGATGTCGCGGACGTGGCTCACGAACAGCACCGTGCGGCCGCCGCGGATCAGCTCTTCCATCCTCGCCGCTGAGCGACGGCGGAACTCGGCGTCGCCGACGCTCAGCACCTCGTCGATCAGCAGGATCTCCGGCTCCAGCGTCGCCATGACCGCGAACGCAAGCCGGATGCGCATGCCGCTGGAGTACCGCTTGACGGGCATGTCGATGAAGGGCCGGATTCCCGAGAACTCAATGATCTCACCGGTCTTGCCGCGGATCTCCTTGGCGGGGATACCCAGAATCGCGCCGCTCAGCCCGATGTTCTCCCGGCCCGTAAGCTCATTTTTGAAGCCCACCCCGACCTCGAGCATGGAACCGACGCGGCCCGCAAGCTCGACCCTGCCGGACGTCGGCAGCGTTAGGCGCGAGATGATTTTGAGCAGCGTGCTCTTGCCCGCACCATTGCGCCCGATGATCCCGAGCGCTTCGCCCGGCGCGACGTCGAATGTCACATCGCGGAGCGCCCAGTGCGCATCGGAGTCATCGACGTCGTCGTCCGCCCGACCGGCAAGCCGCTTGGCACCGCTGTACATCGCGCCGAGCAGCAGTCGGCTGCCCTTGGTGCGCTGCCGCAGCACGTACCGCTTGCTGACTTTCGAACACGAAATCATCGCCCCACTCACGGCCAACCCCTCACAGCAAGTCCGTGATCGTCTGCTCCGTGCGCATGAACGCTGCGAAGCCGACGACGAGCAGAACAGCGGTGGACGCCAGGCCCATGAGCACGGTCTGAGGCGAAAGCGGGAACGCCGTGCCGAGCACCGCGAACCGCGCTCCCTCGCACACTGTCACCATCGGGTTCAACGAGTAGAACAATTGAAACCGCTCCGGCACGCGCGACGCGGGGTACAGCACGGGCGAGCTGAAGAACCACAGGTGCATCATGACCGGCAGAACGTGCTGGACATCCTTGAACTGAGCGTTCAGCGATGCCATCAGCATGCCCATCCCTGTGGCGGCGGCCATACCCACGCCGAGGAACAGAGGCAGCCACAGCAACTGAGTCGTTGGCACGATCTTGTACACAACGAGGAGGGCGACGAGCACCAGCAGCCCGATCGCGAAATCGAGCAGCGGGCTGATGACGTTGCCAAGCGGCAGCAGGATTCTTGGGAAGTAGACCTTTG
>JBCBMF010000200.1:0-5353 GCA_039822905.1 Planctomycetota bacterium
CTCGAGTTGACGTACAACCCGGACGACGATCACGCTGATATCGGCGAGCTCGCGGACGCTTCGTTCGTCAACTCGAGCAGGTAATCGCCGGTCGTCGCCGTCGTGCTCGCCCCGCGAACGACAACAAAGTACGTCCGGCCTTGCTGCGTCGAGACCACAGTCTCAACCGTCGCGTCGAAATCTGGGTTGACGTCGTACGCGACCAAGAAGTGATTCTGAATCACCTGACCCGTCAGCGGATCCAACAGGTTCGACGGATCCTTGGTCTGCTCATAAACCTCGACAGAGCCAGCGAAGCCCGGGCTGTTGTTCTCACTCACCCGCACCGTGAGGAAGTCCGCCTCCGGCGCGACAAACGTGAAGATCTCCGTATCGCCCGCCTGCTCGATCGACGCCGTCGTCTGGATCGAGCGATCGAACGACCCGAACGACAGGTCCACCGCTTGGCCGTATCGGCCCTCGCCCGCGAAGTCGTCCTCGACCGCAAGCCCGCTGATCTCGATGTCATACGCGCCCGTGCCGTTCAGGCCCGATGCTGAGATCAGGTACCGCTCGCCCTGCGACACGGCAAACTGCAGGGTCAGCCGCTCGCCCGCGATCGCCGACGAAGGCTGGATCGGGATCTGCACCGTGTTGCCGTCGAAAATCGCCAGACCCATCGACAGCGTGCCCGACGGATCGAGCGTCAGCGTCGCGATGCCGCTCGTCGGCGCGAGGAACTCGAACGCATCAACATCGTTCTGCACCTCGATCACACCCGAGATGCTCCCCGTCCCGTTGTTCGGGCTCGCCGGGTCCGAATCGAACGGGATCACTGTCGCACGGAACTGACGACCAAAGTCGCTGTTCACATGATCATCGGGTGTCCCCGCCTGGTTCGGCGTCGTGTTCACGATCAGCTGGTACGACCCCGTCGCTATCCGCCAATCGATCTCACCGTTGCTCGACTCCGCAGCCGTACGATCGGCCGGGTCCTCGGCATCAGCATTCGCGGACCAACGCTGCGAGCTTTCGACGACAACGAAGTACTGCTCGCCCCGCTCCACGTCGATAACGAACCGCGGGTCCTTCCGCTCAACACGAACCGTACCCACGTTGCCCTGGCCCGGCGGGAACGTCAGGAACTCGCCGGCCGCCGCATACCCGAGGAAGTCATCGACATACGCGATCTGCGCACCCGTGCTGTCAAACACGCGGATCGCCGCATCAAGTGGGCTGTTGTACGTCTTGTTCAGCGTGTTCGTGTCGACCACGAGTCCGCCGAGTGCGTTCGCGCGGAAGACCTCGGTAAAGCTGTCTTGCAGGTTCGTCGTGCTCAGCAGGATCTCGGTCGTGCCGTCATTCTGCGCCGTGAACCGGTAAATGTCCGAGTCGTCTACCGCATTGATGATGCCGAGCTGGCCGAAGTACTGTGCCGCGTCGTAGTACCCCGCACCCAACGGATCAGGCTGGCCAAAGTTGGGGTTGGGAACTTGGTCGCCGCTGATCGGATCCTCGATCATCATCTCGGTATCAAATACATCAGAGATGAGCACCGGCACCTCGCGGATATCGCCGGTGAAGTTCAGGTTGCCGTTGTTCGACGCCACCCCCGAGAAGTTGCTGAACACCAACTCCTGAGCGGCACCAAAGTTGCCCTCCTCGGCCGTCTCAACATCGAACGCGTACTGCGAGGAGTCCTCGTCAAACGCGTCGGCCTGCAGGAATACGTTGTACCGCGACTCGCCCCCATCGGACGAAACAACGAGGTAGTAGACCTCGCCGCCCCAATACTGATTGTCGAGCGTGACAGAGATCTCCGCCTTCGTCTGGTCGACGTTGGCGACCTCGCTCGGCTGCGGAGGCAGCAGCGAAGGCGTTTCAACGCCGGAGGGCACCTGCGTCGGGCTGTTCGGCCCGCCGGATATCACTGACTCATTCGGATCAATCAATTCCTCATTGATAAGATCGAAGTTGGAATCAAAGATCTGAACCCGCGTCGTACCAAGGTTGACCCACTCGGTCTCAAAGAACACATTCACCGTAAGCCGAGACGCCGGACGGCCATCCGGGAACCACTGCTGCATCGGGGCTTCGCCGGGGGCTTCCGGGTCGGCACCCGAGAGCAGGTCAATCGACCCGGCGTGCGAACCCAGCATGTCCACCTCTGGCACAAACTGGAACACGTCCGTGTCATCGCCGCTATCGAGCCGGCCATCTCCGAACGCACGAACAACTCGCGAGTGATCCGTGACATCGAAGACTGAATTTGCCGGATCATTGATGAGTCGAGGATCCAGCAACCCCGGGAACAAGTAGGCATCAGGGATCTCATTCGGCGGCAGTTGCAACACCGCGTCCGGAACGAAGAAGTCGTCGTTCGTAAAGCCACGCGGCGTAAACGGATCGCCGCTCGCATCTCGCCCCCACACCAGCGGCGTCGCCGCATCCGCGACCCGCTGGTCAACAACGTCAAGCGTCCCGTCGCCGTCCTGATCGATGCCGGTGAAGTCGATGTGATCATCAACCCGCTGGTCCTCGTCCGACTCATCGAGCACCGCTGCCGATTCAATCACGAGGCGATAGTCAACCTGGCCGATCGTGGCATCGCCGGGGGCAGCGCCGGTTCCACTGAACTCGCCGTCGAAGAAATCGACCATCACAAAGTACCGCTCATCACCGCCAGCGGTAAACCGAATGCCCGGCCGATCGAACGCGTCGCCCTGCACCAGCGTGTCGTTCGACTGGAACGGCGTCAGGCTGCCGCTGTCATCAAACACCGAAAGCGTCGGATCCAAAACCGGATCAATGTCGCCGCTCGGGTTCGGAAGCCCCGGGAACGCAGCTGTACCGAACTGGTCATCGCCGAACAAGAAGAAGTTGACAAAGTTCACGCCAGCCGACAGCGTCTCGAACGAGAAGATCTGTGCCGAGTGCTGGTCGCGCAGCAGACCAGCCGGGTCCGTTTCGATGTCCGCTGGGTCGGTAGGCACCTCGGTCGGCACAACATTGGTGTCGATATCACGCCCGGAAGACGACCGGTCCACCTCAATCGTCCGCGACTGATCCGCAAGCGTCGCCGGGTCAAACGTCAATTCGGTTGCAAGCGTCTGCACCCTGAGCTCGAACGTGCCGACAGAAACGTCCTCTTGGTTCAGTGTTTGCGGGTGAATGATGCTCACGCTTTCCGGTGCGTCCGAGCGAACACGAACGTAGTACGTTGAGTTCTCCTCGAACCTGACCAGTGCGTAGGCGTCGTAAATGAATCCGGAGTCCGAGTCGGCCGAAACGAGGTTGCCGTCGGCGTCAAAGACCTCGACCCGAGCATCGAACAGGTCTCGCTCGGCATCAGGCTCCGGGTTTGCCGGATCGATCGCTCCGTCGCCGTCATCGGTAAACGAATCGATGTAGCCAAGAGGTCCATCACCAAACACGATGTCCGCGGCCAACACATAGCCCAACGATGCGTCGCTACCGGTCGTAAACCGATAAAGCTTGTCCTCCTGAAGGGTCTGAATGACCTGAGCGTCAGCGGGCGGCACCGATAGGTTGTCTGTATCGCGATCGCTGCCCGTGCGCGCGATGCCGTCCGCATCGAGCGCAAGCGACTCGATAACGCCGTTGAAACGGAGTGCGTACGCCTCGTCGCCAGTCAGAGAAGACGCATTCTGAGCGACCACGCGGATGTAGTACTCTTGGTTTGCGCTGGTCACAAATCCGAACCAGCCGTCAGATGCAAAGCCGCGTCCAAGATTACCGTTACTGAAGCCTTCGTTGTCGCCGGTAATCTCAGTCCCATCCGGCAGATACACCTCGACCTGCGTATCAAGCGTGCCGCCGACCGTATCAGCAAGGATGCTCAGGAAGCCGTTCGACCTGGCCGTGAAGCTGTACACGTCATCCGTATCAGTGCTCGACAGAAAGCCTGCCTGAAACCCGACGTCAAAGAAGCTCCCGCTGACCGGATCAACCGTTGAGTCTTCGTCGAGGTTGTCAGAAATCTCGTTCGGAATGACACCCGTACCCGAATCCGGAAACACATCGTCGATGCCCGGGTTATCGATTCCCGGCAAGTCGACCGTCGTTGTAAGCAGAACCCGAGGCTCCAACGCCTCGAACGACGCCGACCCTTCGGCCTTCCCCGCACTCGACAGCAGCGATCGGGCACCGTCACCGACCCGGCGACCCATCTGACGGCCCAAACGACCGATGAACCCATCGCGCTTCATTCTCAGCTCCGTCATCTCGAAAGGAAGGCACTCCGCCGCATGCCTCGGCACACGACTCCGCCGGCCGCCGGCCGGCACTCGGACACACACGCCGGCACACGCCGGCTCCCGCCACAAGCATCCCTGACCCGTGCCCCCGCAACGCCGATCGCTCCCTCGACCGACCCGCCCGCTCAAAGCGGCGTCAGCCGCTCAACGCAAGGGCACCCGGCTACCAGAGCAAATTAACGTCCTCTCAGACAGATCAGCCCGGCGGCCCGCCCCGCATGCTGTGGGGCTCTACGCGAGCATACCACCACCAGATCCCTGTCGTCCACCAACGGCCAACCCTCCGCGTGACGCAACCAATACCAAACCAAAACCCGAAGTCAGCCGCCAGCCGACGCCACCCGCTCCACCGCACCCCGCGCGAGCAGCGCCGAAGCGTCATACACAGGCAGCCCCGCGTGATCCAGATCCAGCACCAGCGACGCCTCGCTCAACGCCACGATCAACGCCTCGCTACCCCGGTCCGCCAGCCGACCCACGATCGCCTCCAAAGCCGCCCGGCTCGCCGGCTTCACCACCCCGTAGATTAACTCCTCGAAGATCACCCGGTCCAGCGTCTCGATGTCCTCCCCCTCCGGGGCCTGCACCTTCACGCCCTTGAGCCCTAAGGCCGTCTGATACGCCGACCCCTGCGTCACCCAGCGGGTCCCGAGCACCCCAACCGTCCCACGCCCGTCCGCAACCACAGCCTCGGCAACCAGATCCGTCACCGCCAGCCACGGCACAGCCGACTCGTGCTCCACAATCCGAACCGCATGCTGCACCGCATTGTCAGGCGTAATCACCACGTCCGCACCAGCAGCCGACAGCACGTTCGCCGACCGAGCCAGCAGCCCAGCGACCTGCGGCCAGTCATCCGACCGCACTGCTCGGATGTACACACCCAGCGGCTCGTTGTGCACCGTCACCCGAGGCGGATCCAGATCCGGAAAAAGCCGCGAGGCCTCCCGGAAGATCTGCCGATACGTCAGCGCCGCCCCCTCCGGGCTCACCGCGGCGATACCGATATGCCCGAGCGTTGGCCCACCATCTGCCGCGTCGCCGATCTGTAAATCCGGTCCGTCCATATCCGGAATGCTCTAAGCTCCGCCCCCCAG
>JBCBMF010000201.1:0-5350 GCA_039822905.1 Planctomycetota bacterium
GCGAGCCGAGGATGGAGTACCGGCCCTGACGCTCGCCGCCCTCGACCGATTCGAGCAGGAACGACGGCTCCGTGCGCACGTCGGCGGATACGAGGCGGCGGTAGGCGAGCACGGGCGTGAGCTGGTCGGCGAGCAGCCGCTCGCTGATCGGGACGGCGATTGTCGCGCTGTGACCGTCCTGACCGCTGCGGTGTGCGCGGACGAGCGCCTCGAATTGTGCTTTGGTCAGATTCGGCACCGGCGATCGTACGCCGAACCGCACACCAGCGGGGTGCGGCCCGTACGCTCGGGCATGCGAAGCCTTCTGATGCTCGTCTTGCTGGTTGCTGCCGTTCTGATCCACGGCCCCGCTGTGGCGCAGCAGGCCCCGCCTTCGGCTGTGCTCGGCCGACGCGTCATCGGCTTCGCGCACACCGCCGAGGTTGTGCCGACCGTGGTCATCACGCCCGACCTGCCGTCGTTTGTCGAGGCCGTGTCGCGCTGGACGCCGAAGCTTCAGTACCCGGTGCTTCTTGATGACGGCTCGCATCGTGCGCGCGAAGACATCGCCCGGTTCGTGCGAGGGTTCGAGCCAGAAGACGTGCTTTGGTTCTCGAACGACGGCGCGGTTCCCGGGGAGCCGGCCGAGCGGCGTCGGTGGATCGAGAGCGCGCTGGCAGGGGTGTTTGATTCGGGGACCGAGCCGACGCCGACGCTGTCGCTGGTCGCGCGGTGGCAGGACCTTGGTCACGCGCCGCCGGGCGTCGTCGTTGCCGATGACGAGGACGAGGCGTGGGCCGGCGGGCTGGCGCTCGCGGCGGGGCGCGGGCAGCCGATCGTCTGGGTCAAACGCACCGTGAAGGGCCGCGTCAACGGCGCGCTCCAGCACACGCCCGCGCAGCGGCTGGTCGAGCAGATCGAGGCCGGCTGCGAGCGCACGGGCCTTCCCTGGAGGGGCGTGGGCGACGCGATCGAAGCTGTGACGCTCTGCCTCAATACGCCCGCGAAGGCTCGGACCGACTTCGGCGAGAACGGTGCCGAGCGGTTCGCGCTAACGGATCTCGTCGGGCGGCACGGCGCGCTCGACGCGGGGCGGCTTGCGCCAAGCGAGCGATGGGCGTGGTCGGGACAGATCACGGGCGACGCGGCGAGCAGCGTGTACAAGGCGATGTGCAGCTTGTTCTACGAGCCGTCAAGCGCGTGGCTGTTCGACGGGTACCCGGACGAGCAGCCCTGGAATGTGTACGACTCGACGCGGGCCGACGAGCTGTTCCGCCGGGCGGGGTTCTCGACGTCGCTGGTCGACTCGCCGCGCGGCACGCACGAGGACTGGCTTCTGTCGTCGGCGAGGGCGGTGAGCGCGGACATCGCGATGGTCAACAGCCACGGCCAGCAGAGCCACTTCGCGTTGCAGAAAGGAAGGGGCTCGTTTCGCGATGCGCCGTTCCTGCGGGTTCCGACGGCGGTGTACTTTGTGCACTCGTTCTCGGCGGCCCAGCCCGACAACCGTAAGACTATCGCCGGTCGATGGCGCGAGCGCGGAGCGTTCGCGTACGTGGGCAGCGTGCACGAGCCGTTCTTGCAGGCGTTTGTGCCGACGCCGGCGGTCGCGGGGCGGCTGCTGTCGGGCGTGCCGCTCGCGGCGGCGGTGAGGCCCGATGACGCCGGCGCGTTGTGGAAAATCGCGGTCTTCGGTGACCCGCTGCTCGTGTTCGCGCGGTCGCGGAGTCGATCCGAACAGGACATCCCCTTCACCGCGATTCTGATGCAGGCACGGGTCGCAGCGGCGACCGGGCGCGAGGCGTTCGATGAGGTGGTGTCGGCGTTCGTGATGCAGGGCCATGATGGGCGGGCTGTTGAGTTCGCGGATGCGGTTCTGGCCGATCGCCCCGAGGCGTTCGACGCAGACATGGCAGAGGCTGTTGCGCTCGCCGCGTTCCGAGAAGCGAATACACGCGTGCTCGCGGCGGCCGTGAGCGCGATGGGCCCGGCCCGCGCGGAGGTCACGGGCGCGGCCGACGCGCTCTGGCTCCACGCCGAGCCGCTGATGCAGGGGGCCGTCGCCGGCGAGCTCGCCGATGCGTTGCGCGCGAACCTACGCGACGGAACGGTCGTGCGTGATGCGCTCAAGCTCGCCGGCGCGATGCGGTATGCCGGCGACAACGCCGATGCGAACGCGATGCTCGCCGAGGCCGAGCGACGGGTCGACAGGGCGGCGGATATCCAGCGGCTGCGCGACGCGATGCGGTAGTTCAGGCTTTAGCGGACAGGTCCGGCGCTCACGGTGCTGTCGGTGCGCAGGTCGGCCCGCACTGCGCCGAACCGCGGCGTGTCGAGCCATGCACGGCCGGCTCTCGCGTGGTCCCACCGCGGGTCGTTCAGGCGCTGGCGGCCGGTCGATTGCAGCACGACGCGTGGGTTCACACGCTCGACGAACGCGTACGCGGCTTCGCGGGCGCTGCCGTGGTGCGGCAGCTCGATGACATCGGCCGAGAGATCAACGCCCGAGGTCATGAGCATCGCCATCGCCTCGTCCTGGATGTCGCCGGTGAGCAGCATGGACGCGTCGGTGTTGTTGTGGGTCAGGCGGGCGACGAGCGACGCGTCGTTCTCGTGGCGCGCGACGAACCCGGGTGGCGGGTGAAGGATGTCGAGCGTCGCGTCGCCGAGCGTGATCGAGTCGCCGGCGGAGACGACGCGGTGCGTGATGCCGCGGACTTGCATGACGTCGAGCAGCGCGCGGGCTGCGCCGTCCTCCTCGGCCGCGCGCGCGAAGCTCTCGCCCGTGATGACCTCGCGCACGCCGAGCTTTGTCGCGAAGTCGGGCAGCCCCATGAAGTGGTCGATGTTCGCGTGCGTGATGATGACGGTTGTGACGCGAGGTGCGCCGATGGCCCGGCAGGCGTTTGGAATGACGCGAACGCCGATGTCTTCGCGGAACGAGCCGCAGTCCCACAGGAGCGCTTCGCCGCCGCTCTCGACAACGATCGCCGTGCCGTCGCCCACATTCAGCATCGTTGCACGCGCGGCGACGGTGCTCGGGAGCCGCTGGCCGACGTGCGACTCGACCATCAGCCAGGCGATCATCGCTGCGGGGAGCGCCCAGAACACGACGCTGCGAACACGGCCCCGCCGCCAGAGCCAGATCGCGACGGCGGTCGATGCAACCGTCCACACAAGACTCACATTGGGCAGATGAACCGTCGCGATCGGAACGGTGTCGAACCATCGCACGAAACCGGCGCAGACGCCGGCCGACACACGCAGCATCGCGGCGATGGGGTCGATCAGCGGCGGCACGAACAGGCCGAGCAGCAAGAGCGCGAAGCCCAGCCACATGGTGACCACGACCATCGGCACGGTGATGAGCGTTGCAAGGACCGCGAGCGGGGCGAACGCGCCGGTGTGATAGAGCACGACCGGGATTGAGATGCTCCAGCACGCGGCGGTCGCACGGGCCATGTCGCCGAACCAGCCGACGACGCCTCGCCAGAGCGGTGCGGCCGCGGGGTCGTCGAAGTCATCGATCTTCAGCGCGTCCGGCCTGGGCTCGGCGATGGTCATCAGCCACGCGACGAGACCGAAGCTGAGCTGGAAGCCGATGGACCAGAGCTCGTCGGGCCGCCAGACCAGCACGCCGACGCCGACCCACGCGAGCAGCGCGAGCCGGTCGTGCCGGCGTCCGAGCGCCTCGCTGATCAGGAGCGCGAGCACCATGATCCCGGCACGCACGATCGGCGATCGCGCCGGAACGACCAGCACGTAGAGTGCGATAGCGACCGCGATCAGCGCGGGCTCGATCCAGCCGCGGTCGCCCGTGGCGCGCACGACGAAGAGCGCGATGAACGCCATGACGGCGACGTGGAAGCCGCTGACCGACAGCAGGTGCGCGAGGCCGATGCGTTGGAATGCGCCGGCGAGCCCGGGTCCGTCGACATCGCGCTCGCCGAGGAGCAGGCCCCGGATCAGCGCGCCGGCATCGTCGCCTCGCGCGGGGTCGGTCGCTCGATCGATGATCGCCGACGCCGACCTTCGCGGGATCGCGAGCAAGGCGAGCAAGCGGCTGCGGAGCTTGGACGCCGCCGTGGGATGATCGACGGTTCGGATGAGCGCGTCCTCGCCTGCGACAAGCCAGAACGAGTCGCCGCGCACCCGGCTGCTCGCGGTGTACGACGGCGCGCCGGGGTTCGAGGCCGCCCCGGTCGGCACGGCCCGGCCCAGCGCGCGCACCCGGTCCCCCGCGCGTGCCGCGACCGGTGGCGCTGCAAGCACGACCGCCACGCCCGAACCGACGCGGGGCCCGTCGGCCGTGTGCACGAGGTCGATCGCCACAGGCAGCCGGACGCGGTCTTCGCCGCGCATGAACGGCGGCACGTGCTCGGCCAGCTCGCCGCGCTTCGGGCGGAGACGCTCCGGGTCGCTGAGCGCGATGCCCTCGATCTCCATGAACACCGAGGCTGATCCGTCGGCCGCCTGGCGCTCGACGGCCGCGGCGACCGAGTCGGGCGCGCGGTCGTGCACGCGCGACGACCACACCGCGCCGCCCGCGCCGAGCATCGCAATCAGCAGAGCGATCGTCGACACTCGACCCGCTGCAAGCACGGCGATCGCGGCGGCCACGGTCCCGACGCCCGCCCACGCGGCGGTCGCCACGTCCGGCATTTCACGGGACAGCACAAGCCCGGCGGCGAAGCCCGTGAACGCTGCGAACGCTCGCACGCGGGCCGCGAGCGATCGGCGATCATCAAATAGCGTCTGGCCACGCAGCACCCGCCCACCATCGTGGGGCGTGCCACGCGTGTCAAGCGTTGCGACGAGGCTCGGCTGTGTTTAGCGCGGCACCGCGGTGACGACGTCGTTGAACAGACCGACGATGTCCTTGGTGCCGTTCTCGTTGTCCGCGTTCGCCCACGGGTTCTCGCCGAGCCGGCCGCTGCCCGCGGGCGAGAAGTTGAAGCGGTACTCGAACTGGCCGCTCAGCTCGCGGTAGCCGTTGTCCTCGGTCGAGAGGAAGACGCGGTCGCGGCCGGCGGAATGGAACACGACCGAGCCCTTTGAGGCCGAGGGCAGGAACGTGCTGACGTTGGCCGAGGCGATGCCGCGGCGGCCGGCGGTGGTGAGCGGCGAAGCGGTCGAGCCGAGCAGTGCGGCGAGCGCTTGGCTCTGCTCTTCAGCAGTCAGCGGTGTCGCGCCGCCGCTGAGCTTGACGTTCAGGGCGCTCTGTCCCTGATCCGTCTCGCGCTCGCCGAGCGCGGTTGCTTCCAGCACCGGCAGGTTCTGCTCCCAGTAGAACCGGGCGATCCCCGCTGCCTCGTTCTCGGTCGCGAAGTTCTCGATCTCCGGGTCGGGCAGGTCGGCCATGTTCGGCGCG
>JBCBMF010000202.1:0-5344 GCA_039822905.1 Planctomycetota bacterium
TGTGCGACCAGCACCACGAGGAGTGCTTCGACAACCACTACAAAATCGGCAGCCGGCGGTCGGGGCCGAGCTTCGACAGCGACGCGTACATCCACGAGCTGCTCAAGCGGATGGCGGCCGACGCCCGCGCGAACGGGCACACGGTGCAGGCCGAGCATCTTGCCTTCTTGGAGAAGGATGTCGTCACGGTGCCGGCCGACGGTTGATCACGCTGTGAGCGACCGCCGACGGGGTTGGTTTCGACGCGTAATGTTGCCCGAAACGGAGGCACCATGCACATCGAGATCAACTACCGCGACGGCCAGTCATCCGAATCGCTTGACAGCAAGATCCGGGCCTCGCTCGAATCGACGCTCGGCCATCTGACCGATCGTCTCACGCGGGTCGAGGTGCACCTGGGCGACGAGAACGCGCACAAATCGGGGCCTGCCGACAAGCGGTGCCTGATCGAGGCGAGGCCCAAGGGTCTCGAGCCGATCGCCGTCGAGACGCACGGCGAGGATCTGTACGACACGTTCGAGGACGGCGCACGCAAGCTCAAGCGGGCGCTCGCGAACCGGTTCGACAAGCACGACGGCTGATGCGGATCGATCGGTGAGGTCAGCCGCCGCGGATCGACTCGATGAACGTGTCGGCCTCGGCGATGGCTGCTTCCATATCGGCGATCAGCGAGCTGACATCAACGCGGATCTCTTCGAGGTCTGTCTCGAGTGATGCGATGGCCTGGGCGTTGAGGTTGTGCTTGAGGAACAGCGTCTGGTCCTTGAAGGCCGAGAGCACCGGGTCCATGCGTGACGCGGCTCGTCGCATCGCGGCGATCAGTTGCTCGTACTTCTGCTTCGTCGCCGCGAGCTGCACCTCGCTCTGACCTCGCAGGCTGTCGCTCTCGTAGTCGTCGAGTTCCGATTCCCACTCGTTGAACAGCTTGCCCGCGACGCGGTCGATCGTCTTGATCCGGTCGTTCACCGCCTTGGCCTTGGTCTCGCTCTTGTCGTAGCTGGCCTCGATCGTGCGGTACTGCGCCTCGAGCGTGTCGCGTGCGCCGGAGCCGGAGGAGATCGCGAGCAGCTCATCGAGCGCGGTCGCGAAGGTCTCCTTGGCTTCTTGCTGCTCTTCGCGTGCCTTCTCGACGTTGGAGACCAGCTGCTCGCGCTTCTCCTCACCCAGCACGGCCTCGCGCGCCCAGATGGTGGCCGACGAGCAGCCCGCGAGCGGCGCGGCGAGCAGAACGAGCGATGCTGAAACAACGGCGAGATTCATGGCGGGCTTCCTCCGGCACCAGTGTAGCGGGAAACACCGTGCATACCGTGCCGACATGCGTGCAAGAACCAGCGGCGGTCGTGTGGCGTTCGGTGTTGTGGGGGTTGCTGTGCTGGCGCTCGGCGGGTGCACCGGCGTTGAGCCGGCCGCGATCGGTGTTGGGCTGACCACGGCGAAGGCCGGCATCGCGTTCTTCGACGGCGACGACGTCCGCTCGTTCGAGCTGGTGCGGTACGAGGATGCCGTCGCGGCCGCCGACGATGCGGCCCGTGTGCTCAACATGGAGCTGCGCTACACGCGTGAGCCGGGCGAGCGGTGGGAGATCCGCAACTACAATCTTCGGGGCCGGGCTGTGCTGTTTGTCGAGCTCCGCGAGGAGACGCCGACGGTCACGATGATCCGCACCGAGGCCCGCACCCCGCAGCAGCGGGGGATCGCCGGGCTGTTCACCAAGCAGGTCTTCGCCGAGCTTCAGCGAGCGAACGCGTACCTGGAAGACTGGGCAAAGGACACTGGCGACGCACGGCTACTCAACGAGTAGCGCACTTGGCCGACGGCGAGCACGGAGGCATCCGTAAGCGGCATCGCGGCGAATAGTGAGGGCAGGAGGTTTCGAGCATGATGGCGGGCATCGCGGCTCATGGGCTGTGCAAAGGTTCTGACACCGTAACCGACGGCGTGCGCGTTGCCGTGACGCCTGCCTACGAGGCGTGGCAGCAGGAACCCTCGCTCTCGGCCGAGTCGGGAGCCCACGGTCACCACGTGTTCTCGTACCGGATCGTCATCCTGAACGGGTCCGACCGTCGAGTGCAGCTGCTGCGTCGGCGGTGGCTCATCATCGACAGCGACGGCGGGCAGGACGTGGTTGAAGGCGACGGCGTTGTCGGCGATCAGCCCGTGCTCGAGCCCGGCGAGTCATACGAGTACGGCAGCTGGTGCCGACTTGCGACCGACTGGGGCACGATGGAAGGCCGCTACGAGATGGTCGCCGATGGCGGCGCGACGCTGTCTGTAAAGATCGGCCGATTCTTCCTCGTCGCCGAGCCGAACGACGCGCTCGAGGGCTGACGCTGGCCCCAACCGTTATCCAGACGCGCTGACGCGATGATGGCGAGGGTGTGACGGCTGTGCGGGCCGAGACCGGGCATGGTCGCCGACATCACTCCCGAATCGGGGGCGTGGAGGTGGCTTGATTGCCATCCGTTTTCCGGGGATCGATCCCTGTGGAGGACGGGTATGAGCACCATCGGCGAATCAGTGGGGGTCAACGGCGGCACGCCCGGGCTCGGGGTCCGCCAGATCGGGGCCGTGCAGCGGCAGCAGGCGGGTGTGTTTGAGCAGCTCGCCACCGGCCTGCGCATCAACCGCGGGGCCGACGACCCTGCGGGGCTGATCTCGTCCGAGAACCTGCGCGCGGTGCTCGCCGAGCTCGAGGCAGAGTCGCGAGCGCTCGAGCGGACGCGCCAGGCCGCGGATGTTGCGGACGGTTCGCTCGGCGCGATCGGCGACCTTCTCATCGAAGCCGAGGCGCTCGCGGTCGCCAACGTAAACGAGGGCGGTCTGTCCGACGCCGAGCGCGAGGCGAACCAGATGGAGATCAACTCGATGCTCCAATCGGTCGACCGGCTCGCCCAGCGCAGCTCGTTCGCCGACACGCCGCTTCTTCGCGGCGGCGCATCACTCCACGCGGGCGACGCAGAGCTTTCCATCGCGAGCGCCGCCGTCACCGATCTTGGCGAGACCGAGATCGACGGCTCGCCGTACCGACTCAGCGACGTCGGCTCTGGCGGACGTCTTGACACATCGCGTGAGGGGACCAGCGGCGCGGCGATCGAGGTGCTCCGCGAAGCGCGTGCTGAGATTCTGCGCTCGCGGGGTTCCGTCGGATCGTTCGTTTCAAACACCGTCGAGCCACGCGTGGCGACGCTCGGCGTGGCGATCGCGAACACAGCGTCGGCGGAGAGCAGCATCCGCGATACGGACTACGCGCAGGCGACGGCGGAGCTCAACCGGCTGAATCTGCTGGAGGCCGCATCGCTCACGGCAGCGACCGTGGGACCGTTCGACCCCGCCCGGATTCTCACGCTGCTGGGCTAGCGGGCTCCGACTCGTCTCCCGGCACGCGGCAGCGGCCCGTGTCGCACGAGTTCTTCCGCCCCGTCAACGCGAGGCGGTAGCGGGCGAAGAACGAGTACACGCGATCGGCGAACCAGCTGATGATCGGCAGCCGTGTCCAGCCCAGCACCCAGCCCCAGCCGACCGCGGCGTACGACCGGCGGAACACCTCCATGCCCGTGACCAGCCGCCCGTCGGGCAGCACGCCGTGGATGTGGCCCATGACGGTCTCGAACGTCGTGCCGTACTTGCTCGCATCGAAGTCGGGCTCGGCGATATCGACGAGCTCGAGGTTGCCCCGGCCCTTGTCGAGCTTCCGCATGAGGTTGGCTTCGTGCCGGCAGAGCGGGCAGTCGCCGTCGATCAGGATCGTGAACTCTGGAGTGGTCATCACGGATAGTTTCGATCCGAGTGGTCGCCGGATGCGGCGTCGTTGACTTCAGTGATCGATCGGATCGCATCGCGGATCGCCGCCCGCCCCTCGGCCTGCCACACGACGAAATGCCCCTGATTCTCGAGCGTGACTACCTCGATCGAGGCGGCGCTCGTCAGCATCCGCTTGGTGTACCGGACGTTGGCGTACGGCACGAGCCCGTCGTTGACGCCGTGGATAATCACAACCGGGCAGCGCACGCGATCGAGCACGCGGGCGAGCAGCTCGGTCTCGGCCCGTGCCGCGAACATCTCGTCGTTGCTCACGCGCAGCGCTCTCGGCACCAGCCAGCGGACCGCCGCCGCGGCCGCGAGGTGGTTGAACCACTTCAGTTCTTCCAGCTCCGGATCGAGCGAGCCGGCGACAACCACCAGGCCGCCCACGCGGTCCGGGTAGTCCACCGCCGCCCGCGCGATGATCGGCCCGCCCAGCGAGTGGCCGACCAGGATCGGCCACCGGCCGTCACGCTCGACGAGCAGCGGTTCGATGGCCTGCGCCTGCGCTTCGAAGCTCGTGACCGGGCCGCGGTCCTTGGCTTCGCCGAAGCCCGGCCGATCGATCGAGATCGACTCGAAGCCCGGAAGCGGATCCACCAGATCGTCGGCGAACGCCTTGGCGTCGCCCGGTGAGCCGTGGACGTAGATAACCCTGGGCGCGTGCGGCTCGCCGGCGCGCAGATAAGACACAAACGCCCCGGTGTTGTCGGCGACGGATGCGCGCTCGAGTTCGTTGATCATCGCCTTCGGCGACTTGGGCCCGGGGACGGCGCAGCCGGTGAGCAGCGCGGCCGACCACGACAACGCGAACGCCCGGGCCTCCCTGCCGTGCAATGCCGATCGCGACGCGTCGCCCATGAGCCGGACAACGCGGGCCGCGGCGTGGATGTTCCATCCGCGGTTCCATAGGCTCGTCCGTGACTGATCAATCGCCGCCATCTGACCACATCGTAGAGAAGACTCTTGTCGGGAAGGTCCTTCACGATCGCTTCGGCTTCGATTCGCTCCGCAGCGTGCAGGGCGACGTGGTCGGCCGGGTCGTTGCCGGCGGCGATGCGTTGGTCGTGCTGCCGACGGGGTCCGGCAAGAGCCTGTGCTATCAGCTGCCGTCGGTCGCGATCGCTGCGGCGCACGGGGCGCGGGGCGAATCTCCCGGCGTTGGGCTCGTGTTCAGCCCGCTGATCGCGCTGATGGAAGACCAGGTCGCGGCGCTGCGCGAGCGCGGCATCCGCGCGAGCTACGTGAACAGCACGCTCGACCGCCGCGAGCGCGAGAAGCGGTACGCGAAGCTTGCAGCGGGCGCGTACGAGCTGATATACGCGACGCCCGAGCGCATGCTGAAGCCGGACTTCGTCTCGGCGCTCGATGCCGTGCCGGGCGGCGTGAACCTGCTCGCGATCGACGAGTGCCACTGCATCAGCCGGTGGGGGCACGACCTCCGGCCCGCGTATGCCCGTGTTGGTGAGTTCAAGCGCCGGCTAGGCGACCCGGTCACCATCGCGCTCACGGCGACCGCGACGCCGGAGGTGCGCAGCGATGT
>JBCBMF010000203.1:0-5299 GCA_039822905.1 Planctomycetota bacterium
CCGTTCCAGATCGCCCGGATCCGCCCGCGCACATCCTGCGACCCGTACTTCGCCGAGTCGTCCGTCGCCTTGATGTTCTTGTGCGCCAGCCTTGCCAGCGCGTCCGGCTCCAGCTTCAGCAAGTCCTCGCCCGAGCCAAACTTGCTCCCGGCCCGACTCCGCTCGCGCTGCGCCTCCATCGCCGCGTTGAAGCCATCAACGTCAACCGAAAGCCCGCGTTCCGCCGCCATCATCTGCGTCAGATCCAGCGGGAAGCCGTAGGTGTCGTACAGCATGAACGCGTCATCGCCCGCGATCGTCGGGGGCTGGTCGTAGTGGGTGGAAACAAAGGCTGACGTCACTGCGTCGAGGGCACACCTGTACTGCTCCGGTTCCTTCAGGTCGAAGCGGTAGGTCAATTGCAACACCGTGGCGTCAGTTGCCGCAGGCATGCCATCGCTCATCGATTCCGTAAATTCCTTGTCTGATACGCTCTGGATCTCAGTGGACGCTTCACGCTGTGCTGCATCAGAATGTGCTCCACGCCCGCGTGAAAACTCTGCCATCAGTGCTAGCAGCACATGTCGATCGAAGATGCGAATACCCTTGTCCAGCGTCCGCCCGAAGCTCGCTTCCTCATCCGCGATGATCTCCGCCACCTTCGCCGTGTTGCTCCGAAGCTCCGGGAACCCATCCCCCAAGGGCTTCGCCACCACCGGCACAAGGTCCGTCAAAAACCCCGTCTCCGCCCCCAGCATCTGCCGCCCGAACCGAACAGCCCGCCGCAGCACCCGCCGAAGCACGTATCCCCGCCCCTCGTTGCTCGGCACCGCCCCGTCCGTGATCGCCACAACCAGCGTCCGGATGTGATCCGCGATCACCCGGTACGCCATATCCACACGCTCCGGGTCCTCGTCGCCAAGCTTCCCGCCGTAGGGCCTGCCGAACTTCGTGACCTTCTGGATCTCAGCAAACACCGGCCCAAACAGATCCGTGTCGTAGTTGCTCCGCTTGTCCTGCAAGATGGACACAAGCCGCTCGAGCCCCATGCCCGTATCAACATGCTTCGCCGGCAGCGCCTTCAGCGCCACCCCATCCCCGTCCTTCTCCTTGTTGAACTGGATGAACACAAGGTTCCAAACCTCGATCACATCCGGATCATCCATGTTCACGAGGCTCGCGGCATCACGTCCCCCTATCCGGTCATAGTGCAACTCGCTGCAAGGCCCGCACGGCCCAACATCCCCCATCTCCCAGAAGTTGTCCTTCGCGTTCCCCGGCAGCACCCGCTCCGCCGGCAAAAACCGCATCCACAAGTCCCGCGCCTCGTGATCCGGCTCCAGCCCCTGCGCCGGGTCGCCCTCGAAGTACGTCGCGTACAGCCGATCCCCGTCCAGCCCACAAACCTCAGTCAGAAACGCCCACGCCCACTCGATCGCCTCGGCCTTGAAGAAGTCCCCGAAGCTCCAGTTCCCCAGCATCTCAAAGAACGTGTGGTGATACGTATCCAGCCCGACGTCATCCAAGTCGTTGTGCTTCCCACCAGCCCGGATGCACTTCTGGCTGTTCACCGCACGCTTCAGCCCGTGCAGCGGGCTCCCCGCCTGCGTGGTCCCCAAGAAACACGGCTTGAACTGGTTCATCCCCGCGTTCGCAAACAGCAGCGTCGGATCGTCCACCGGCACACTCGGGCTCGAAGGCACAAACGAATGCCCGTGCCGATCCCGAAAGAAGGCGATAAACGCCTCGCGGATCTCCGACGCCGACCTGCCACGCAATCCAGCTTCCATCCGAATCTCCACGAACCCGAAGACGAGCCCCTCGCGTGAGCGAGGGGCCACCCTCAGCCAGTCACACGCGATCGCCGATCATCGTAGAGCCCCCCCAAACCCGATACTCTCCAAAGACCACCGGAGACCCCAATGCGCCACTACGACCTCTGCGTCATCGGATCTGGCCCCGCCGGCCAACGTGCCGCCATCCAGGCCGCCAAGCTCGGCAAGTCCGTCGTCGTTGTCGAGAAACGCCAGACCGTCGGCGGCGTCGCCGTCAACACCGGCACCATCCCCAGCAAGGCCCTCCGCGAGGCCATCCTCCACGTCGCGGGCCGATCCGTCGCCGCGCCCCGCTACGAAGACTTCGCCTCCGCCAAAGACGCCCTCTTCTCCAACCTCATGCAGTCCTGCTCGCGGGTCATCGGCGCCGAGATCGACATCACCGAGGGCCAGTTCCGCCGCAACCACGTCGAGGTCATGCACGGCACAGCCGCCTTCACCGATTCACACACCGTCACCGTCACCCACACGCGAGGCTCCGACCGCGTCAAGGCCGACAAGTTCCTCATCGCCGTCGGCACCCGTCCTGCACGCCCCGACACCATCCCCTTCGACGACGACAACATCATCACCAGCGATCAGATCCACAAGCTCCCCGCCATGCCCCGCTCCATGATCGTCGTCGGTGGGGGAGTCATCGGCACCGAATACGCCTCCATGCTCCAGGCCGTGGGCGTCAAGATCACCCTCGTCGAAGGCCGCCCCCGCCTGCTCGATTTCGTCGACGACGAGATCACCGAAGCTCTCCAGTTCCATCTCCGTCAAGCCGGCGCAACGCTCCGACTCGGCGAGAAAGTCACCAAGATCAATCGCATCGACGCCATCGAGGGCGCGCACACCAGCGACGGCATCATGGCCGAGGCCGTCCTCGAATCCGGCAAGACCATCCGCGCCGACGCGCTCCTCTACGCCATCGGCCGCCAGGGTGCCACCGACTCCCTCGACCTCGCCAACGCCAACCTCGAAGCCGACCACCGCGGCCGCATCGCCGTCAACGACACCTACCAGACCAGCCAGCCCCACATCTACGCCGCCGGCGACGTCATCGGCTTCCCAGCCCTCGCCAGCACCAGCTACGAGCAGGGCCGCATCGCCGCCTGCCACATGTTCGGCCAGCGCTACGACACCGTGAGCGACCTGCTGCCCTACGGCATCTACGCCGTCCCCGAGATCTCAATGGTCGGCTGGACCGAGCAGAAACTCACCGAAGAGGGCATCCCCTACGAGTCCGGCACCGCCAGCTACAAAGAGATCGCCCGAGGCCAGCTCATCGGCGACGACATCGGCATGCTCAAGCTCCTCATCCACCAGGACACCCACACCGTCCTCGGCGTCCACGCCCTCGGCACCGGCGCTACCGAACTCATCCACATCGGCCAGGCCGCAATCGCCTTCAACGCCACCGCCGAATACTTCGTCGACACCGTCTTCAACTATCCCACGCTCGCCGAGGCCTACAAGGCTGCCGCCTACAACGCCCTCAACAAGCTCAAGGGCGTCTAGGGACCCGATCAATCCGGCGTTCAGCGGTGCGCCGCCGCGAGGCGATTGAGACCCCGCCTCATTTGTGCAAACTCTCCGATCGCCCCGGATCTCGGAATGAGAAATGATTATCGTTTCCGCTGTTGCCCCGCGCGGACGCCAGTGCGTTCGCCCTCGCCAGACGCAAACAGGGTCACGCCATGCTCGGATTCAAGAAGCAGTCACGCCTCCCCGTCACCGTCCTCTCGGGCTTCCTCGGCTCCGGCAAAACCACACTCCTCAACCACGTGCTCCGAAACCGCGAGGGCCTCCGGGTCGCCGTCATCGTCAACGACATGAGCGAGGTCAACATCGACGCCGAACTCGTCAAGCACGGCGACGCCTCGCTCGACCGCGTCGAAGAAGAACTCGTCGAGATGTCCAACGGCTGCATCTGCTGCACGCTCCGCGATGACCTGCTCAAGGCCGTCTCGCGCCTCGCCCGCGAGGGCAAGTTCGACTACCTGCTCATCGAGTCCACGGGAATCTCCGAGCCCCTCCCCGTCGCCCAGACCTTCACCTTCGAAGACGAAGACGGCAACTCCCTCGCGACGCTCTCCAAGCTCGACACCATGGTCACCGTCGTCGACGCCTCCAACTTCCGCACCGAGTTCGCGACCTACGACGACCTGACCGACCGCGACATGGGCCTCTCCGACGAAGACGAACGCTCCATCGCCGACCTGCTCACAGACCAGGTCGAGTTCGCCGACGTCATACTCGTCAACAAGTGCGACCTCGTCGACGAAGCGGAGCTCAAGCACGTCGAGGGCATGGTCCGCTCGCTCAACGCCGACGCGAAGCTCATCCGCACGACCAACGCCGAGATCGATCTCAAGGAAATCATCGGCACCAGCACGTTCGACATGGAATCAGCCATGTCATCCCCCGCCTGGATCAAAGAGCTCAACAACGAGCACGTGCCCGAGACCGAGGAGTATGGCATCTCCAGCTTCGTCTACAAGGCCCGCCGCCCCTTCCACCCCCAACGTCTCTACGACATGGTCGTCGGCGGATTTCTCAAGACCACGCGCTCCAAGGGCTTCTGCTGGCTCGCCACCAAGCACGACTTCGCGGCCCTCTGGTCCCAGGCCGGCGGCTCGTTCAAGATGGAACCCGCCGGCCGATGGTGGGCCGCGGCACCCAAAGAGCACTGGCCCGACGACGGCGAGTCCCGCAAGTGGATCGAGTCCCGCATGGAAGAACCCCACGGCGACCGCCGACAAGAAGTCGTCATGATCGGCGTCAACCTCGACGAGGCCTACACCCGCACCCTCCTCGACAGCTGCCTGCTCACAGACGAAGAATTCGCCATGGGCCCCGAAGCCTGGTCCGTCTGGCCCGACCCCTTCCCGGAATGGGTCTTCCAGACCGCCCAGGCCTAGCCACACACCAACACCAGATGCCATGGATGAGCGAAGCGAATCCAGCGGATCGCGCCTGCTATCCTCTACGCAAGTGGCAAAGAAGCGCACCACTAAGAAAGCCACCCGCAAAAAACAAGACCAAGTCTTGGGCGCCCCCGATCCGACCACAGAACCAACTCACCCCGCGCCCAAGCCTCTCAGCACCATCCTCGGCCACGACCGCCCCGTCTCCCAGCTCACCGCCGCCATCGAGTCGCAGCGCCTCCACCACGCCTGGGTCTTCCACGGCCCGAAGGGCGTCGGTAAGCTCACCACAGCCCTCGCCTTCGCCGCCCTTGTCCTCGACCCAACCACCGAGCGCGACCTCTCGGGCAACCTCGCCCCCGACCCCGCCGGCCGAGTCCAGTCCCTCCTCCAAGCCGGCACCCACCCCGACCTCCACGTCATCACCAAAGAACTCGCCCGCTACAGCACCGAACGCTCCGTCCGCGAGTCCAAGCTCACCACCATCCCCAAAGACGTCGTCGAGACCCACCTGCTCAGGCCCGCCGCCCTCGCGCCACAGCTGAACTCGGGTGCCCTCGCAACCAAAGTCTT
>JBCBMF010000204.1:0-5200 GCA_039822905.1 Planctomycetota bacterium
CCCCATGACCCATTTCGATGCGCTCGAGACGCGCTCCGCCGATCAACGCGCGGCGGATCTTGCCGCGGCCTTGCCAAACCAGATCGCCACGGCCATGTCCGCGCCCGCCATGGCCGCCCATCTGGGGGAGGTGGAGCCGGCGACGATCATCTGGTGGCCCGACTCGAACTCGACCTGGAGGTTGACCTGGTCGTGGTTCTCCATTTCCTTATCGACGAGGTGGCTGCCGATGGCCTGGACTCGGACTGGCCAGCCGACGGACTCGAGCGACATCATCAGAGGCGTGATCTCGTGGACGAGCAGGTCGCCCAGTATGCCCGTGGAGAAGTCTCGGTAGCGGCGCCAGCGGATGTAGACCTTGGGATCCCACTCGAGCGGGCCGAGGTGGCCCAGCCAGCGTTGCCAGTCGAGGTTGCTGCCGGGTGCCCACTTGTCGTCGAGTTCGTAGTAGTTCCACTCGCCGTCGGGCGAGTTTCGGCAGTAGCTGGTCTGGCTGAAGACGGGGGTGCCGATGCGGCCCTCTTCGATGACGCGTTTGGCTTCCTGGTACTTGGGCAGCATGATTTTCTGCGTGCCGACGTTGAACATGACCTCGGGGTTCTGCTGGACAGTCTTGCGGAGCTCGATTGCTTCGTCGAGTTGCAGCGTCATCGGCTTCTCGATGTAGACGTCTTTGCCGGCGGCGATGGCGTCGATGGCGATCGGGCTGTGCCAGTGCTCGGGCGTGGCGATGAGGACGCCGTGGATGTCTTCGCGTGCCATGACTTCCCGGTGATCGCGGGTCATCAGGGGCTCGGTGGACTGGCCGGCGTCTTGCACGCGCTTGAGCGCGTCGGCGGCGTGCAGGTCGTTCACATCGCAGAGGGCTGCGATCTCGACATCGAGACCCTTGTCCTGCTTGAGCGCGAGGATCGAGGAGAGGTGGGCACGGCCCATGCCGCCGGTGCCGACGATCGCGATCCGGGTCGACTCGCCGGAGCGAGGCGGTCTCGGGCGGGCGAGGGCAGGCTTCGCCCGCACGATCGGCCGGGCGACGGGTCGCTGTGCGTGTGCGGCGAGGCCGAGGCCGCCGGCGGCGAGGGCGGCGGCACCGAGGAAGTCGCGGCGGCTGGGGGTGATTCGTTTCTTGCTCACGCGGTGGCTCCGTCAGTCTCGGGGTTCACTACGGGTTCGATCTTCTTGGCTCGGGCGGGATAGGCGATCAGCAAAAGGGCGAGGCAGCCGACGGCCATCCACATGGGGACGGTGAAGAGTTTGGTGTAGTCCATCTGCTCAGTACCGGTGGCGTCGACATACGTGCTTTGCTGCGCGACCCAGGTCGCGAACATGCTGCCGACGATGATGCCGATGCCGACGATCACGAGGTTGAAGAGGTTCTGCGCGCTGGCTCGGACGTCGGGTGTGGTTTGTTCGTCGACGACCATGAAGGCGACGAAGATGAAGCAGCCGAAGCAGAAGCCGTGCAGGGCGACGCCGGCGATGGCCATGGCGAGGCCGGCTGCGGTGTCGGTCGGCAGGTAGGCGAAGAGCGCCATGCGGAGGGCGTAGGCAGCGAGGCCGGCCGCGAGCAGCCACTTTCGGCCGACTTTCTTGGCGACGAATGGCATGAGGCCGATGACGGCGATCTCGGTCATCTGGCCGATGGTCATGAGTCCCCCACCGCCGACGCCGAAGACGCTGTTGATGGCGTTCGAGATGCCCTCGCCGCCGGCCTGGTTCTGCACGATGGTGAGGAAGCCCGAGGCGTGCACGAAGTAGAACTGGTGGATGATCGAGACTGGGATCGCGATCGCGAAGAGCATCAGCAGGGGCTGCCGCTTGACCTCACCGAGTGCTTTGAGCGATGCATTGCTGTTTGATTCGGTTGCAGGCGGCGTGTTTGGCAGTGTGAAGCAGAAGATGCCCATGACGACGCCGAGGATCGCAGACAGCTTGAAGGCGTCAGCTCGCCCGGCGTCTTGGGCTGCTTGGACGGCTGCGGCGTCGGCGTCCGTTGGTGTGTGGTTGGCGAGCAGCCACTGGCCCATCATGATGCCCGCGGCGATCCAGCCCATCGTGCCCCAGAGGCGGACCTTGCCGAAGTCGCGGTCGCGGTCGGGCAGGTGATGGAACGAGATGGAGTTGGTGAGTGCAAGGGTTGGGGCGTAGACGATGCCGTAGAAGATGGAGATAACGAGAAAGGGCACGTAGCTTTCTTGCTCGGCGAGGAACCAGACGAGGACCGCGCCAACGAGGTGGCTGACGCCGAGGAACTTCTCGGTGGCAAAGAAGCGGTCGGCGATCTGGCCCGCGATGAAGGGGCCGACGATGGCGCCGGCTGCGCCGCCGGCGAGGATGAGGCCGACCTCGTTGAGTTCGAAGCCGCGGTGACCCAGCAGGAAGGGGTAGAGGATTGGCAGCCACGCGCCCCAGATGGCGTACTGGAGGAACATCATCACGCTCAGCCGCGTGCGAACGTATGGCGGCGTGGTGGTGTCGGTCATCGTGGGGTCGGCTCCGGCGTTACTGTTACAGTGGCGAAGTGTACCAGAATCGCGGCCGGCGTTGTGTGCGATTGCATGCACAATCGAACCGATGTCGATGCCCCGAATTGCAGGAGCCGATCATGCCTCGACCCGTGACGTTGTTTACCGGCCAGTGGGCCGACCTGCCGCTGGCGGAGCTTGCGCCGCGGGCGGCGGAGATGGGATTCGATGGTCTGGAACTCGCGTGCTGGGGCGATCACTTCGATGTGCATCGCGCGGTGAACGAGCCGGGGTATTGCGACACGGTCCGGGAACTGCTGGATCGGCATGGGCTGGTATGCCGGGCGATCAGCAATCACCTTGTTGGGCAGGCGGTGTGCGACCCGATCGACCATCGGCACGAGTCGATTCTGCCGGCGGCGGTGTGGGGTGATGGCGAGCCGGAAGGCGTTCGGCAGCGGGCGGCGGACGAGATGAAGCGGACGGCGCGGGCGGCGCGGGCGTTTGGTGTTGATGTGGTCAACGGCTTCACGGGTTCGTCGATCTGGCACATGCTGTACTTCTTTCCGCCGACGAGTCAGGCCGACATCGACGCGGGGTACCGCGACTTTGCGGATCGGTGGAATCCGATCCTGGACGTGTTCGATGAGGTCGGCGTCCGGTTCGCGCTGGAGGTACACCCGACCGAGATCGCGTACGACATCCCGACGACGGAGCGGGCTGTTGAGGCGGTCGGCGGGCGCGCGGCGTTTGGGGTCAACTTTGATCCGTCGCACCTGATCTGGCAGGGGATCGACCCGGTGCGGTTCCTCGATCGGTTCGGCGATCGGGTCTACCACGTGCATATGAAGGACGCGGCGAGGCGGCCGGCGGATGACGCGTCGATTCTCGGATCGCATTTGCACTTCGGCGATGCGCGGCGGGGGTGGGACTTTCGCTCGGTGGGCCGAGGTGAGATCGACTTTGATGCGATCATCCGATCGCTGAACCGGATCGGGTACGGCGGGCCGCTCAGCATCGAGTGGGAAGACCCGGACATGGACCGGTTTCACGGCGCGGAAGAGGCGGCGGACTATGTTCGGTCGATCGACTTCCCGCCGGCGGATCGTGCGTTCGACAGCGCGTTCGATGAGAAGGAGCAGGCATGAAGCCGGTTCGGTTCGGGATGATCGGCGGGGGCGAGGGGGCGTTTATCGGTGCAGTGCACCGGACGGCGATGCGGCTCGATGGGCTCGGTGAGCTTGTTGCGGGCGCGCTGTCTTCGGACGAAGACCGTGCGTTGGCGTCGGCAAAGGCGATCGGGATTCCGCGTGGCTACGCCAGCGTTGAGGCCATGCTGGAAGCGGAAGCCGCATTGCCCGAGAGCAAGCGGATCGAGGCGGTGTCGATCGTGACGCCGAACTTCACGCACGCGGGGCTGGCGACCGCGTGCTTGGAGGCCGGGTTTCACGTGGTGCTTGACAAGCCGATGGCGGTGACGAGCGAGGAGTGCGCTGCGATCGCTGCCGCGGCGGGAAAGACCGGGAAGACGGTCACGATCACGTACAACTACTCGGGGTATCCGCTCGTGCGCGAGGCTAGAGCGTTGGTCGAGTCTGGCGCGATCGGCGCGGTTCGGCGGGTGCAAGCGGAGTACGTGCAGGGGTGGCTGGCGACGGATCTGGAGGCAAGCGGCCACAAGCAGGCGGCGTGGCGGACGGACCCGGCGCGGGCGGGCGCGGGAGCGCTCGGCGATATTGCAACGCACGCGGAGCATCTGGCGGCGTTTGTGACCGGGCTTCGGCCGAGCGAAGTGCTGGCGGATGTATCGAGCTTTGTCGAGGGCCGGCGGGTAGACGACGACGCGAGCGTGCTGCTGCGGTATGACACGGGCGCGCGGGGCTCGATCACGGCGAGCCAGGTGTGTGTGGGCGAAGAGAACGGGCTGTCGCTGCGTGTGTTCGGCGAGACGGGCTCGCTGACGTGGAAGCAGGAGCAGCCCAACGCACTCGAGGTGCGGCTGCTTGATGGCGCGCGGAAGACGGTCACGCGCGGGATGGCGGCGTCGGAAGCGGCAAGGTTGTCGACGCGGACGCCGCCGGGGCATCCGGAAGGCTTCCATGATGCGTTCGCGAACATCTATCGCGGGGCGATCGATCGGATCCGCGGCGTTGACTCGGTGCACTCGTGGATGGCCCCCACCGCTGCGGATGGTGCGCATGGGGTGGCCTTTATCGAGGCGTGCCTTGCGAGCAAGGGCTCTTGGGTGAGCCTGATTTAGTCATCGAGCTCGTCCGCGGTCGGCACGCGCCAGCGGATGTCGCGGAACTCGATGCGGTTGCCGGGGTGGTGGGTTTGGAAGGCGATCATGCCCTCGCCGACTTCGGTGAGCTCGGCGTCGACCATGGGCTGGCCGTTGATGAACGTCTGCACTCGGTCTCCCACGGCTCGGATGCGGTAGTCGAACCATGCGCCGTCGCGGGTGATTGGCTTACCGGCAACAGCGGCGGCCTTGTCGTAGATGCAGCCGGTGTAGTGCGTGGTGCGGGTGTCGTGGTTGTCGATTTGTGCTTCGTAGCCGTGGTCGGTGGGCCAGGTGTCGGGGTTGCCTTGGTTTGGGAAGGTTCGGAAGTAGATGCCGCCGTTGCCGGTGCGGGGTGCGCCGGTTTCTTCGGGCGTGGCGACGCGGACGAGGGCGTGGAATTCGATGTCGGTGTGGACGCGGTCGCTGTAGAGGTGGCCCGGGCCGTCGAGGG
>JBCBMF010000205.1:0-5196 GCA_039822905.1 Planctomycetota bacterium
CATCACCAGGTTGGCCACCACCGGTTTGCGAACGCCGAACGCGGGGATGCTCATTCGCCCGACTCCCCGATCATGTCTTCGCTCCCCAGCGATGGCTCGACCGGCATGCCGCCGATGAGTTCGTCAAGGTTCGACGTGATCACGGTCGCGCCCGGCTCGACGCCCTCGGCGAGCACGGCCCACTGCGTTTCGCCGGGCGCGATCTCCGGCAGCTCCAGCTCCACGTATCGGCTCACACGCACGCCCGCTGGCTCAGCCCGGCTCGGGCTGTTGCTCATCGCGAGCATCACGCGATCGCCGACGACGGCGCGGCGTGGCACCAGCACGCTCGGCTCGGTCGCCTGCGTCTTGATTGCGCCCATCACGAACTGACCCGGCAAAAGCGGCCGATCGCTCCCGGCCTGCTCGACCTCGACGAAGACGGTCAGCGTGCGCGTCGCCGCGTCGGACTCGGGCGCGATGCGTGCGACCGTTCCCTGCCACATGCCCGCGCCGGGCCCGTCGCCCCGCAGCTCCGCGCGATCGCCGATCGAGATCACCGACGATCCGGTGACAGGCACACGAAGCGGCACCTCGACCCGGTCGAGACTCACGACCCGCGCGATCCGATCGCCTGCGCGGACGAACTCGCCGGGCTCGACCTCGACCGATTGCAGCCGCCCCGCGAACGGTGCGCGGATCGTCGTCCTGGAAAGATCCTCCTCGTCGATCCGCAAGGCCGCCCGCAGGTTCCCGAGATCCGCGGTCAGCTGCTCGGCCCGCGGCGCGACCTGGACCAACGCCTGCTTGATCGCCTCGAGCGAACGCTCGGATCGGCGGACCGCCGCGAGCCGCAGATCAACGTCGGCCTGCGTGCCCGACCCGCCTTCGACGGCCTTCTCGATCCGAGCGAGGTCCCGGCGATCGATCTCGATCTCCTCCTCGGCGAGCCTGACCTGGTTCTCGAGTTGCACGCGTTCGGCGTCGAGCGCGGCAAGCTGTGCGTTGACCGCTGCGATCCGCTGCCTGCCCGCCTCGGCCCGGCTCTCGAAGTCCCCCGACTCGAGCTGGACGATCAGGTCGCCTCGCTCGATCGCGTTGCCGGGCTCGATCGAAGCCGGCCGCTCGACCACCCGCGCGGTCACCTGCGCGGAGATCACCGAGGCGTCCATCGCCCGGGCCGTGCCGAAGCCCTCGATCACGCGCGGCAGCACGCGCTCGGGCGCGGCGATCGCCTGCACCCGCAGCGGCTGGAGCGTCTGCTCGATCGGCTCAGGCTCGATCTTCGACGCCTCGAGCACCCGGAACACGCCGAAGCCGCCGGCGATCAGGACGATGACGATCACGACACGCAGAGCGATCGAGAGACCGAAGAGAAAGGAACGCGGAAGCTGCGCCATAAACCCCAGTGTTTCTGTCGGCCTCGATGCGTCGGCGGCGACCGCTCAGCGGATCCCGCGGCCGATCGACAGAAAGAGGAAGCGCGGGCCGAACGCGCCCCCTCGGCTGGTAAATGCTAGCCGCCAGCGGGCGCCGTACGCGCCGCGTCGAGGTCAACGCCCAGAAGATCGTCCGCCACGGTCGCGACAACAAGCGAGATCACCAACGCACCGATGATGTTCATCAGGATGCCCGCCTTGGCCATCTGCTGGATCCGCAGCCGGCCCGAGCTGAAGACGATCGCGTTGGGCGGCGTCGCCACCGGCAGCATGAACGCGTAGCTCGCCACCACGCCCGCCGGCAGCATCAGCAGCAGCGGGTGCACGCCCAGGCCGTCAGCGGCAGAACCCAGCACCGGCACCAGCGCCGCCGTCGTCGCGGTGTTGCTCGTCAGCTCGGTCAGGAACACGACCGTGAGCGTGATCACGCCGATCAGCAGCCAGATCGGCACGCCTTCGAGCCCGCCCATGCGCTGACCGATCCAGACATCGAGCCCGCTCGCCTTCATGGCTGCCGCCAGGCTCAGCCCGCCGCCGAACAGCAGCAGCACTTCCCACGGCATGCCCTTGGTCGTCTGCCAGTCCATCGCGAACGTCCGGTCCTTGAGACTAACGGGCAGCGCGAAGAGCGCGATCGCGCCGATCATCACAACGCCGGTGTCGCCCAGCGTGTCGAGCGTCGCCGCCGCAACTGTGAGGCCCGCGCCCTCCAGCGCCGACTGGATCATGCCTCGGAAGATCCAGCCCGCGGCGACGAAGACGAAGACGGCGAGCACCGTCCACTCGCCGCGCGAGATCCGCCCGAGGCCGAGCAACTCTTCTCGCAGCAGCCCCCGCACACCCGGGATCGCCGGGACGCGCACGGGCAGCGTCACGCGCGTCAGCAAAAGCCAGGTAACCGGCAGCATGATGCCGCAGAGCGTCAGCCCGAACGGCAGCCAGCCCGCCCACGAGATATCGACGCCCTTCTCGCGCAGGAAGCCGACGGTCAGGATGTTGGGCTGCGTCCCGGTGACCGTCGCGGTGCCGCCGATGCTCGCGGCATAAGCGATACCCAGCAAGAGCGCGGGCCCGAAGTTGGCGTGCGTGCTGCCCATGCGTTCGAGCAGGCCGATCACGCTCATCGCGATCGGCAGCATCATGAGCGCGGTCGCCGTGTTCGAGATGAACATGCTCATCACCGCAGTCGCGAGCATGAACCCCGCGATCAGCCGCGTCGGCTTCGTGCCCACGAGCAGCACGGTCGCCAGCGACAGCCGTTTGTGCAGCCCCCAACGCTCGACCGCGAGGCCGAGGATGAACCCGCCGAAAAACAGCCCCACTAGCGGGTGCGCGTACGGCGCGGCGGCCTCCCGCATCGTCACGACCTGCAACGCCGGGAACAGCACCAGCGGCAGCAGGCTCGTGGCCGCCAGCGGCACCGCCTCGGTCATCCACCAGATCGCCATCCACACCGCAGACGCCGCGACCGCCCGCGGCTCGTGCCCGAGATCGGTCGCGCCCAGCAGGACGTACACAAGCACGCCCACGATCGGCCCAGCCGGCAACGCGACCAGACGCAGGACATCCGCACGCGCCAGAGCATCTGTCGGTGTGTCGTGGGCCGCCATGCGGACAGGCTATCGCGCAGGAACGGGCGAGGCACCGGCGAAGCACGGGCGCGATGCCACGGCGCTCGCCGCCCGCCGTGGCCGAACTCAATCCTCTGGCACGTTGTCGCTCGTCACGATCTGCCGGAACTTCGCCCGCAGCGCCTTCGTGATCGGGCCCTCGGCGCCTGAGCCGATGACGTGCGCGTCTTGCTCCGTCTTGCCGATGCTCGTCACCGCGATCATCTCCGCGGCCGAGCCTGTCATGAACAGCTCATCAGCGTCCATGACCTCTTGCAGCTCGAGGTTCCGCTCGTTCACCGGGATGCCCGCCATCGGTGCGAGCGTGTCGATCACGAACCGGCGGGTGATGCCCTCGAGCAGGCCCTCGGTGACCGGCGGCGTGTGCAGCTCGCCGTCCTTGACCGCGAAGATGTTGTCGCCCGAGCCCTCGGCGACGCGGCCGTCGGTGTTGAGCATGATGCACTCGAGACAACCGGCGTCGATCGCCTCGACCTTGGCGAGGATGTTGTTCAGGTAGTTCAGGCTCTTGATCCGCGGGTCGAGGCACTCGACCGGGATCCGAGGCCGCTCTGCGACAACCACCCGCATGCCCTGCTCGTACATCTCGTTCGTGTAGAGCTGGATCTGGTCGGCGATGCAGACCACGCCCGGCTCGGGGCAGAGGAACGGGTTGAGCCCGAGCGTGCCCACGCCACGGGTCACGACGAGGCGGATGTAGCCCTCGGTCAGCTCGTTGGCTTCGATGCACCTGCGCATGATCTGAGTCATCTCGTCGCGGGAGACGTGCTTGGCGAGGTCGAGCCGGATCCGGCCCGCGCACTCGTAGAGCCGGTCAAGGTGCTGCTCGAGCTTGAAGATCCGGCCCCGGTAGATCCGGATGCCCTCGAACACGCCGTCGCCGTAGAGCAGCCCGTGGTCGAAGACGTTGATGCCGGCCTGGGATTTCGGGAGCATCTGACCGTTGACGTAGACCATGGGCTTGCTGTCCATCTTCGCCTCCGCCGCGGTCGAGGCCGTGGTTGCTGTCTGGGTCATGGCGTGCTCCTTTCAGGGGCGTGCGATCCTGGCCTTGGCTCCCCGCCTACCGGCCCGGGGGCGATCGGCGGCGGTTCTCGGACAACGGCCATGACATTGTATACAGCCGTTCGGCGCTTTCGCCGTCACGCCATGGTGTCGGATCGAGAATCGATCAGACTGCAAACATACACGAACGTGCACAATTCTGCGTCGAACGTCAGCAAAGCGGGTGCCTACGCCCGCAAAGTCGCGCCGAGTTTCTCGGTCGCGAGTTGGACGACCCGCTCAACCTGCGGGTCGACGTCCTCGTGCCGAAGCGTGCCGGAATCGAGCCGGAACCGGAGCCGAGCAGTGAGCGATTTCTTGCCCGCCCCGACCTGCTTGCCTCGGAACGTGCCCACGAAGTCGATGCCGTCGAAGTGCGCGGGCTCGGCGGACTCGATCAGGTCGACGACCTTCGCCCACGGGACGGCCTCGTCGAGAATCAGCGAGAGGTCTCGCTCGATCGTCGGGAACGCCGGCAGCGCCTCGACCTTGCCGCGGGGCGGGTAGAGGCCCAGCAGGGCATCGAGATCGAGCTCGGCCGCGACCACGTGCTCGTCGAGCCCCGCGAGCTTGCGGGCGTGCTCGCCGACGATGCCGAAGACGCCCAGCTCCTGGCCATCGGCTTTCACCCGCCCGTGACCGGCGGCATCCCATCCGCTGCACGCGGGGGCAGCGGGGACAACCGTGATCGTGCGCGCCGGGCCGGCCATCGCCGCGACGGCGTGCTCCACCGCGCCGCGGATCGCTCGCACGGCTGACTGCAACTGCTCGGGCTTGGGCATCTTCCCGGGCGCGACGCCCTCGACATCCATCAGCATCGTCAGCGTCCGCCGCTCGACCGACTTGTGCTCGGGCGTTTGTGCGAAGGTCGCCGAGAGTTCGTACAGACGAACGCCGCCGTCCACATGCACCTGCGCCGCGGCGTTGTGCTTCCGGCACTGCAAGAGGCTCGGGATCACGCTCGGCCGAAGCGTCGGCTCCGCGCCGCGGCGGTCGTCATCGACCCGCGCCTGCTCGAGGCCCTCGGCGTACCACGGCTCGGCGTGCTCGGGACTGACAAAGCTGAAGGTCACCGCCTCCCAGAACCCGAGCCCGGTCAGCAC
>JBCBMF010000206.1:0-5190 GCA_039822905.1 Planctomycetota bacterium
CGAATCCTGATAGAGAACCAGCGATCCGAAGCTGAACGCATCGACGATGGCGTTCAACCCAGCCAGCGAGAGTTCAAGCGATTCGGCTCTCCCCGCGTAGGTGAAATCGAGCACAGAAAGCGGATTGCTGAGATCGGGTGTTGCGAACAGCGGGCCGGCCTGTCCGACGAAGCTGGCGGTGGGCCCATTCGTTACGCTCGCGGGTCCGAACGCCGTGTTGTCGTACGACGGGTTGTAGCTCGTGATCGTGATCGCGGACCCATCGCCGGCGAGGTCGAAGCTGGCGTACGCCCAGACCTGCACGACGACGTTGCCCGGATACGGGGAAAGAAACTCCGCCGAGACGGTGCAGTCGTCGCCCGCGACGTTGTCAACGGTGATGAGCATGTCGGGCTCCGCCGAGGCGGAGCCGACGAGCAGCACCGCACTGGCTGCGCGTGTCACGGCTGAATGTGTCATGCAGCGTGTCTCACTTTCTGCGGCGGCGTGACGCGATGAGCGTAATCGGTGCGAGTGCGAGAGCGAGTGTCGCGGGGGCTGGGATGTACTGCACGTCCCAGGTCAGGTTGCCCGGGCTGCCGTCGGCGAACTGGTAGGCGTCGATGCTCCCTCCAAAGTTATCGAAGAGCGCGCTGTTCTGTCCGACGAGTTGAAGCTCAAGCTCCTCAAAGCCGCCGGCATAGGTGAAGTCAAGAACAAAGAGCGGGTTGGACGAGTCCGGTATGCCGAAGAAGGAGTTGGCATTGCCAATGAAGGTTGCTGTCGGACCGTTGGAGACGAACGCATTTCCAAGCGTGGTGTCGTACGACGGGTTGTAACTGATGATGGTGATCGCCGAGCCGTCACCGGTAAGCTCGAAGCTTGTGTCGGCCCAGACCTGGACGATCGCTTGGAAAGATGGCGGCGAAAGGATCTCCGCGGAGATCGTCCAGTCGGCGGCGCTAACGTTGTCAACGGTGATGAGCATGTCGGGCTGCGCCGAGCCGCAGCCAGCGAGCGCACCCACAAAGGCCGCCGTTCCGATCGTTCTCATGTTCGATCCTCCCGCCCGCTCCATCCCCGGTGAGCGCAGGCGCTGGTCTACTGCCGCAGTGTACAGGATCGGCGAGAGCGGCCAACCCCGCGTCCGCTGTCGCGATACAAAAAAGGAACAGGTACAGGCCCGTTCCGTCTCATGACCGGCAACACAAGATTCTCGGCCCCCGCCGACGGTCGCTCGTCGCGAACAGCCTCCACACGGCCAAGCCGAACTGTCCATGCTCAAAGAGCGACGGACCCTAAAACCGCTCGGATCGGCAGACCTCAACCGGATCGAGAAACATGATCCCCGGGTTGTCGGCCAGGCACTCCTTGAGCACGCGCTCCGCGATCCGCTCGGCCTTTTCGCGGTCGGTGACGACAACCTCGATCTTAACATTATCGAATCCCTCGACCACGGTCGCCTTGTCCGCCATCGGGTGGAGGTGGTGCGACCCCTTGCCGCCGACGGATACCAAGGTGTACCCGGTGCCGCCACCCTGCTCGATGATTCGGCAGACGGCCGCGCAGAGGAAGTGCTCGGTGATGATCGTGAGCTTCGCAGCGGGGTGAAACATGTCTTTACCTCACACCTCAAGATCGAACACGATGCTCGCCAACGCGACGAACATCGGGAGGCAGATCGCGAGCGCCACCGGCGTGCCGACGCTCGTCGATGCGCCGATGTACGACGACGGGTTCGCCCAGGGGATGCCCCCGCGGATCGTGGGCGGGCCCGAGATGTCAGAGTTGGAGGCCGCGATGGCCGCGAACAGCACGACGCCGCCTGGGCTGAAGCCGACCCAGACGTGAGCAAGGTAGCCGAGCCCGAACGCGATCAGTCCGTGCACGATCGGCCCGACGAAGGCGTAGACCGCGAACCAGTGTGCAACGCGCCGGAGCTCGCTGAGCCTCGACCACGCCTCCATTCCCATGATGAGCATGAGGATGGAGAGCATGCCCCGAAAGATCGGCTCATAAAAACTCTCAAGCACGCGTTCGGGGCGAGCGAGCAGCCCCAACAGAAGCCCCAGGACCATGGCCGACAAGGCCGAGCCGCGTAGGCTTTCTTTGACGATTTCCCACGTCTTCACACGTGTCGCTCTGCCGTTCTTGGATCGCTCGCGGTGCACGCGGGCGAGCACGATGGCGAGGATCAGCGCAGGGATGTCCATGAACGGGTAGAGCGCCGGCACCCAGGCCTCGTACATGATCGATTGTTCTTCGAGCATCACGATGCCGGCGGCGAGTGTTGACGCGCTGACCGCACCGAACAGCCCCGCCGTCGCGATACCGTCCGCTCGATCCACCGCCGGAAGCCTGGTGAAGATCCACTGGCCGGCGAGCACAATCAGCAGACCAATCACCACAGAGAACACCGCGGGCAGCAGCATGGCATGAGATTCGCGCCCCGGATTTCAATGCCGGCCTTCATGCCAATCTTCATGAGCAGCACGAAGACAACGAACTGGTAGATGGAACTCGGGATGGTCAGCTTGCTGCCGGAGGCTGCGAGCAACGCCCCACCAACCAGAAACGCGAGCGTTGGAGACTGGAGCTGCCCCACGAACGTGCCAAAGAAGTCAGCGATCGCGTCCATAGTCGGGGCCTAACGAGCGGGCGATGCATGCCTGCCTTTGCGTGTCTGATGCGCGACCGAAGCCGCCGAACTGCGGTAACGCGGTGGGGAATACCGCACGTGCTGAGCAGTCTCGCGGACCACACGGGTGCGAACTCTTCCAACGGGAAGTGTAGCGGCTTGATCGGGCGATCAGTCGACGCGGCCGACAGCCGACCTTGCGTGCGGTGTGGATGTAGGATTACGGATCGCGCACGCCAGTTCGCCAGCAAGCATCGTCACGGCGTTCGCAAGCACTCCGATCGAGCATGCGTATTCTTCGAGCTCGAGACACTCGAAGGGCGTGTGATCGAGCGAGCTGTCGCCGGGGCCGTACGCGGCGATGGGGCAGTTCCAGACCGGCCCGACGACGTTGAAGTCGGCCGTGCCGGTTTTGCGCTTGGGACGGGGGCGACCGCCGGCGGCGCGGATTGCGGAAGCCACTGCGCGGACAATGGGATCGTTGCGGTCGGTCGCGTGGGCCGGTTCGTGGCCGCTGCATTCGACGGTGACGTTGTCCACCGCGAGCGACTGGATCGTCCGTGCGAAATCATCGGGGTGCAGCCCGATCGGCAGACGGAAACCTGTCTCAAGCGATGCGGCTTGGGTCAGTCCGTCGCCGCGGTACCGCATGTCTTGGATGGTGGCTTGAATCATCTCGAATGCACCGTTGCGCTCGGCGTTGAACGTGTTCACGTGTTCGACGACCGCGGTCCACCAGGTGACGACCTCGTCACCGGCCGAGGCATGTTCGCCGGCGGAGTGATGGTTCGGGCAACTCGCCGTGGCGGTCGCAAGCAGCCGACCCTTGTAGCCCAGAGTTACGCCGTCCCAGCCGCTTGGCTCGCCGATGATGCAGGCGTCGGGATTGAGTTGACCCATGACAGATCTTGCGCCCGGTGAGCCGGCGGATTCCTCGCCGACAGCACCGATGACACTAAGGCGAACGTTGTCGGGCAACTCAGCCCGCTGCGCGGCGCAGAGCATGGCGCACAGCGGGCCTTTGGCATCGACCGAGCCCCGACCATGGAGGACCCCGCCCGCGATCCGCACAGGGATCTCGCCCGGCACGGTATCGATGTGACCCAGCATCACAATGTGCAGGTCGGCGTCGGTCGGGCCGCGATGGGCACAGGCGTTGCCGGCCTCGTCGATCTCGGCCGTGAAGCCGCGCTCCGCGGCATGGGCGACAAACCGCGCGGCAGCGGCACGCTCGGAGCCCGACACGCTCGGGGTCGAGACCAGATCGACCAAGAGCCGCACGTCGGCGTCGGTGATTTCTGTCATGTCGGTGTGGGTGCTCATGCGTTCACCGTGGAGCCTGAGAGGAACCGCGTCCCTCGGCCGTTGCGTGCGTCCGCGATCGCGGCCTCGCCGTGAGCGGATCCGATGACGACGTTGCCCACGCCGCCGTTCAAGGCTTCCTCAGCTGCGAGGACCTTGTTCTTCATTCGGCCCTTGGCGGCAGTGCGTGCGTCATCGATGGTGTGGACGGTCACCGATGTGATCAGCGAATCACGATCCTCGGCGTCGCGGAGCAGCCCCGGCACGTTGGACAGCAGCAGCAGCTCGTCGGCGTTGAGCGCGGCAGCGGTCGCGGCGGCGGCACGATCGGCGTCGACATTGATCGCGATGCCATCCGCCGTCACCGCCGGAGGAGTCAGCACGGGTACGCGGCCGGCGTCCAGCAGCAGATTCAAGAAGTCGCCATCGACCGACTCGACCCGACCTGACAGATCGTCGCGGATGATGACAGTCCGGCCGTCTTCGACCGCTCGGATCGCGCCCTTTCGGCTGCCAATCCAGAGGCCCGCGTCGATCCCGCTCAGGCCCACTGCATCGATGTGCGCTCGGCGCAGGCTTTCGACAACGGCCTTGTTCACCTTGCCGCAGTACGCCATCTCGAAGATCTCGAGCGTCCGGCGATCGGTCCGGCGGGACTGGTGGCCGCTCGGGCTCGTGATGGTCCGGGTCGGGTGACCCATCGCCTCGGCGAGCTGATTGGTCTCGTGCGACCCGCCGTGGACGAACACGACGCGATGGCCATCGTTCACGAGCGAGGCGATTTCGTTGGTGGCGTTGGTCGGGTCGATGCCCTCGCCGCCGCCGATCTTGATCACGATGGTTGCCATGGTGCGTTCCTCCGAGCGTCGAATCAGTCTTTCAGATCAGGCCGGGTGAAGGCCGGGGAAAGTCAGTCCCTGCGTCTCGGGCAGGCCGAGCGCCACGTTCATCGCCTGGATCGCCGAGCCGGCGGCACCCTTGACGAGGTTGTCGATCGCGCACAGCGCGATCACCCTGCCGCTGCGTTCATCGACCGCGAAGCCGACGTCGGCGTGGTTCGAGCCCACCACGACGCGGGGATCCGGGAAGCGGTTCGGGCCACTGCGGTCGGCGACGATCCGCACAAATGGCTCATCGCAATAGGCCTCGCGGAAGAGCTTCCAGAGCTGCTTGGTCTCGATCCGCTCGGTCACGTCGACGTGGGCCGTGCAGAGCACGCCCCGGACCATGTCGAGAGCGGGGTCGGTGGGGTCGTCGGCGATACCGCCGGG
>JBCBMF010000207.1:0-5178 GCA_039822905.1 Planctomycetota bacterium
ACCCCCCCCCAACCCCCTCGTATCCGTACACTCTGTCCCTCCACGACGCTCGTCCGCTCTCCTGAGGACGCCGGAGAGGATGACGGAGCCGGGGTTGACCTTGTCTTGGTTGGCGTATTTGGGGGCTGTGCCGTGGGTGGCCTCGAAGATGGCGTGGCCTGTGTCGTAGTTGATGTTGGCACCGGGTGCGATGCCGATGCCGCCGACGCAGGCGGCGAGGGCGTCGGAGATGTAGTCGCCGTTGAGGTTCATGGTGGCGATGACGGAGTACTCGGCGGGGCGGGTGAGGATCTGCTGGAGGAAGGCGTCGGCGATGACGTCCTTGATGGTGATGGTGTCGCCGGTCTTGGGGTTCTTGAGGGTGTGCCAGGGTCCGCCGTCGAGGGGTGTGGCTCCGAAGTGCTTGGCGGCGACCTCGTAGCCCCACTGCATGAAGGCGCCCTCGGTGAACTTCATGATGTTGCCCTTGTGGACGAGGGTGACCGAGGGCTTGTTGTGGTCGATGGCGTACTGGATGGCGGCCTTGACGATGCGCTCGGTGCCTTCCTGACTGACGGGCTTGATCCCGATTCCAGCTGAGTCGGGGAATCGGATCTTGCCGAAGCGGTCGCCGAAGTTGTCTTGGAGGAGTTTCTTGAAGGTGGCGGCGTCGTCTGAGCCGTGCTCGAACTCGATGCCGGCGTAGATGTCCTCGGAGTTTTCGCGGAAGATGACCATGTCGGTCTTCTCGGGGTGCTTGACGGGGCTGGGCACGCCGGCGAAGTAACGGACCGGCCTCAAACATGTATAGAGGTCGAGGATCTGGCGGAGCGCGACATTGAGCGAGCGGATGCCGCCGCCGGTGGGAGTGGTCAGCGGGCCTTTGATGCCGACGAGGTACTTCTTGAAGTCTTCGAGGGTCTGGTTCGGGAGCCACTCGCCGGTGGCGTTGTGTGACTTCTCGCCGGCCATGACCTCGTGCCAGTGGATTTTGCGTTCGCCGTTGTAGGCTTTCGCAACGGCGGCATCGAAGACGTGGACGGAGGCTCGCCAGATGTCGGGGCCTGTGCCGTCGCCCTCGATGAAGGGGATGATGGGGTCGTTGGGGACGTTGAGGCCGGCGTCGGTCATGGTGATGGGGGTGGGCATCGGTTAGGCTCCGTGCGTGGGTTGGTCATTGGTGGGCCCGGCCGAGGGGGCGGGCGAACCGGGAAGGGTAGGTTCGATGATCAGGACATGCGTGGGGATTTTGGTGTTGGCGTGTGTGGTCGTGGTGGGGTTGTCCGGATCGGCATGGGGTCAGGTCTCGCCGTTTACGCGGGTTGAGTTTGACGCCGACGGGACGCTGATGGTGACGCTCGATGGGGCCCGGGTGCCGCTGGTGTTGCTGGGCGGGGTGCCGACGGCGGAGCTGATCGCGCGCGCGAAGCGGGAGTTTGGGGACGATTGGCAGAAGCGGATCGGCGAGGATCTGCTCGAGGTGTTCGAGGCGCTGGAGGTCGAGCTTACCAGGGAGGATGCGATCGATGTGGTTATCTTTCGCGATGGTGAGTTTGTGGAGATTGCGGATGCGCCGATGACGTCGTCGAACCGGATGGCGATATGGGAGTGGAACCACACGGCGCGTATCGATCACTTTGATGACCTCGTTGCGGTGATCAAGGCGCGTCACGCCTACGCGTCGATGCGGGGAGTTGACGTCGCTGGTGAGGCGGAGCGGCTGAAACGGGAGATCGGCGACGGCGCGTCGCGCGACGACGTGCTGCTGGCGATGCAGCGGCTGGTGAGCATGCTGGGCGACGGGCACGCGACGATCGAGGACTGGGACGCGTCGTTCCCGGCGGGGCGACTGCCGATGTTGCTTATCGCGGTCGAGGGCGGGGTGGCGGCGGTTGAGAATGATCGGGGCGCGCTCGTTGATGCGGAGCACCCGTATGTGGTGTCGATCGATGGTGTACCGCTGGGATCGTGGGTCCAGGCGGCGTCGGCGTATGTGGCTGCGGGTTCGGAGCAGTTGGTGCTCAAGCGTTCGCTTCGGTTGCTGCGGTACGTGAACTTCGTTCGCGGTGAGCTTGGCGTATCTCAGGCAGGGACGGTGGAGGTCGTGCTGTCGGACGGCACGGGCGGCGAGCGGGTCGTGGAACGGCGGGTGGTCGAGCGTCGCGGCCTGTACGGGCAGTGGCCTCGGACCGAAAGCGGGGTGCTCGAAGGCGGCGTGGGGTATCTGCGTCTGCCCCGGATGAGTGCGTCGGATCGTGAGCGGGACGAGTCGCGGTGGATCTCGTTGCTGCGCGAGGAGCTGGCGAGGGTGACCGCGGATGCGTCGGGCTTGATCATCGATGTGCGTGGGAACGGGGGTGGGCGTCGGACGCCGATCGGTGCGTTGATGCCGTGTCTGATGGAGCCGGGTGCGGCACCGGTGGTGGTGAACGCGGCGCGGTATCGGCTGGAGCAAGGCGATGATCCGGGTCGTCGTCGGGGATATCTTCGCGATCGCTCGTTGTATCCGGAGGCGTGGGATGGATGGACGGATGCGGAGCGGGCGTCGATCGCAGCGTTTCGTGATCGGTTTACACCGGCGTGGGAGGTGCCGGGCGAGGGGTTCAGCGATTGGCACTACATGATCGTGTCGCCCGGCGGGGAGGGTGTACCGCGGTTCGATGGCTCGGTTGTCGTGCTGATGGACGAGAACTGCTTCAGCGCTACGGACATCTTTCTTGGGGCACTCGCTGAGCTTCCGAACGTGACGCTTGTTGGAACCCCTTCGGCGGGTGGGAGCGCACGGATTGTTCGGCATCACGCCGGCGCTGCGAGGGTTTGGCTCGCTTCGATGGCGTCGTATCAGCCGAATGGGCAGTTGTACGACGGCAACGGGGTGAGGCCCGATGTGATCGTCGAGAAGCGGCCGGGCGATGTTGTGCTTGGTGGTGGTGATGCGCAGCTGGATCGGGCCTTGGCAATCGTAAAGGAGCAAGGCCGTTGAGGTATTCGACGCCGCCCGGCGCGATGCTTGGGTTGTGGCTCTGTGCAACGGGGCTGTGCATCACGTTGGCGATTCTTCTTGCGCTGTCGTTCGGGACGACGATCATCTCCGAGCCGTTCGCTGACCTTGGCGACTTTGCGATTGATGCTGTGGTGGGAGCGGCGACGCTCTCGCTCGTTGCGCTGCCCGTTGTCGTTGTGATAAGTATCGTTCTCGCTGCGGTTCTGATATTCGGGATCACGCACGTCGGAAACCCCCGGTTCGGTGTCCCCCGCTTGGCACTTTGGTCGAACATTGCGTTCTCCGCCCTGGGCCCGGCATCGCTGCTGGTTGGGGTGCACGTCTCGTGTTGGTTGATGTGGCTCGCGACTCAACGGGACTCTTCGGATTGGCTGAGCGGGGCGCCTCCGTTGGGTGGCGTGCTGTCGATAAGTGCTGTGGTCCATTGCGCCGTGATCGCTGTCGGAGCGGCGGTGTTGCTGTTCGCTTGGCTTGACCGACGGCAGACGCGCGTTGTGTTGGCTGCGATCGACGGGTGCTGGTCCTGCGGGTACTCGAAAGTTGGAAACGTGACCGGGGTGTGCCCGGAGTGCGGGGAATCAATTGACGCCCCGCGTATGCTGGGTGCATGAGACGAGAGGTCGCGATTTCCGTTGTGTTGGTCGTCGCGCCTGTCTTTGCTCGAGCGCAGCCTGAAGAGATGGAGGTGTTGACGGCGGAGCCTGAGGCTCATGCGGGACTCGCGTGCGATGTGCGCAGGGAGCACGTGCGGCCGGGCTTTCTGGTCGCAAGCTGGGAGAACGACGGTCCGCTTCATGCCATCGCGTTTGGTGATGATCGGCACTTCACGAACGGCAACTCTGTTGAGGCGTCGGTGCTGCCGAGCGCGATGATGTACGACCGCCGTCTGCGTTGGCTCGACGTCTTTGGGGAGTTTCGCGAGCCTCGCTCTGCGATTGGCGTGATGGCTCGGCAGACGTTTTACACGCCGGAGCTGCTGACGGACTTGAACAATCAGCCGGACGACTGGCCTTACAACGGGCTGCTAACCGGCGGCGTGTTTCTCCAGCGCAGCGAGGGGGCGCTATTCGATCACATGCAGCTTGACGTTGGTGTGATGGGGCAGGACGCGGGCGGTCAGCCGCTGCAGGAGTGGGTGCACTCGGCGTTGCCGCGGCAGGTGAACCCGACGTGGGCGGGGCAGGTTGCCAATCAGCTGGCGGTGCAGGCGCATTATCAGCGGCGTTGGAAGCTGAGGTGGCAGCGCGATGCGGAGGGCGCGATGTCGCGCGTGCCTTCTGAAGAGCTTGGGGACGGCGGCGCGGCTGAGACGCCGGGTGTAGAGCTGATCCCATACGTTGGGTTGCGAGCGGGGACGATCTTTGTTGATGGGAGCTTCGGGGTAATCGCGCGGTGCGGCTGGCCGCTGCCAAATGACTTCGGGCCGTCACGGTTGTACGAGTTCACGGATCACACGCAGCGTGGCGCGGACGACTTCGGGTTCTCGATCTTCGCGCGTGCGGGGGGCCGGGTGGTTCAGCACAACGCGTTGCTGCGAGGGAGCGTGTTCGATTCGCCGCGGCTCGACGAGCAGGTGCTCGTGGGCGAGTTTCATCTGGGGATGCAGTTCCAGTGGGAGGGTTTCGAGCTCGGCTATTCGCAGACGCTTGTGACCGGCGAGTTTGAGGGGCAGAACTCGGGGAACCGCACTGGGACGTGGACGCTGATCTTCAACCTCGCTCACTAGGGCGGTCGGGCCGGGGTGCTCGTGTTTCGTGTTGTCTATGGAGGGTGCTGCCATGATTCGGGTTCTCGTTGTGTTGTGCTTGTTTTTCTTTGCGTCGGCCGCGTGGTGCCAAGATGGCGATGCGTCGCATTCGCCGCCGGACTTTGTGTCGTACCCCGATGAGCCTTCGGTCACGTATCACACGGTGACGATCCACGGCGAGCCTGTGCACTATCAGGCGACGGCCGGGACGCTGACGCTGGCGACCGATGAGATCGACGCGGAGGCGCGTGCGCGGGTGTTCTTTGTGGCGTATCGGCGGACGTTGCTGAGCCCTGCGCAGGTTGAGTCTCGGATCGCGCAGCTCGAGGCCGAGGGTGGGGATGATGATGCCTCTGCAGTTGAAGTGCCTGGAGATGAGCTCTTTCCGCCTGCGGGTGAGAGGCGGCTGACCTTTAGCTTCAATGGCGGGCCGGGGTCGAGTTCGGTG
>JBCBMF010000208.1:0-5142 GCA_039822905.1 Planctomycetota bacterium
GCGATCGAGGAGCACGGGCTCAAGGTTGTCGGCGACCCGGTCGCCGAGCAGCTTGATCTCGTCGAGATCGTCGACGGCGAGCCGCTGAAGTTTGAGGTGGAGGTCGAGGTCCGTCCCGAGTTCGACATGCCGGAGGTAGAAGGCCTGGAGCTGAAGCGGCCTGTTGATGAGGTCACCGACGAGCTGATCGATGCCGAGGCGAAGAAACTTTGCCTTGCCGAGGGAGAACTCGAAGAGCGAGAGGTCGCCGAGCCGGGCGACTACATCACCGGGCGAGGCACGATGAAAGCCGGCGACGAGGTCATCCATGACATCGAAGGTGCCGTCGTTCAGCTCCCGAAGGACAAAGACGAGGGCATGATCCTCGGCGTGCTCGTCTCTGACCTGAAGAAGCAGCTCGGGTCCCCCAAGCCGGGCGATTCTGTCTCCGTCTCCACCAAGGGCCCCGAAAACCACGAGAACGAGGCGGCCCGCGGTGCGGACCTGACAGTCACGTTCGCTGTGGAGACCGTCGCAAGGATCATCCCGGCCGAACTCAGCACCATCGCCGAGCGCGTCGGTATGGAGGACGAAGCCGCGCTGCGTGAGGCGTTGCGGGGCCAGATGGAGCAGAAGCTCGAGAACGATCGCGGCGTCCTGCTTCGTCAGCAGGTGGCGAAGTATCTGCTCGAGAACGTCCAGTTCGAGCTGCCGAAGCGGCTGACGGCGAGGCAGGCATCGAGCGTGCTCGAGCGTCGCCGGGCGGAACTCATGTACCGCGGCATGGACGCAGCGCAAATCGAAGAGAACATCGCCAGACTCCGAGCCGCCTCCGCAACAGAAGCTGTCCGCGAGCTCAAGCTGCTCTTTATTCTGTCGAGAGTCGCAGAGGCAAAGGAAGTATCGGTCTCAGAGGCCGAGCTCAACGGCGCGATCGTCGGCATGGCCCGCCGGCAGAACCAGCGTCCGGAGGCGCTCCGCGATCACCTCATCAAGTCTGGTCAGATCAACACGATCTACCAGCAGATGATGGAGCACAAGGCGCTCGACGCGATCGTTGCGTCGGCAAAGATCGACGACGTCACCGCAGACGAATGGAACGAATACGCCAAGTCGCTGAACGAGGCGGGCGTGACCGCCGGCGAAGGGCCTTCGAACTAAAGCGAGGGTCAGGCCTCGATTGGCTCTGAATCGGCGTCGAGCAACTCGGTCGACTCCGCCGTATCGGCGGCGAGAGTGGTCCCAGCCGGCGTTGAGATCGTCCCGCACGACGGGCACACTGCCCCGTACTGGCCTACCGGACTTTCTGCGAGGCTCTGACCGCATCCGATGCAGATTGTCTTCGTGAGGCGCGAGGCAACCGAGTTGACGGCGACGGCCGCGATCGCGACGGCTCCAGCGACGATCGGCCATGCCGGCGCGGAGACCACACTCACGACGCCGACCGCTGCCAGAATCAGCCCGACAACGACAGCAAGCGCTCGAAGCCGGAGCTTGTGAAGAAGCGCGATACGCTCCTGAACAGCGAGCCGCTTTGACTGAAACCAAGCGTTCAACACGCGTGCGAGCCCTCCCAGAGGGGTGATTCGGCCAAGATCATCTCTCTGCAACAATATACGGCTCGATGCCCCGTGCGTCTTGCGAGAGAACGACGAAAGGCCGATTTTGTGAGGGTTCTGATTGTACATCCGGCTGGCCAAGACGCTCGCGCCGCTAGCGCCGGGGGCATCGCCGGATACGTCGGTGACCTCGTCGACTCGCTCGTCGATGCGGGATGCAGCGTTGCAGTTGTCAGCGCTGGCCATGTGTACACCCCGAGTCTGCTCGGCGGTCGGCAATCGGTCGGCCGATGTCGGGCGGAAGAGACCAAGCCGCGCGGGAGCGTTCGTCGGTTTCAGGTGATGAACTCCCCGATACTCGCGCCGTCGCTCTGGCAGTTCGGCGAGCCCGAAGCCGAGATCACATCGCGCCCGGTCGAGCGCGCGTTTCGACAAGTATGCCAAGCGTTCAAGCCCGACATCGTGCACGTGCACGGGTTCGAGGGTTTCGGTGCCGGTATTGTCGGCGTTGCCCGCCGCCTCGGGATCAAGGTCGTTGCATCCATCCACAACTATCATCCGTTCTGCCCGCAGGTCTACCTGCTTCGAGGCCGGCGTCGGCCGTGCGAGGACTACGACGGCGGGCAGGCGTGCGAGACGTGCGACACGGGCATCGATATCGAGGCCGAGCGCCGGCGGCGCGCGTCGGGGCGAGGGAGGCCACCATCGATCAAGCCGCCCGGGCGTGCGCCGATGATCACGTTCGCCGAGAACGGCGAGCCTGCTTCTGAAAGCCTTGGGATAGAGAAACTCGTGCATCCTCTCTGGACGCCGATCGACGACGGGCTCCCCGATGCCGAGGCGTCGAAGCTCGTCTCTGGACGCTACGGCCAGCGGCGATCGGCCTACGCCGCCGCGCTAAACCAGTGCGCAGCGGTCCTCGCGGTTTCCGTCGCGACCGCTGAGATCTGTAGTCGGATGGGCGTCGACGAGGACAGGATCATCGTCGACCACATCGGCTCGTGGGCCGCGGCTGTCCCCGCCGATCGCCGCCCGAAGGCCCCCGAGTCGGACACACCGCTCCGACTCACGTTCCTCGGCTTCGGCTCGTACCCCAAAGGGCTCGGCGTCCTCTGCGATGCACTGCTGCTCCTCCCACGCGACGCCCGAGCCCGCGTTGCGCTGTCAGTGCACGGCCCAGGCATCGCCGAAGACATGGCGAGGCTGGACGCGATTCAATCGGACCTCGCGGAAACGCACCAGGGCGATCCCTATGCGCGCGAGGATGTCGTTCGGCTCCTCGACGGTCTCCATGCGGCGGTCGTCCCCTCTGTGTGGCACGACAACGGCCCGCAAACCGCGATCGAGGCGCGAGCCCTGGGCGTTCCGGTCATCGGGAGTCGCATCGGCGGGATCCCCGACATCATCGCCGACGGAGTCGACGGGGTTCTGTTCCGAGCGAACGACCGGGCTGATCTCGCCCGCATGATCGCTCGGCTCGTCTCTCATCCGGGCGATCTGGGTCGCTTGCGGTCGTCGATCCGCCCCTGGATCACGATGTCGCAACACGCGGATTCCGTTCTCCGCGTCTACGAGCGGGCCCTATTGTCGCGGGCGGGCAGCGGCGACACGGAGCGCGTGTGATCGAGTCGACACAGACAGTCCAGCAAGGCGGCGCGGTTTCCAGCGGTCGCGTTCAGTCCATGCCTTCGGTGTGTGTCGTCGCCGTCGTCGTCACCTGGAATAGACGGGCAGATGTCGAGCGCGTTCTGCGGCGTCTTTCCGGCATGCAGATCGATCGCGGGAGCATCCATGCGATCGTCGTCGACAATGCGTCAGACGACGAGACATCCGACGCCCTGCAAGCCGCGTTCAAGCCCGAACGAATCGCCGCCAATGATTCGGTTGTCGGCTCTCGACCTTCGTTTACCGTCGAGGAGAGCCCCGCCCCCAACGCCCTCGGTCTTGGATCGCTCACCCTCGTGCGCAACACGGTCAACCTCGGGGGTTGCGGCGGCTTTAACACGGGATTCGCCGCTGTCTCCGAGTTCTTCGGCGCATCCGGAACCGAGGAAGGCCCCGACTTCGTCTGGCTTCTCGACGATGACATCGATCTCCCCACCGACTCGCTGCAGCGTCTCGTGCGTGCCGCGGCGGTGGACCCGACAATCGCGCTCGTCGGTTCAAGAACCGTTGATCTCCACGACCGCAAGACAACGATCGAATCGACCATCTACTACGATCGCACAACCGGCATGATGGGTCCGCGACGAGAGGGACACATCGAGACTCTCGAAGAAGCTGTCGAGGGCATTAGGGACGTCGATATCGTGAGTGCTTGCAGCATGCTCGTGCGCTGGGCGGCAATCGAGGGGGTCGGTCCGTGGGACGATCGGTTCTTCATTTATTGCGACGACGCCGACTGGTGCCTGAGAATCAAGCAGGCAGGATGGCGCGTCGTGTGTGCGCTCGACGCGGTTGTGTTCCACACGCCGTGGACTCAGAAGCTGACGCCCGTTCGCGGATACTACCTGCACCGCAATCTGCTTCTGATGAACTCCAAGCATCTGGAAGGCTCTGAGCTCCGGCGAGTCTGGCTCCGCTGGAGCTGGAGACTGCTCCGCGACGCCAAATCGGCGGCGCTCAATCGAGCGATGACCCAGGCGATCCTGACGCTTCGCGCGATCGACGATGCCGTCCGCGGCGACGGCGGAAAGCTGGCCTTTGAACCTGACGCCTGTGCACTTCAGGATGTGTTCACGGGTGAGAGGGCTCGCTTTCGCGACGTCATGGTTGTTGCTCCAAGTCGCGATGGGTTTGAAGCTGCGGAGACGATCCGCGCTGCCGTCTCGAACGCGCTGATCGCTGCAGGACACTCGGGCATGATCCCCCGATGGCGAGTGATTCTCCGACAAGGTGATGCGACGCCTTCCCACGGCGCCCAGCCCCCGAGCGAGGGTCATGGTCGCGTCCCGATTGTCGAGTTCGTGCCGACAAGGACCGGGAAACTCCGCGCACTCGCGTCGCTTCTGAAGCGACGACCCGATGCCGTGATTGTGATCAACCACGAATGCGAATTCCCGATGCTCTTCGGCGGCTGCACTCTGCATGTGAACACGGCGGAGCCGCTCCGTGTCATAATCGAGCCGGGCGGTCTTCGCGCTGTCCTTCGGTTCGCGCCCGCCTGGGTATGCACTTGCATCCGCACCGCCTTGTTCGCTGTGAAAATTCGTCGTGATACACGGTCGGACCCCACGCCGCCGAGCGATGGATGATCTGCACCGACCAGCCGGTTGGCCTCGCACACCCGTCCCGCTGAGGGTTGCCATCCTCGGCTGGGCCCGGCTGTCGCTCCAGGCAGCAGAAGGCTCCGGCTACAACCTCAGCGCGTCGGAACTCGCGGCCGGTCTGGTGATGATGGGGCACTCGGTTCACTACCTGTCGAGCGGGATGACCTATTCGGCTCGGCCAGGTGTTCGTATCCGACGCCGAGAAGTGTGGCGTGGCGTCGAGTGCGACGAGGTTGTCAACAGCCCCAACCTCTCGCCCGCCGCGGCGAACTTCCGAAACCTGAGCACCGAGATGTCCGCTCCGGAGCAGACGCGGCTCGTGGTCAATTGGATCC
>JBCBMF010000209.1:0-5073 GCA_039822905.1 Planctomycetota bacterium
CACGGATGCTGCCCGCGTTGAACGCGAGCACCCAGGCGTTGAAGTCGGCGGGCGTCGTCTGCGTGTCCTCGTTCACATCGGCGAGGCAGCGGACGAACACGAACTGGCCGGCGTCACAGGCATCGAAGTTGATCCAGCCGAAGTTTTCTGCCCAGGCGAAGCCCCGCAGGCGGCTCGACGCCAGCTCGATCCGCGCCTGCACGGGTCCGGGCTGGCACAGGCCGACGGCGGGCGTGACCGACGGATCGAACGGCCCGAAGTTGATCCACCCGGCGTTCTCTGACCAGGCAAAGCCCGTCAGGTTGCGCACGCTCGGGTCGAACTGTTCTTCGGTGATGTTCACGCCGAAGTCGGAGCCGTCGGTGTTGCCATAACGCACGCCGTCGGCGGGCGAGCCATCGCCGAGGTTGATCCAGCCCAGGTTCTCCGCCCACGCGAAGCCCGAGGCGACGCCGAAACCGTCGGCGTTCAGCGTCCCGAAGTACGGCTGATGTGTTGCGTCGATGTCGTTGGGCGTGGCCGCGTCGATCGGCGCGAAGCTGATCCAGCCGGCGTTTTCTGCCCAGGCGTAGGGGTTGGTGGAAACTGCAACGAATTGGGCGTGCGACGATGCCGTGGTCGCTAGTACCGCGGTTGTGATCAGACTCTTCATTGATCGTTCTCCTCGATCCAGTAGAGCAGCGTCACGCCGCTGCCGTTCTCAGGACCGGTGCTGAACTTGACCGGCGTCGGAACTCTGAGGCCTCCGAATTGAAACTGAGTGCTGCCACGAAGGCTGTTGTTTGAGTTCACAGTCGATCCACCGACGCCGGCAACCCGGGTCTCGTTTGGACCAACAAGCAAGTTCGTGTTTCCGGATGTAACGAATAGCCCGTAGAGCCTGACTTCATCAGCGACCGATGCAGGCACAGCCTCAAAGACTTGTGGACTGCTTCCGCCACCAACACTGCCGAATGCGAACTGAAGGTCCGGCGGGAACACGCTACGCCCCTCCAAGCTAGCAATTTGTTGGCTGACGCTCGCTAACGACGGCTGGGTGTCATCGACCGGCCCCGCCGGCGGTTCAAGCCCGCCGGGCTGCGCGAAGCCGATGGCGGCGACAACGCCGAGCGTGCCAGCGATGGTGGCGATGGAGATCGTTGCGGGTTTCATGGGAGTTCCTTGTACAAGACTTGAACGGTCGAACCAAGAGTCGATTGCTTATCCCACGCGACATGAAGACCGTTCTCAACAACAATGTTCAGGGTCACCTCATTCGTGATTGAGCTGTTGCTGCTGCCAATGGCCGTTACCTGCCCTACAGCGTTTGCTGACGGATTCTGTCCACTTGTTGAAACTGAGCCAGCGCCATCGAACACCGTGGAATAGGAGCCGTAGACGATCACTTTGTGGACGAGGGTGCGTCCAGAAGTGAGCTCAACTGATGAGAGTTGATCGGAATTCACGGGCTGAAAGAACGAGTCCCAAGGGCCTTCTGTGGTACTAGAACTGGATTGCCCGAGAAGAACGCCATCGACCTTCGTATCGATGCTTGCAAGCGACGGCTGCGTATCCACCACCGGCCCCGTCGGGGGTTCGAGCCCGTCGGGCTGGGCGAACCCGAACGCGGCGGCGATGGTCAGTGTGCCGACCGATGCGGAGAGCCCTGTCACGATGTGTGTGCGTTGCAAGTGTGTCTCCTCAGTTGAAGGAGCTTGCACGCTACACGAAATGAACCGCGGCGCGGCACGCGGCGGCGGTCGATTCGAAATTTCTTTCGCTTTCAACAACCATGCGTGTTTGACGTAACTCAGTATTAGGTTATGCAGAGCACCGAACCACCCCAAAGAGGTGGGCCGTTCGTTGCATGGTCGTCGCTGCTGTAGTCACAGCGTTGCTTCGGGAGCCTCGGGCTGTGCGGGTCTTTCGAACGCGTCGCGGACTACCCAGACGCAGAGCGACGCGGCGAGCGCTCCGCCGGCATGTATCGAGCGGGGGTAGGCGAAGCGGGCCCAGCCTTCGTCGAACTGTTGCTCCAGCGATCGCGCGATGACATAGCTGCCGAGCAGGCAGACCAGAGCCGCGAGGCTCGCAAAGACGATGCCCGACCTCGTCACGTGGATGTCGGCTCGGGCTGGCCTGACGTCGCCCCCGGTGCCCTTGTGGTCTCTGCCGAAGAACAGGTTCTTTGGCAGCACGGTGCGCTGCCGGCCGCACTCGATGCACGGCTTGTGAACCGAATCGAGTGATCGCACCTCGCCGCAGTGCGAGCAGAGCGTTGCTTTGCCTGCTTTGCGCGCGATGCTCCGGGCTCGGAACCAGAGCCAGGCCACCGGCAGATACATCGCGAAGAGCGCCATGAAACCGATCGCGGGAGCGCCGCTCGGGACTTCTGTGAAGCCGAATATCCACACGCTGCCAACTGCTATCCCTGCGACGGCGGCGACCCGTTCGAAACGGAGCACGTTGGGCGTCAACAGGCCGTGCATGACGACCACAGCCGTCATCAGCAGTGTGACGATGACACCGATGATCGTGATCAATATGCCGATGTCGCTGGCGTCGGGCCCCATGGTGCCGGCCGGCTACTCCAGGGCAGCCGCCCCCGAGATGATCTCGGTCAGCTCCGTCGTGATCTGGGCCTGGCGGGCGCGGTTGTAGACGCGGGTCAGGTCCTTGCCCATCTTGCCGGCGTTGTCTGTCGCGGCCTTCATCGCCACCATCCGAGCAACGTGCTCCGACACGATCGCGTCGTTGAACGCCTGGAACAGGCTCGCCTTGACCGTGCTCGGGAGCAGGTCGGCCAGGAGCTCTTCCGCGGCCGGACTGAACTCGTACTCCAAATTTGGTCCAGACGAGTTCGGGCCGGAGGCGTCGTCGGTTGACTCTTCAACCGCCGGCGGCTTAAGCGGGAGCAGGTTCATGATCGTCGGCACCTGCTTGCCGGCGGAGACGAACCGCATGTAGATCACGCGGACGGCGGTGATCTCGCCGGCGGTGAACTGGTCCATGTACCGCTGGGCGATGCGCTCAACGTCCTCGAACGTCGGCTCGTCGCCGAGCGAGATGTGCTCGCTGACGTCGATGTTGTTGAACTTCAGGAAGGCCGCACCCTTCTTGCCGACGAGGTCGATCAGGCCGTTCTTGGCCGAGTCGTTCTCGCGCAGGTGCTGCTGGGCGAGGCGGAGGATGGAGCCGTTGTAGGGGCCGCAGAGGCCGCGGTCTGACGTGACCAGCAGCGTGAGCTCCTTGGCGTCGTCCTTGAAGCCCTCGGCGGGGCCATCGATCAGCGGGTGGCTGATGTTGCCGGCGGTGGCGGCGAGCTCGGTGACGAGGTCGAAGACGCCCTCGGTGTACGGCTTGGTCGCCGTCGCCCGGCCCGAGGCCTTGGAGAACTTGCTGGTGGCGATCATCTGCATCGTGCGGGTGATCCGCTTGATGTTGCCGACCGCCTTGATGCGCTTTTTGATGTCACGGGTGTTGGCCATGGGGCGGATCGTAGCCTGTGGGGGCGTCTGGATCCGTCACGCGACCCGCTGGATTCGCTCCGCTCATCCGCGGCATCTGGGGTCTGGTTGGGGTTCCCGTCAGCCCGCTTGTTGGCCCATCGCAGAGGCGTCGGCACCCGGTTGAAGCTGCTCCGCGTCTCCGGTCGAGACGATGCCGCCCGCGGGCATCCGCAGGGGGAAGGCGATCGTCAGTCCGGGGGCAACCGGGGCGGGTTCAACCGAGCGGCTCATGGCGGGGCTCCTGTGCTGAGGGAACGCTCAGACCCAAGAACACACCAAGCCCGCCCTGGGTGCAAGGGTGCATACACAGATGCCCGCAGATTTCATGATGGGACGTCGGACGGGTGCGCGGGGATCCGCTGGATTCGCTTCACTCATCCGCGGCATCGGGCGTGAGCCATCAGCCCTTGGGCTTGGTCTGCCGCTTGGGGTCGTGCTGATCGGTGCCGGCACCGGTGCCGCCCTGGGGCATCTGCATGGGGAAGGCGAAGCTGAGCCCGACCAGGGACTTCTTGGGTGCTTTGGATCCGCTGCGTGGCGTGCTCGGGCTCATCGTCTTTCTCCCTCCCCCGGGCGGCGGACACGAACGCGCCGACCCGATCGCTCCAGAAGGCCATAGATCTCGTCGCGATGCAACCCCGCGTGCAGACATTGGCAACAAAGACCTATGCGGAATCGGTGATGGGACGTGACACCGTCGGCACAACCGGTCGGGTTACGCCAGCGTGAGGCCGTCGTGCGCAAGAGCGATGCGATCGGGCAGGGCCGCATCGGTCTCGGCGTGGGGCAGGTCGTGGCTCATGTGGATGAACCAGGTTCGGCCGGGGTCGATCCGCTGGGCCGCGTCGATTGCTTGTTGCAGCGTGAAATGTGTGTTGTGCGGCCGGGGCCTGAGCGCATCGAGGACCAGCGTCTTGAGGCCCTCGAGCATGGGCCAGGTCTCGGCCGGGATCTCGCTCGTGTCCGTGCAGTACGCTAGCGGCGCCCACGGGACGCGCATCGTGTCGCTCGCCGGCTCGATGCGGAAGCCCAGAATGGGCAATCGTCCGTGCAGAAGCAGCAGCGGCGTGAACCGCATGCCCCACAACTCGATCGGCTCGCCCGGCGTCAGCTCATGCGGGTTTAGGTTCGCGACGAACGAGGGCTGCACGTTCTGATCGGTGTCGAAGATGTGGGCGTAGACCCGGCGGAGATGGTCGAGCGTGTGGGCGTTGGCGTACACGTCGATCGGCTGCCGCATCACCGCGTTGAATCGGCGGACTTCGTCCAAGCCGAACGTGTGATCGACGTGGTTGTGCGTAAAGAGGATGGCGTCGAGGCGGTGCAGACCCTCGCCGTCGTTATGGGACAGCACCTGCTGGCGGAGGTCTGGGCCGGCGTCGATCAGGACGGCTCGCGCCAGGCCTTTGGGGTCGGTCCACTCGACAAGCGCCGACACACGCAGCCGTCGATCCCGCGGGTCGTCGGAGGTGCAGACGGCGCAGCGGCAGCCGATCATCGGGATGCCGGCGCTGGTGCCTGTGCCGAGGAAGGTGAATCGGGCGGGGGCCATCGAGAGAGCGTAGGGATCATCCGCGGTTTGTCC
>JBCBMF010000210.1:0-5024 GCA_039822905.1 Planctomycetota bacterium
GGTTGAGATCGATCGCGGGGATCGGCGGCTCGAGCAGCGTGTCGTCGATCGAGCCCATGAGCGAGCCGTCAGGGGCAAGCGCGGTCTTGACCTTCTCGCGTGTGAGCACGAAGTAGATGCTCGCGCCGAGGTTGTACACATCGGTCTTGGGTGTGATCTGCCGGCGGTGCACCTGTTCTGGCGCGATGTAGTCCGGCGTGCCCTGGATGCGCTTCTTGACCGTACCGACGGCGCACGACTGACCGAGATCGATGATCTTGGCGGTGCCCTCTTCGTCGACGATAACGTTGTTGGGCTTGAAGTCGGCGTGTACGAAGCCCCGCTCGTGCATGTGCGCCATCGCGCTGGCGGCCTGTCGGAAGATGTCGCACGCCGACTCGAACGTCTTGGGCATCAGCTTGTCGAGCGCTTGGCCGTCGACGTGCTCCATGAACAAGAACAAGCGAGTCGTGTGCCGGAGGCCCTTCTTCTTTTTGACGAGCCGTTCGATCTTGCGGATGGTCGGATGATCGAGCTTCTGGGCGATCTGGTACTCGGCCTCGGCCTGATCCATGAACCGGACGGACTTGTCGTCGGTGCGCTGAACGTCTTTGAGCGCCCAGATGCGTTTGGTCTTCTGGTCGTGGGCGAGATAGATGATCGACGCCGCGCCCCGGCCCAGCTCGGCCAGGATGCGGCAACCCTCTACCTCATCGCCCTTGATGAAGACTTCCAACGGGCACACCTCGCACACGGACGGCGCTCCGCACGACGGAGACCGCGACGAAAGACAGCGACACACCAAGACCCGCCGACAGCGATGCCTCGATGGCGAAGACGCATCGTAGCGTGCTGACGCAACCGGGAAGCGACGGATAGCAGCCCAGCCCCGATGCACGACAGTTCGGGTGACGCAACGCTTCGAGTAGCCCTCATGACTGCCGCGCAGCGTTCGTTGACGCGTCCGATAGTGGTCGTCAGATGCTGCCCAGACCTCGTCTACGGCAGGAGCTGCTCGCGGAACGAGGCGACGGGGAACCGCACGCCGGGGCTTGTGGTTCCGGCGAGTTCGCGGTGGAGCCAGACGCCGCTGGCGGGCACACCGAGCCGGCGTTGCAGCTCGTTGACGGTCTGGACGAGGCGCTGGATCTGGGCGGGCGAGAAGTCGCGGCGGTCGCCGTCGCCCACGAGGCAGATGCCGATAGTGTTGAGGTTGTACCAGTCACCGTCGGGGCCGGCGGTGTGTGCGCCGGGCGTCTGCTCGAGCCAGCGCCTGCCGACGTGCAGCTCGCCGTCGCCCGCGCCGTTGCCGTTGCCGATGACGAAGTGGTAGCCGAGGCCGTTGAGCCCGGCGTCGCGGTGCTCGCGGTCGAGCGTGGCGCCCGAGCCGTGCGGCGACGCGGAGTGATGGATCACGATGCCCTGCCACCTGCCCGGCTCGATCGGTGACTCAAGATCGAACACGGTCTCGAGCGAGTTGGGTCCGGCGGAGGCGACGAGCGCTGGGAGACGCAGGCCGCTGGTCTCAGGCCTCGGCGCACCGTCGAGCAGCCAGAGCAGCCCGCCGACAACGGTCATGAAACCGATGAGCGAGGCGAGGACGACCTGGTCGCGTGTGAAGCCGTGGGCCGCGTGTTTCGGCGCGGCCTTCTTGGGCGTGCGCGCACGCGGAGTCTGCTTCTTGGAGCGTGTTGATGAGCTTTGCTTTCGGCGGTCGGCGGTGCCCACGAGACGCATCCCTTCGTCACGATGCCCTGTTGAGCGACCGGCGCTCCGCCCGGCCCGTTCCATTCACGATGCTCCGCTCATCGGGCCGACCGGCCCGTTCCCCTCAAAAACCGTGTGCGAGCAACGAGTTGCCGATCACTCGCCGTACGTCAGCCTCGCGCGCAGGTTGGGCACCCGGCGCCCGAACTCGTTGAATCGGTAGGGCGTCGCGTCCTGCGCTCGGACGCGGTCGTACCGCGCGAACGGCGAGCGTTCGTCGCTCTCTCGAAACAGCGTGCGGTTGCACCCGGCTGACACGAGCACCGCCGCCAGTGCACCGACACCGATGCACGCACGACATGCTGTTGTCCGTGTTGTGGTGGCGTGCGTCCGCATAACGCAGAGTGTAGCGTGCATGGCTCAACGGCAAACGCCCAGCCAAGTGGGCCGGGCGCTCGCCGGGGGAGAGAAACATCTGTGAGAGAGAAGACCTCTCCGATACGACGCTCGGCGTGTACCCGTTCGGTCAGGGCGTGACATTCTGGACAAATCGCATCGCGTCATCGAGATCGAGCTCGCCGCGCGCGTGGCACTGCCGCAGACCCTCGTAGACGGCGGTGCAGACGACCGTGGCGACATTGAGCGAGCGCTCGCCGCGCGCCATCGGCAGCCGCAGCACGCGGTCGGGCTCGCGTTCAAGGATCACATCGGGCAGTCCGACCGACTCTTTTCCAAACACAAAGTGGTCGCCGGGTCGGAAGTCGGCCTCGAAGGCAAGCCGCCCCGCTCGGCCGCTGAAGTACCAGCGCCGGACCGAGGCCGCGGGCGTGGAAGCGAGGTACGCATCAAACTCGGCGTGGGTCGTGACGCCCAGCCTTGTCCAGTAATCGAGACCGGCGCGTCGGCAGGCTTTCTCGGACAGGTCGAAGCCGATCGGCTCGATCAGGTGGAGCGTGCAGCCGGTCGCGACGCAGGTGCGGCCGATGTTGCCGGTGTTGTTGGGGATCTCGGGCTCGTGAAGGACGACCTCGAACACGCGATCAGCCGCCGGCGCGTATGAAGGCGTCCTCGGCCGCGCGGCGGGCCTTCACGCCCGGATCGACGCGGAGAACGGTGTCCAGAGCTCGCCGGAGCTCTTCCCACTCGGTGTGCTGCTCGTGGCGACGCAGAATGCCATCGGTGCTGATGATGCCGATGCTGCCGAAGGTTGGGTTGTCGTCGCGGCGTCGGCTGCCGGGGAGCGGCGGCAGCGTTGCGCCCTCGGACGCGACGAGATACTGACTCAGCCGCCGCGAGCCGACGTATTGCTCGATGGTGTCGTTGTTGATCGGCACCCGAAAGATCGGGGCGAGTTCCTCGTTGCCTCGCCGACGCTCGCTGACGGCGGCGTGCCTGCCGAGGACGCCGACGACCACGACATCGCGGGAGTACTGCTGCTGGACCCGGTCCATCAGCGGCATGACGTCTTCGATTGTGTACCTCTCGGCTGGATGCCAGACGTGCATCACGACGACGCGGCCGTTGACGTTTGGAACTCGCCCCTGGAAGTAACCATCGGCCGGGATCTGGATAGCGACGGGGCCATCTTCACCGCGGCGGCTGCGGCGACGCTCGTTGGGATCCTCCGCACGCTCGGGCCATTCGGCGGCGGCGTACTCCTCCGCGGACGGCGCGACAAACGGCACGTTCAGCACGGACTCAAGCCCGACGCCTTCGTTGATGCCCCGCGAGAGCCGGCGCTCGCGCTCGGCGTCTGCCTGACGCTGCGCCCGCGCCGACTCGATGTTGGCCGCGGCGTCAGAGTCCTCGCCTGCGACTTCTGCGACGGCGGTGCGCACGCTCTCGGTGGTGATATCCGCGTATCGCACCTGCCCCGCGCGGTCGAAGACGTACACATCTGGGTCCTGGTCGACCTTGAGCTCGGAACGGATCGACCCGTCTGCGTCGCGCACGATCGGGAAGCTCAGCCGGCGGCGCTCGGCGAACGTCTGGGCTTCCTCCCAGCCCTCGTCGTCGTGCACGCCGATGACGACCAGATCGGGGAACTCGTCGCCGAGCCGGTTGGCGAGCATGGCGACCGCGTGCGAGGGGCGATACCACTCGGCCCAGGTGAAGACGAGCATCGGCTTGCCGCTTATGTCGCCGAGGGTCGGGGCGGCACCGATCCACTCGTCGCCCTGCAGGATCATTGTGGTGGGCGCGGGCTGGTAGACCATCTTGTCGAGGGCGGCGCGGCGGGTGCCGGTGCCCTCGTTGATCACGGTCTGAGCGGTGGTGCTAAGGGTTGTCATCGCGGCGATGAGCAGCGTGCAGGTACGGATCATGTGATCGGACTCCGTTTGGTTGTTGGGCCGAAGGCAGCCCGCGCGACGCATCCTACGGACGCTGCAACGCCCAGCGGGTTCCGTGCAGCGCGATCGCGGCCGCGGTGACGACGTTGAGGCTGTCGACGCCGGGCTCCATGTGGATACGGACGACACCGTCGGCGGCTGCGAGGGCGGCGTCGGAAAGACCTGGGCCCTCGGCTCCGAGCAGCCACGCGACGCGATCCGATCTGGGCCGCCAGTTGTGCATCGCGGTTGCGTCTCCTGTGAGGCTGAGAGCCACCGTCTCAAAGCCGGCCGCGGCGAGTTCGGCGAGATCCGTGGGCCAGTCGGGCAGACGGGCGAACGGCACCGCGAGCGCATGGCCCATGGAGACACGAATCGCCTTGCGGTAGAGCGGGTCGCAGGAGGTCGGATCGAGCAGGACCAGCGGCTTCTGGCAGAGGGCCGCGGCGACGCGGAAGATGCCGCCGACGTTGTCGTGGTTGGCGAGGCCTTCGAGCACCAGCACGGTTTGAGCCTCGGCGAGCAGGTCGGCGATCGGCGGTTTGGGCATGCGGAGGCCCGCCGCGAGGACGCCCCGGTGGATCGGGAAGCCGACGATGGCGTCCATCACTGGGCGGCCGGCGAGGTAGATCGGGGTGCCGTCGGGCAGGCCCGCGAGCCACGGCCGGTCGCGTTCGAAGCGAGACTCGGCGAGCAGGACCGACGCAAGTTCGAACCGGCTCGCGCCCTCGGCGAAGCGGCGGACGACCTTCTCTCCCTCGGCGATGAATAGGCCGTGCGGGGCGTCGTCGGTCGGCTTGGGAAGCCGGTTCTCTCGGAGCGAGCGGTAGGCCGCGATCCGGGGGTCATCGGGGTCATCGATCGCGATGGTGTTGAGCGCATTGGTGGATTCGTGGGCCGGCACGGCCGATGCTATCGGGCGAGCCGGCGGCGGCTCGCGCGACGGACCGGAGACCGACTCGGAGCGATCCCGCATGGAATGGTGGCAAGCCGCGATCCTCGGACTTG
>JBCBMF010000211.1:0-4994 GCA_039822905.1 Planctomycetota bacterium
CGCCATCGAGGGCCTGCGACCCGCTGAGGGACGAATCAAACAGGGCGAGGTCGAGGCCTCCGCCGTCGACGAGATCCGCGCACTCATGCAGGTGCAGGCCGCCGCCGGCGATGCGAGGTCGAACCTCGCCATGATCGACTACCACGACCGGCTCATGGACCGGGCCATCAACCGACTCGGGCGCGTCTCAGGATGATTCGTGATCGAATCCACACGGGAGAGCTGTAGACCATGGCGAGCATCGCCCTCCAATCCGCGTCCACCGGGCTCAGCGCGCTCAGCACCAAGCTCGATGTCGTCGCCAACAACCTCGCGAACGTTAATACCACCGGCTTCAAGTCGAGCCGAGCCAACTTTCAGGACCTGCTCTACATCGAACGCGCCCAGCCCGGTGTCGAGAACACCAACGGCGACCAACGCCCCACGGGCCTCTTCGTCGGCCTGGGCGTCAAGGTTAGCGGCACGCAGGTCAACTTCACACAGGGCGCCCCCATCACCACCGACCGCCAGCTCGACGTCATGATCGAGGGCCAGGGCTTCTTCCAGGTCGGCATCGAGAACGGCGCGACCGCCTACACGCGCGCCGGCAACTTCAGCCTCAACGCCGACGGCGAGATCGTGCTCGCGAACGACAACGGTCGACGGCTCGAGCCCGGCATCAACGTCCCGCCGGACGCGCTCTCGATCACGATCACCTCAGACGGAATCGTCAACGCCGCCATCTCCGGCGAGCCCGATCCGCAGCAGCTCGGCCAGCTGCAGCTCGCGACGTTCATCAACCCCGCAGGCCTGAATCAGGTCGGCGAGAACTTGTTCACAGAATCCGTCGCGTCCGGGCCGCCGATCATCGGCGATCCTGGCCAGGAACAGTTCGGCAGTATTACCCAGGGGCGCCTCGAGTCATCGAACGTCGACGCAACCTTCGAGCTCATCGAGCTGATCCGCACCCAGCGGGCTTTCGAGATGAACAGCCAGGCCATCCGGGCCGCGGATGAAACCCTGCGATCCGTCGCCCAGCTGAGGCAGTAAGCGAGTTGAGACACGCCCGATGCACCGCCTGCTGATCATGCTGATGCTCGCTCTGCTGCTCGCGACAACCGCGCGAGCCGATACGGCGATCACCTTGCGCAGCGCAGCGCGCGTCGACGCGGGCGCCCGCCTCACGATCGGCGATATCGCGACCGTCTCGGGCGATGCATCCGTTGCAACCCTGCCGATCTCTGCTGAGACAAACCAGCCCGGCCGGATCACCATCCCGATCAACACAGTCCGTCAAGCCCTCGAAACCGCGGGAATCGCCCGTTCCGAGGTCACGATCCGCGGCGATCGCTGCATCGTCATCGTGCGAGAACAAGGCAACGACGCGCCCCGGCCGACACCGACTCCTTCGTCTGAACCGGAAACTACTGATACAAGCGAGCGAACCCTCCGCGACCACGTCCGTGCCGCAATCGAACGATCGCTGGGCGTCTCGGGCGATGCCCTCCGGCTGGGTTTCGACCCGAGCGATGCCGAACAGCTCGGCCGAGCGACCGCGGGCATGACCGTCGACGTCCACGCGACCGGCATCGGCCGCCGCACGCCCGCCCGCATCACGCTCTACCACCCCGACGGCTCGATCGAGGTCGTCCGCGTCCGGGTCGAGGTTCAGATCCGCCGCGAGGTTGCCAGGCTGAGCCGAAACCTACCCCGCGGTGCGAGCGTCGGACCGAGCGACGTCGCTGTATCACACGAATGGCTCGCGCCCGACGAGCCGCACATCGAGCCCGCCGTCGCCTTAGGGCAGCGCCTCCGTCGTGCGCTCGACACGGGCGACCGCCTGACCGACGCGAGCGTCGAGCCGCCGATCGTCATCGAGCGGGGCGACATCGTCATGGTCCACGTCGTCAGCGGTGCAGTAGTGCTCCGGCAGGAATCCCGCGCACTTGAATCGGGCCGAGTCGGCCAACGGATCAGGCTTGAGCCGCTATCGGGAGGCCGAACGTTCCGCGCGGCGATCGAGGGACCGGGCCGGGCCGTGGTCATGACCAGCACCATCGCACTCGGGGAACGCCCATGAACGCCGCACATGCAAAGGTCATCACAACGATCGCGACAGCATTCATCACCGCTGTTGCCGGTGCGCAGTCGCTCTACTCGCCCGGCAACGTCGGCATCCCCGTCAACAGCCGGGGCGAGCCCGAGCCCGCGGCCTCGCTCGTCGGCTACAGCATGATCGTGATCACCCCACCGCCGCCCCGCGAGATCCAGCGGCACGACCTGATCACCATCATCGTCAACCAGACCAGCCAGTCCCGCCGCGAGCAGACGCTCGAAACCGAGAAGGAATACAACGCCGAGGCCCGCCTCGCGCAGTTCCTGCAACTCAACCGCCTGCTCGAGCTGCGGCTCGATTCCGGCCCGCTGAACACCGACGACCTGCTCGACATCCGAGCAAACAGCGAGTTCGAGGGCGAGGGAACCTACGAGCGCCGCGATCGGCTGACCACGCGCGTCCAGGCCGAGGTCATCGACGTCAAGCCCAACGGCAACCTCGTGCTCGAAGCCCGCACACGCATGCAGACCGACGAGGAAGTGCAGGAATTCGTCCTCTCGGGTGTCGCCCGCACCGAGGACATCACGCTTCAGAACACCGTGCAGTCGACGCAGCTGCACAACCTCACGATCAACGTCCGCAACGAGGGCGAGGTCCGCAAGAGCGCGAAGAAGGGCTTTATCCCGCGGGCGCTCGAGGCGATCTTCGCGTTCTAACGCACGCCGCCTGGCTCCTGGCACGGCTCTTGCTCCTCAACCTTCCATGAAGCTGAACCCGCTACAGCACAGAGGCTGGGCACTCGCGCACTGGATCGCGGCCGCAGTGATTGCGCTGCCGGCCATGCTTGCGCGGGGCGACACCATCGGCGACCTGGTCCGCCTCGCGGGCCAGCAAGAGAACACACTCGCGGGCCTCGGCCTTGTTGTGGGCCTGCCGGACACGGGCGACGCCGGCGAAGATCTCACGGTCGCCCGCCCGCTCTTCGAAGTCCTGCGATCCATGGGCAACACGCCCGCGGCCCTCGAAGACCTCGAAGACACACAGTCGGTCGCGCTCGTCATGGTGAAGTGCGTCGTACCCCAAGGCGGAGCGCGCACAGGCGACAAGCTCGACGTCCGCGTCTCGACCCTCGGCACCGCGACAAGCCTCGAAGGCGGCGAGCTCTTTCTTGCGCCGCTGCGCTACGAGGTCCGGGGACCGATCGAGCTCGACACGCCGCTCGCCATCGCTCAGGGAACCGTCGTCGTCGATGCCGACGCGTCGCCGACCAACGCGATCGTTCCCGACGGCGCCCGCATGCTGCGAGACCTTTCGCTCGCGCCGCTCGGTGGATCGTTCGACCTTGTCATCGATCGCCACTTCGCGGGTCACAGCACTGCGGTCGCGATCGCCAGCCGGATCAACCAAGAGTGGTTCGGCACGCCCGATCTCTTTGGCCCCGTGGTCGCAACCGCAATCGATGATCGGTCCGTCCGCATCGCCGTTCCAAGCGAGCAGTTCGACGACATCCCGGGCTTCGTCGCCGAGGTCTTGTCGTACGAGATCGATCTGCGCGACCTGGGCCTCCCCTCGCGTGTCGTAGTCAACCGCCGGACGGGCGTGATCATCGTCACCGGCAGCGTGCAGATCGCGCCCGTCGCGATCACGCACAAGGACCTGAGCATCACGACAACGCTGCCCGAGCCGACCCCAACGCCCGAGCAACCGCTGGCCAGGCTCGAAACATGGGCGGGCGTCGCCACAGCGTCGCGCGGCACCGAGGGCGCGCAGCTCAACGACCTGCTCGCCGCCTTCGAGCGGCTCGACGTCCCGGTCGAGGACCAGATCGACATCCTGCTGTCGCTGCGAAAGACCGGCCACCTGCAGGCGGAGCTTGTCATCGAATGATCGCACCACCCTCCGCAGCCATCGCGACGCCGCTCTCGGCGACAACGCAAGCGAACGCGCGCAACGACGTCGCCTTCGCCGACATCATGCAACAAGCGCGCGGCGCTGCATCGGTCGACGACGTTCGCCAGGCCGCCGAGGACCTCGTCGCCAACGCGTTCATCGCGCCCGTGCTCAGGCAGATGCGCGAAACCTCGGACGCCGCCCCGCCCTTCCAGCAGACACCCGCCGAGAAGCAGTTCGGCCAGATGCTCGACATCGAGACCGCACGCCAGATCGTCCGCAAGTCCGACCTCCCCATCGTAGACCGCCTGACCCAGACCTTTGAGCAGCTCCAGGCCCGATCGATCGATCTCCGCGAAGGCATCGAGCAACGCACGGAGGTGGTCGCGTGATCAAGCACGAGCACATCGACAGCCTCGAACGCATCCTGCAAGAGCTCCTGACCCTGCACGAGCAACTCGTATCGCTCGCGGGCCGTCACCGGCAAGCGCTGCGGAGAGCCGACGGGCCAGCGATCACCGCCATCTCGCTCGAGCGCGATGGCGTCAACGAGCGCATCATGCACCTCAACGATTCAAGACTGACGCTGACAACGCAGATAGCCGAGTCGCTCGGAACTCGAGCAACCGAAGTCACGGTACGGTCGGTCATCGCGGCCCTTGAGCCACGCCGCGCCGCCTCGCTCGTAACACTCGCCGATGCGCTGAAAGGTGCGATCGAGGCTACCCGCCGCGAGCACTCGGTGCTGCGCGACGCGACCGCCGCGTTCGCCGGCCAGCTCGGGGGCGTGCTGAACCGTGCTGTGGAAATGTGCGCACCAGCGCGGACGTACACCGCCGCCGGCCGGGTCGCGCTGGCATCAACGCTGCCGAGCGCACTGGACGTGAGGCACTGAAATGGCGATCGGCTCCGCGTTCAACATCGGCCGATCGGCGCTGCAGGCCAGCCAGCTCGGCGTGCAGGTCGCGAGCAACAACCTCGCCAACGCCGCGACGCCCGGCTACGCCCGTCAGGTCCTGGGGCTCGAGGCCGTGCCCGGCGCAGGCGCATCGACCAGCATCGGCCGGGG
>JBCBMF010000212.1:0-4965 GCA_039822905.1 Planctomycetota bacterium
GGCACCACCGCAAAGTCAGCATGCTGGACCCGCTCGTGGGCCGCGGCGGCTGGATTCGGCTCGACCTGCTCGGCGTGGACAGCGACGAGCGTGAGGAGTTCCTGCTCCTCACCGCGGTCGACGATGCCGGGCACAACATCGATCAGGAAATCGTCCAGCGGCTGCTCGATGTCAATGGCAATGAGACCGAATCGGCATCACCGCCCGAAGAGATCACCGCCCGTCTCGACGCCGATGCCGAACGGCTCGCCCAGGCAACCCTCACCAAAGCGAGCGAGGCCGGCGATGAACGCTTCAAGCAGGTGCAGAAACAGGTCGACGCTTGGGCGGACGACAAGATCCATGCGGCCGAGCAGGTTCTTGAGACCATCCGGCGTGAGCTTCGAGCCGCACGGCGACGGGCCGAGGTCGCCGAGACCGTCGCGGCCCAGGAAGACGCCCAAGCCGCCATCGCGCAGCTTGAAGCCAAGCGCCGCCGGGCACGCCGACAGATCGACGACACCGAGGACGAGGTCGAGGCCGAACGTCTCAAGCTCCTCGCCCAGCTCCGTGCCCGCAGCCAGCGGAGCCATGCCCGACACACGCTGTTTACGATTCGCTTTGAGGCCGTATGACCACTATGACCACCGCCGCCACCCCAACCATCACCGACACACGCTTCAACAAGCTCAAGGCGAAGCTGCGCGAGCTCTTCGAGCTCGATAAGTCCGAACTCGACTTCGGCATCTACCGCATCATGGCGGCCAAGAACAAGGAAGTCACCGACTTCCTCGATCGGCAGCTCAAGGATGTCGTCAGGCAGACGCTCACCGAGCATGGCGCGGGCGCAGCGGATGCGCTGCAGGCCGAGTTGGATGAAATGATTGCCGGGCTCCGCAAAGCCAAGCTCTCCGACGAACAGATCGAGGCGTCTGACGGGGTCAAGGATCTCCGCGAGAAGCTCGCCGCCGCCGGAGGAAAGACCGGCGAGGAACTCGAAGCCGACATCTACAACCACCTGCTCGCCTTCTTCGGCCGTTACTACGACGAGGGCGACTTCATCTCCCAACGCCGCTACAAGGGCGACGCCTACGCCATCCCGTATTCGGGCGAGGAGGTCACGCTCCACTGGGCCAACAAGGACCAGTACTACATCAAGTCCGGCGAGTGGCACAAGGATTACCGCTTCAAGTTACCCGACGGGCGGCGCGTTCGCTTCGCCCTCACGGATGCCACCCAGGAGACCGGCAACAACAAGGAGCCGGACGAGGCCAAGCGCCGGTACATCCTCGTGGAGGACAACCCCGTCGTCGCCGAGGGCGACACGCTGACCTTCCGCATGCACTTCAAGGCACCGAGCGAGGCCGAGAAGGAGCGGGCCGCGGACGGGGCGGTGGCGATCTTCGGGGGCGACTACGCCAAGGACAAATCCCCCAAGAAGGGCGACGAGCGGACGCAGTTCTGCGCCGACGCCGAGCAGCGAGCCATCGAGCACATCCCTGCCGAGTGGAAGGACGCCGTTACCTCCGAGGCCGCGACGGGCGACAAGCCCGAGCGCACCCTCCTCGGCAAGCACCTCGACGCCTTCACCGCGCGCAACACCTTCGACTACTTCATCCACAAGGACCTGGGCGGCTTCCTTCGGCGGGAGCTGGACTTCTACATCAAGAACGAGGTCGTCCGCCTCGACGATCTCGACGCCGCGCCCGCCGAACATCTCCAGCGGGTGCAGGGGCGGGTCCGGGCGATCCGGCGGGTCGCGTCGAAGGTCATCGAGCTGCTCGAATCGCTGGAGAAGTTCCAGAAGAAGCTGTGGCTCAAGAAGAAGTTCGTGCTGGGCACGAGCTGGCTCGTCACCGTGGACCGCGTGCCCGAGCGGCTGCGTGACACGGTCGCCCAGAACACCGAGCAGTGGGCCGAGTGGGAGCGGCTGGGGTTCAAGCCGGAGGGTGACGTGGGCGGGCTGTTCGGCGGGGCCGAGTGGGGCACGCGGGCCTACCTCGACGCGTGCGACAAGCTCGTCGTGGACACGCGGCTGTTCGATGAGGTGTTCACGGCGGAGGTGCTCGCTGCCGAAGCAGTTCTTGGCGACGACGACAGCCTCAATAGAGCCGAAACCGGGCACCTCATCAACTGCGACAATTACCAGGGATTGAACTCCGTGATGGCGACCGTCAACGAGACGGTCGATTGCGTCTACATCGATCCGCCATACAACACCGATGTCAGCAGCATTCCGTACAAGAACAACTACCGGCATGCTGCCTTTGCCACCATGATGCGTGACCGCATTGCGCTACTCCGATCTGCATTGTCTCAACGCGGCGTCATCCTTGTCAGTATCGATGACACTGAGCGAACCACACTTGAGCACGCACTGGATGACGCGTTTGGCCACAGTAATCGCGTCAACGAGCTGATCTGGTCGCAGAATACGAATGATGGCCGATCGCCAACGTATTCGACGAATCACGAGTATGTCGAGGTATACGCGAGATCCAAGCCGGTCGTAGAGGCAGATCCGAGTATCTTCAGAGAACCAAAGCCCGGCTTCTCTGAGGTATCAGAGCTTGTTCACTCCTTCGACGCCAAGTATCCGAGCATCGCACAGGTTGAGGCTGCATTGCGCGACTTGTATCGGAGCCGCAAGCGGGATTACCGAAAGGCAATTGAGAAGGCTGGGCTGGATTGGGAGACTGAGAAAAGGAACGACCCATGGAAGGGTATCTACCAGTACAAGTTTGCGGAGTACCGCGATGCTGGCGGTCGCCTTGTGTCCGAGGATCGCGCGAGGGCCACAGACGCAAAGATCTGGGTTTATCGCGAAAGTGACTGGACAATCATGTCCTCAGAGAACAAGCAGTCCGCGTCAACCCGAGATCCCAAGGACCCAAACTACAGGTTCTACGAGGTGACCCACCCGGCCACTGGAAAAACCTGTGCCCAGCCGAGCCGAGGCTGGAAGGGCACGAGGTTCGTTGATCCGAATTACCCCGACCGAAATAGCTTTGAATCCCTTGTGGCGGACGATCGCATCGCTTTTGGTCCAGACGAGAGCAAGGTGCCCCAGCAAAAACGATTTCTCCACGAGGTGTCAACCAATGTGCCCAAAACAATCGTCGTCGACTACGCAGATGGTGAGAAGCAAACAGTTGCGCTGTTCGGACGCTCCGGAGTGTTTCTGGCTCCCAAGCACAGTAGTTTCCTCAAGACTCTGATCCGTCCCTGTGCGTCTTCGAGGAGCGTGATTATGGACTGCTTCGGCGGCTCGGGCAGCACTGCACAGGCCGTGATTGAGATGAATCGAGAGGATCAGGGAACGAGGCAATTCATCCTCATGGAAGCTAATGCGTATTACGACACACTAATCCGCCCGAGAATCGCCAAACTACTTTACAGCCCAAACTGGAAGGCAGGCAAAGCGACAGCACACGATCAAGGAGTATCCGCCCTCGTTAAGTGCTTCGCCGTCGAGTCCTACGAGGACGCGCTGAACAACCTGCCTACCCCGACGGGCGACATGTTCGACGGGCGGCCGACCGAGGAGGCCGACGCCCTCATCCGCTACGCCCTCGACCTGGAGATGGGGCCGCACCTGCTCGACCTGGACATCTTCCGCGACCCGTGGGGGCACGCGATCAACGCCCAGCTCGCCGGCGACGACGAGATCAAGCGGCACCGGGTGGACCTGGTCGAGACATTCAACTACCTGCTCGGGCTGCGGGTGAGCGCCTACGGCCCGATCGAGCGGTACAGCGCCGAATTCGAGCGGGCCGAGCACGACGACGGGCTCGGGCGGCTCAAGCTGACCGGCCGCCTGCGGCGTGACCCGGACGGCCCGTTCAAGTTCCAGCGGGTGGAGGGCATCCTCAACGACGGCAACGACACCCGCGCGCTGGTGGTGTGGCGCACGCTGACGGACGACCCCGAGCAGGAGGCGGCCGTGCTCGACGCCTGGATGGCCCGGCACCGCGAGGCAACGACCGAGCGGACCGAGCACCGCGACTACCACCAGATCTACATCAACGGGCCGGTGACCCTCCCCCAGCCGACGGCGGAGATCCGGACCGTGTACCCGATCGAGGAGGCGTTCAAGCGGAAGATGTTCGAGGACACGGAGGGGGTGTCCTGAGATGGCGAAGAAGACCACCAAGAAGGTCGGGAAGAAGACGACCAAGAAGAAAGCCGGGCGGCGCGGCAAGCCCAAGATGGACTTCCATGGGCAGATGGTGCTGTTCCGGTGGGCGCTGGGCCTGCTGGGCGTCGAGGACCTGAAGCAGTTCAAGGAGCGGTTTCAGGTCTCGCCCGATTCGCCGGGCGGCATTGACGAGCGGACCGGGCTGCATCGGTTCTACGAGACCATCGCCGGCGTGCTGCCCACCGTGGGTGACGGGGATGTGCTGCCGCTGGATCGGCTGCAGGCGTATGAACAGAACATCCTGGAGCACACGCAGGCGATCAACACCGCCCGCTTGCAGCACAGCCAAGCGGCGATCGAGTGGAAGTATCACCAGTACCTGGCGCTGCTGTTCACCGAGATGTTCCTGGATCGGTACTTCGACGACGCCGGAGCGCTGCGGGATGAGCTCAACGGCGTGATCGCCGCCCACAATGAGCGGCTCGGTGACGCGACGCACCCGGATTGGGTCCACCCGTTCCCGACGCAGCCGACCGGTGACGACGACGGCGACCCGAAGAACCAGCTCTCGCGGCTCGCGTTCTGGTGCGCCACGGGCAGCGGCAAGACGCTGCTCATGCACATGCACATCCGGCAGTTCAAGTGGTACCACGACCGGGCGCACAGGGCGGCCAAGTGGCCAAAGCTCGATCAGGTGATCCTCGTGACGCCCAACGACGGGCTGAGTGATCAGCACGCTGACGAGTTGAAGTGGGCAGGGTTCGACGTCGTCTCGGTCGGCGAGGCGGGTGTGGATGGTCTGTTCGCGGATCAGGCGCGCAAGGCCGTGAAGATTTTGTCGATCCACA
>JBCBMF010000213.1:0-4954 GCA_039822905.1 Planctomycetota bacterium
GTACGCAAGCCCCTGCAGCGGAAGATCCTTCGGCACCACCGCATTGCGACGCCCGAGTTTGCGGTCGCCCGCATGGACAAGCCCTTCCGCAGGCCGAATCGGCTGCAATTCCCGCTCATCGTCAAGTCGATCTCCGAGCACGGCTCGATCGGGATCAGCCAGGCCTCCGTCGTCACAAGCGACGAGCGGCTCGCTGACCGCATCGCGTTTGTGCACGAGCACGTCGGCACCGATGCGCTCGTCGAAGAGTTCATCGAAGGCCGCGAGCTGTACGTCGGCGTGCTCGGCAACACTCGGCTCACCGCGCTGCCCATCTGGGAGCTCGGCTTCGACAATCTCCGCGATGGTGCACCAAACATCGCCACGAGCAGACTGAAATGGGACGTCGACGAACAAGAGCGTGTCGGCCTAACCACTGGCCCTGCGGCAGACCTCGATGACGCCACCCGTGAACGGATCGCAAGGCTGTGCAAGCGCGCCTTCCGCGCACTCGAACAGAACGGCTACGCCCGCTTCGACATCAGGCTTCGGCCGACCGGCCAGCCGGTCATCATCGAGTCGAACCCGAACCCGGAACTCGCGTGGAATTCCGAGTTCCCCGCGGCCGCCAAAGCCGGCGGGCTCGACTATCCCAAGCTGCTCACACGCATCCTGTCCCTCGGTCGCCAATGGTCCGACCGGTTCGCCTAACGCGGGCCGCGTGAGGCCTCGCCCCTTCGACGCTACGCTACCGCATGGTTCGAGTCGGATGGATCTTCAGCCTCGTACGCTCCGGTTCCTCGGTAACGTCGTACGCCTGCGCCGCCCCGTGGAAGCTCGCCGTCGCCGACGAGCCCTTCGGCCCATGGGACCGTACGGGCGCGCCTTACAACTTGCCGCCGATCCAACGCGATCTTGTCCGAGCGTTCGTCGCGATGGGCCACACACTCTCTGCCGAGGTCGTCGGCATGGCGAACGAGATGTTCCGCATCCTCGCCGAGCGCGGCGAGGGAGGCCGAGTCGTCTGCAAGTGCCCGCACCTGCTCTTCGATCTCGAGGACTTCGACACCTGGTTCGGCGGACAGTCGCACGACGTCACGCACCGATGCCTGGGCCTCGTCCGCAACCCCCTGCACCGCGTGAACAGCGCATACGCGCGAGGCTGGGAACACGTGCTCAACGACCCCTTCGAGCTTGAGGTCTACCGAACCTTCCTGCGTCGATGGAAACGCATGCCGAATCGCTTCCGGTTCGATGACGTCACAGGCGACGCGGCCTCAACCTTCCAAGCCATGCACAAATCACTCGGCTTCGGCGGCACCGAAGCCGACGCCGCGGCATCGGCCGCCTATCTCGCCGAGACCTACCACGCCTCATCAGCCGAAATCAGCGACGAGCGTCCGACGAAGCCGGTCAGCGAATCAGGCTGGGCCGCGCCCCACGAAGTCGCTGATGTCTACCTCGCAGATGACGAGATCATCGGGTTCATGCGCGAGCAAGGGTGGTCAACCCGCCGATCCGCCTACGTCGGCTCTCCGCTCCGATCCATCATGCGTACGCTGCTCGCGACGTGACGCAAAGCGCATCATCACATCCCGGCAAAACCGCGCCCCTTCGCGTCGGCTGGGTCTTCGGCCTTGCGAGAAGCGGCACGTCCATCACCGCCTACGCCGCCGCGCATGCCGCAGGTGCCGCGGTCGCCGACGAGATACTCGGCCCCTGGGACCGAACCAGCCCGCCTTACGGCTATCCAGCCGAACAAGCCGAGCTTGTCAAACAGTTCAAAGCGTCGCACGCGAGACTGACGCCCAACATCATCGATGCTGCAAACGCCCTGTTCGCCCACATCGCACGCGAGCAACAAACGGGGTTTGTCGTCAGCAAGCACCCGCACCTGCGGTTCACGCCGAGCGAGTTCGAAGCTGGCTTCCCCGAGCACCACGGCGTATGGTTGATCCGCAACCCGCTCCGACGGCTCGCCAGCATCCACGCACGCGGCTGGACCTCGATCATCCGCCCGAATCACGATCTGGACTACTTCCGCGAGTACGCCGAGCGCTGGCTCGCGATCGAAGAACAACGTCGGGTCGTATTCGAAAACCTCAAGCTCGACGCCGACGCCTACTTCGGCCGGGTCCTCGACGCATGGGGATGGCCAAACGATACGGACAACCGACGGCGCGCAGTGTGGTACCAGCGAAACGAATACCACGGCAAGTCCGGCGAACGCGAGACAGGACGAAACACGCGCCGAAGCCTCTCCGACGTCAAGAGGCTCGCACCGCCCGAAGCCGTCGAGCTCTACCTCAACGACCCGTTCATGCAGGACCTGTTCGAGCGCTGCAGCTGGGACCTCAACCGAAAGTCGTACCTGCCCACAACGGTGCAACGGGTGAGCGATCGGCTCCGGGCGCTTCGAACGGGAACACGCGAGTGACCCCCCGCGTCGCCTGGCTGTACTCGCTCACACGCTCCGGCTCGAGCGCCGCGGTCTACGCCTCCGCCCACGCGCTCGACTGGGCCGTCGCTGACGAACCCTTCGGCCCCTGGGACCGAACCGGGCCGCCGTACAAATACCCCAGCGAACAGGTCAAACTCCACCGCGAGCACACCGCCGCCGGCGAACGTCTCAACCCGAAGACAGCACGTTTGTTCGAGCGGCTGATCACCGCAATCGCATCAAAGAAAGGCGCACCCGGCGTCATCGTTAAGATGCCGCACGACATGATCGAGCCTCGCGACATCGAGCAGAACCGGCCGCTCGATACCGCCGCCTTTCTCGTCCGCGATCCGATCGCCAGGCTCAACAGCATCTACACCCGGGGCTGGGTCGACACGATCGAACACCCCTACGACATCGAACGCGTCCGCCTTTTCGCGCACCGGGCGATGCGGGCACCACGGCTCAACCGACTGCGCTTCGAGATGCTGCACGGTACCCCCCGGCGGTTCTTCCGCCGGCTCTGGCGCGCTTGGCGGATCGACTTCACCGAAGACAACGTCGAGGCCGCTGTGCGGTACCGCGCCCAGAACTATCACGAGTCATCAGCCGACCAGCAGCCCGGCCGCAACCCGCACCGGGTCCTCAGCGAGCACCGCGCCGATGTCCCGCCGGAAGCGGTCGAACTGTACATGAACGACCCCGTCGTTTCGGCCGTCTGCGCAAGAGCGGGCTGGGACACGGACGCCCATCGATACACCCGCGGCCGATGATGACACGCCCAGCGATGCGAGATCTCGAGATTGTGCTCGGCGTCGCCGCGGCTCTCCGCCTTCTTTCGCTCTTCACGCTGCCGCTCATCGTCACAAACGACGGCGCGTACTACCTGCTCTGGGGCAGTCAAATCGCGGAGGGAAACTGGCCCGACCTCCCATCCACTCGCACGCCGGGCTACCCGCTCTTCCTCGCCCTGATCTTCAGTCTGCTCGGCCAGTCGTCTACCAGCGTGCTGCTCACCCAGCACGCGCTGGGCGTCGTCTGCGCAGCGTGCGCGTGGCAAATCGCGCGAAGCATCACGAACCCGAAAGTCGCGATAGCCGCAGGGTTGCTCGTGGGTCTCGACCCTTGGCTTCTCGGGCTTTCGTCATTCGCATTGACCGAAGTGCTCAGCGTAACGCTCGTGCTCCTGTCGATCGCGTGCGTGCTGACCCGCGGCGGCCCAATCTCGGTCACGCTCGCTGGCGCCCTGGTCGGTGGAGCGATCCTCGTCCGCCCCGCCTGCCTGGCATGGGTCCCGGGGCTTGTGCTCATTGCCATCTCGCTCGATGCGAAGCGCCCCCGATCACGTCTGCTGCGCCCCGCCTGGGCTGCACTCGGAGTATCGATCGCCGTCGGCCCCTGGCTCGCGTACAACGCATCGCGAGGCGTCCCCGGCATCGCCCGGACCGACGGGCTCGCACTCTGGGGCGGCATGGCTCGGTCCGGCCTCCTCATTGAGGACCACTCCCTTCCGGACCGCGCGCCCCCGCCACCGGCCGCGCTCCTCCAGCCGAACCCCGGCGAGCGTGTCATCCTGGGCTACTACAGGTCGCTCGAGCGGGTCGATGGGCTCGACCGCGCAGACATGCTCGGCGAATGGGCCCGAGCGTCCATCGCGAACGACCCCATCGGGTACGCCCGCGCCGCGGCCCACGCAGCACTCTGGCAGTCCAACGCCATGATCCCGGGAACACCCTACCGGTACGATGGGCTCCTCTGGGCGATGCGGCGTCTCGGCGGCACCGATCAACCAACCGATCGGCCGCCCAACCTCTCCACACGACATCTGCCCGAGTTCCTCGACCGCTTCGCCGACGATCCGCCCGTCGGCCCGCTCGCGTGGATCTACAAGCACTGGCCCATCGGCATGTTCCAGTGCTACCCGCAACTGCCGGCCGGGGTGCTCACTTGCCTCGCCCTTGCCTGGACAATCGCGACGCGCCGCTGGACCATCGCAGCGGTCCTCGCCTCGTCCTTTCCCATCGTCATCGGACACGCGCTCCTGCTTCAGCCGTTCGCGCGGTACTCCATCTCCGCCTGGATGCTCTGGTGGATCGGGAGCGCGATCGCGCTGAACGCGATCTGCCAGCTAGCATGGCCGCGTGCTATCCGTTTCGTTCGTCATTCCGTGCCTGAATGAAGCGTCGGCCATCGGCTCCGTTGTCGATGATGCGCACAATATCGGCGAAACAGGCGCCTTCGACCACGAAATCATCGTCGTCGACAACGGCAGCACCGACGGCTCGGGCCTGATCGCCGTCGCCCAAGGCGCGACGGTCATCGACCAGCCGATCCGCGGCTACGGCAGCGCGATCCGCACCGGGATCCACCACGCACGCAACCAGGTCATCGTCATTGCGGACGCCGACGGACAGCACGATCTCTCGCACACCCCGCGGCTGATAGAGCCACTGACGCGCGACGCCGACATGGTCATCGGCAAGCGTCTGCACACGCCTGGACAGGCCGCAAACCACTGGATCAAGCGTCGCGTCG
>JBCBMF010000214.1:0-4937 GCA_039822905.1 Planctomycetota bacterium
CCGATGCCCGTGTCCATAAACAGCTCGCGGATGTCCCGCAGCCGAACGCGCTTGTCGTTGATCAGGTACTGGCTCGTGCCGTCGCGGTACAGCCGCCGCTCAACGTTCACCTCGTCCGCATCGATCGGCAGCGCCCGCTTGCGTCGACCGGTCCGCCGGGCTTCACGCTTGGCCTCGGTGTCCTCGGCCGCGTCTTCGTCTTCATCGACCTCGATCGGGTCGGCCGTATCGAGCTCGATCAGTTTGGCGTCCGGATCGATGATCGGGTTGTCGAAGCCGAGCGTGACGGCCGCCATGCCCGCGGGCGATCGCCCCGCCGAGCCGGCGAAGATGACGTCGATCATCTCCTTGCCGCGCAACGACTTACTGGACCGCTCGCCGAGCACCCACTTGATGGAATCGACGACGTTCGACTTGCCGCAGCCGTTGGGGCCGACGACGCCGGTGATGTCGTCGTCGAAGGTGAATTCCGTGCGGTCTGCAAACGACTTGAAGCCGTGCAGGATGAGCTTGCTGAGTCGCATCGGTCGGGGCGCCTCCGTGCCACGGCCCGTGGGGGTCCAAACAACGTCACCCGATCCGCAAGCTCAGCGTCCTGCTGCAATCGCCCGGATCGGTCGCGGAGTGTACGAGCCGCACCCTCCGCACCCGTGCCTATCGGCCGATCCGCCCGTCGGACGCCTGTTTCCGGACGTCCTTCTCGCTCGGATCGCGGCCGGCGAGCCAATCAGCCGTCCTCGCCGGGCTCTGGCTCGCGCTCGATCGGCTGGACCCACCCGCTCGTCGCCTCGGCAGGCGTCGCTTCCTCGTCAGCCTCGATCGGCTCAAGGTCGCTCAAGTCGATCTCGACGCCCGCGTCGTTGAGCAGCGCAGGTCGATCCGCCACGCGCTGGTCCTCGGCCATCAGCAGCATGCCGCGCAACCGATCGTCCTCGGTCGCAAACACGGCCTTGGTCGCCCCGTTGTCCTGGATCGCCGCCAGAGCGCCCACGACCTCCGAGTATGTAAATCCAAGCCCACGCCCGAAGTCCGAAACTCTGCCGCCGCGGGCCAGGAACATGACAAGGTCGACCAGCTCGTGGCTGACCCGCTGTTGCACGACCCGTTCGGTCCGGTCGTCCTCGTACCGCAGCACGACCTCGCCGGCGGGGTCGTCTGCCCGCATCATCAGCCGGCTGTCCCACGCGATGACGGTCAAGGGCCGCTCGAGCTCCGCCTCACGACCAAATACGGCGATCCGCGGCGAGCCCTGAAGCGTGACAAAGACCATCGGCTCGCCGAACGGCAGCACATCGATCGCGAACCGACCGCCGACGTCGATCCGCTCGACACCCTGCGCGTTGCCCGCGGGGATCCGCCGCGCCGCCGCGAGCCGCAGCTGTGTCTCGGTCGCCGGGGCGACGCCCGCGAGCTTCCGCCGCTCGGCCGCCGCGAGCTGCGCCAGCCTCCCTCGCTCCGCCCGCCGCATCAGCGAGTCGTACGCCATCGACCGCTCCGTCAGCGTCTCGCCGAAGCCCGCGACCTGCCGCAGCACCTCATCCGACGAAGGCCGACCGTCGACCGCCCCGAGCAGCTCCAACGCAACGATGCGCTCGCGAGGCTCGCCCTCGATCGCGATCTGCTCCAAAAAGTCCGCGGCCCGAGCGTCGTTCAGGTGCGCCCCGACCGAGAGCGCTGCCATCCGCGGCGCGATCTCCGGGAAGTCATACAGGTCGCGCACGTGCGGCAACGCCGGTGCACCGATCGCCCGCAGCGCCCAGCTCAACTCCTCCGCCAGCTCGGGCTGGTCCACGATCGCCTGCCGATACCGCCGCGCGAGCAGCTCCGGAGCCGATTGGTTAATCGGCAGCGCCAGCAGCAGGCTGATGAATTCGTCGAACCGCTGCTGGTACGCCGTTGGCGCAAACACCTGCACGATCTGATCGTTCCGGCCGTACGCCGTCGTCCGCGGCCCGCGCGGCCCATCCGGGAACCGCTGATTTACCGCCCGCGTGATCGAGTTCGCCCGCGAGTGCAGCGGGTTCTCGAGAACCAACTCCAGCGGCAAAGGGTCCGTCAGCAGACCGCCGCCCAGCACCCTGCCGATCCGCCCCTGCACCTGGTCCGAGCCCGGCGTCACAAACGGGTTGATAAACACCTCGCCACGTGCCTCGGCGATGATCTCGGTCTGAGGCCCGCCCAGCGTCACCGGCCGACCGATCTGGAGCCGCGTCGTCCAGAGCCGACCGCCCTCAAGCGAGGTCGCGCTCGACCCGCTGAGCGTGCGGACCCGCACATCGAACCGCATGCCCTCGGGCCCGCCGGGGGCGACGGCGCCCTCAACAAGCACAACAGCGGTGGTGGGGTGGCGCAGCAGCTCACGCGCAGAGAGGTCGCGGTAGATCGTGTGATCGAACGCGCCCTCGATCCCGCCGATCATCGTCTCGATCTCGCGCTCCATCGTGGCCTCGACCTGCGCCGGCACGTCCGTCGCGCCGGTGTCGTTCAGACCAACCACGAGCCCATACCCCGAAACCAAGACGCGGTCTGCGTTCCGCAAGATCGCCTCGCGGCCGATCGTGCCACGCAGCGCCGTCGGGCCGCTACCAACCGGGCTTACGGGCGAGACCGTGCGCGTTCGCGGGGCGTCGCCGCAGCCCGCAACAACAAAGACCGCCCAGGCTGCGACAAGGGACATCAACAACGCTCTGCGATTCATGCCATGGTTCCGCTTGGTCTGCGATCGGTGCCGGGCGGGCGCGTCGAACGGCTCCGGCCGCCGAGGCGTCGTCCCAACCAACTCAAAATCAGTTTACGCCCTGTCTCCGCACAGCCTGCAATGGTCCACAAGCCAGGTAGCCGAACCGTTTTGATCAAAAACCTATCAGATATAGATCATTTGCATGTTCTGCACCGTACGCTGACAGCGAACGGACGGAGATGACAGCCAAATGACAGGAAACCCACACATGATGTCTATGTGTCGTGGAAATAGTGTTCTCCGTCCCAATATCTAGTGGAACCAGCACCGAAAAAATCTTGGACGCTCGGAACATCGGTCTCTATCACAAGTTGTGCGCATCAACCGGTGTCTAGCGACAGCAGATTGCTAGATTTAGTGTGTCTCATTCGACGATATACGAGTCGTAGTGGTATCATCACGGCCCTGCTTCGTGTGTGTCCAAGCGGGGTTCGCCCGATCCGGGCGAGAGGATCAGAACAAAGGTCAGTTGCGGACAGGAAACTCTCTTACCCAAACAAGAGAGGCTCGCACGAAAGCCCGGGCTCGGCGCATGAGGCCGTCGTGAAGGTGTACGAGCACGTTGTCGGTCTGGCTCCAGCGTGGTGTGCGGAGCCGAGCAAAGACCAACGGCCGCGAGAGGACGCGGCCGGGAGTGCAAGGAGGCGTCGGGGTTCGGCCGGTCTCGCAAAGAGGCCAGCCGAGCGGGCCAACGGACGGCCCGTCATCCTCGACGGAGCACACGCTCGAGCCCACGCGGAGGCGGGGCACGGGCACATCGGGGCGTGGCAGCCGGAACTGCAAACCCACGCCCGGAGGTGAGCCGAATGGGTGTCCTCTGCGACAGCCAGATAAAGGACCTTGTCGAGATCAAGCCCTTCGCGGCCGCCGAGAAGCGGCCGGGCAAGATCTCCTTCGGCGTCTCGAGCTACGGCTACGACGTCCGTGTCGGCACGCGGTTCAAGATCTTCACCCCCTCGACCAAGTCGGGCGAGATCGCCGTCGTCGACCCCAAGCGGTTCAGCGACGACATGATGGTCGAGGTCGACGTCGCGGACGCAGATAAAGGCGGCACCGACGAAGGCGCGAATGGCGGAAGCAAGTACGTCATCATCCCGCCCAACAGCTTCGCCCTCTGCGAGACCGTCGAAGAGATCGCCGTCCCGCGCGACGTGCTGGTCATCTGCGTCGGCAAGAGCACCTACGCCCGCTGCGGCCTGATCGTGAACGTCACCCCCCTCGAACCCGAGTGGCGCGGCAAGGTCACGCTCGAGATCAGCAACACCACACCCCTGCCTGCACGCGTCTACGCCAACGAGGGCGTCGCCCAGCTGATCTTCCTCAAGGCCGAGGAGGTCTGCGCGATCAGCTACGCGGACAAGGGCGGGAAGTACCAGGACCAGGCGGGGCTGACGCTGCCCCGAGTGGATTGAGGGCTGGCCATGTCTACACGCTCGTACGCGCTTTGGAACAACAAAGGTGGTGTTGGCAAGAGCACCATTACCTTCCACCTGGCGACTCGGTATGCGGAGCGTCACCCCGACACCCGTGTGTTGGTAATCGATCTGTGCCCTCAAGCCAATTCGTCGATGATGCTTCTTGGCGGCGGTGAGAATGGCGAGAAAATCACGTTCGCCATTTCACAAGCAAGTGCGACTCCCAAAACAGTTGCTGGATACATCGCCGAAGTGTTGACCCGAGGCGAGGGCGGCGCCACACCGGATCCAGCTTCCTTTGTCACGAGATGCGCAGATCACAACGCGAGAGTACCCGGAAATATTGATCTTCTGTGTGGCGACGGAAATCTTGAGCCCATGGCGCCGCTCATCTCGCAAAGAGCTCTTCAAGAAGCCCTAACAGAGGGGTCTTCGCCGTGGAAATGGGTTCACCAGATTATGCGAGGTTTTATCAACTCAGTTGAGAGTTTAGAAAGCCCAGTGGTGGTTTTCATTGATACAAACCCGAGCTTTAGCGTATATACCGAGATTGCGATCACGGCAGCCGACGAATTGCTCGTTCCGATTAACGCCGACGATGCGTCCCGGGTCGCTACAAATGCTATGTTCTCGCTAATTTACGGTGCTAACCCACCTCATCCAATTTACGGAAAGTATACATACGCGGCTCGGGCTGATACCCATGGGCTCCCCAAGCCTCTGGTGAAGCTTGTCATCGGTAACCGGCTGACACAGTACGACGGGGCGGCCGGAGCGTTTGG
>JBCBMF010000215.1:0-4933 GCA_039822905.1 Planctomycetota bacterium
GGCGCGTCTCGCCCGTCGCTCTGTCACTCGGAGACGGGCGAGACGCCCGTCCCACCAAAGACATCAATGACTAGTCTTCCTCCATCTCGTCCTGAGCGCGTTTCTTGGCTTTCATGAGGCGGGAGATGCCGGTATCTTCGTCGGACTCGGGTTGCGCTTGAGGCTTGGGTTTCGGCTTCTCGATCACGGCGGCGGGTGTGTCGCCGAGCTCGACTTCGGTGCTGGTCTCGCTGGCGTCGGCTTCGAATTTCGTCGCGGCGGCTTCGCGGGCTTTCTGCATGGCGTCTTTGGCGTCTTGCTGGTTCATGCGCGTTTGGGCTCTGGCCTGGGCGCGTCTGAGTGAGTCGAAGCTCTCGCCTGCGGCGGTGGTCGATCGGCCGAAGGCCTTTGCGGCGACGCGGCGGAAGAGGGCGAGGTCGATGCGGACGCGGCGGACCGCGACGTCGATCAGGAAGACGAACAGCGTGAGCAGGATCGCGGCGAGAAAGGCGGGTTCGCGGGAGACGGGGAATGTGAGCCCCGCTCGGCTCCAGAGGTCGGCTTGTTGTGGGTCGGCCGGCAGCACTCGGCCTCCGGTGCGGTCGGCGATCTGGCGGAGGAGGGCCGCGTTGTCTTCGAGGGCGCGGAACTCGTCGGTGAAGGGCTTGGTGACGGCGGCCTGGATGGAGCCCTCGGTCCGCTGGCTGGTGTCGGTCGCGGGCGCTTCGTATCGCATGCCGACGACGTAGGAGCCCGGGTCGGCGGCTTCGAACTCGGCGACGTATCGGCCGGGTCCTTCTTGGCGGAGCGTGATGTCCTGGGCTTCGCCATCGGGGCCCGCGACTCGGCCAACGATGGTGGCGAAGTTGACGCGTTCACCTGTTGCGCGCGTGAGGTCGACGATGAGTGTGGAGCGGTCGCCGTCGGTCTCGATGCGGGTGCGTGCTTCGGCGCTGCCGCTGGGTCGCATGGCCCAGCGGATGTGCTCGGCCCAGAAGCTGTCGAAGCCGGGCCAGGCTGTCCAGTCGGCGGCCCAGCGCGTGGAGACGTCGCCGGTGAAGGCTATGACTCGGCCCAGGCCGCGCTGCCACTGGGCGAGGACGGGGTCGTTCTCTGGGCCTCGGATAGTCGTGACGGCGAGGCCGTCTTGGCGGTCGGCGGTGACGACGTAGCCGGTGAGGGAGGGGACGGCGGAGATGCCGCGCATGGGGGTGCTTGGCATACCGGTTGTGCTGGGCGCGAAGGGCGGGCCTTCCCAGATGAGGGAGCGTTTGACGGTCTGGGCTTCTTTGATGAAGATCTGGGGGAGCGTGGCGAGCTGGCGTGAGGTGGTGATGCCGTAGTAGCTGCCGCCGGTGATCTCGGCGATGTTTCGGAGTCGCAAGAGGTCTGGGCTGCCGGGGCCTCCCGAGTGCGGGAAGACGCCGACGGTGCTGATGGTGATGCCGGCGTCGGCGTACTTCTGGAGCAGGGCTCGGCCGGGCGGTGAGGGGTCGCCGTCGGAGATGATGATGGCGTGCTTCTGACCGGCCTCGGCGGCGACGAGAGCGTCGTAGGCCATCTCGACGGAGGGCGCCATGTTCTGCATGTCGCCGAAGGTGAGCCGCTTGATGGCCTGGCGGACCGCGGAGCCGTCGCCTTTGGGTGCCATCTCGTAGACCCAGCGCATGGTGCCGGCGGACCAGTTGTACTCGACGATGCCGACGAGATCGAGACGGCTGAGTGCGTCGACGGCGGCCTCGGCGGTTCTTTCGCCGTAGAAGCGTCCCTCGGGCATCTCGACGGAGTGCATGATCAGCGCGAGCGCGCCGCGTGGCATCCGCCGGGTTTGCGGCGGATCGAGCTGGACGGGGAGGACCTCTTCGATGGTGGTGCCGATCCAGCCGCCGGCGCCGAAGGCCTCGGGGCCGCCGGTCATAACGAGGCCGCCGCCCGAGTCTTCGACGTAGGCCTTCATGGCCTGGAGCTGCTGCTCGCTGAAGCTGTAGGCGGGGACGTTGCAGAGGACGATCGCGTCGTAGGCGTTGAACTCGACGAGGGTGCTGGGAGCGAGCTCGGGGGCGGCGGTGTCGACGCCGATGCGTGAACTCTCGAGCGCATCAACGATGCGGAACGACTCTTCGGTCTGGTTGGAGACGACGAGCACGCGGCCTTCGCCCGAGAAGAACGTGATGCTCGAGGCGCGGTTGTTCTCGGCGATGGCGTCGCCGGCGTTGGCCCCCCCACTAGTCTCCAGCGGCTCGAAGACGGCTTCGATCTCTTGCGGGCCTCGGCGGTTGAGCGCGAGCGGAACAAGCAGGGTGTTGGCGCCGGCGTCGAGATCGACCTCGACGCCGAGGGATGAGCCCTCGCCGAGTTGGACGGGTTCGCGGTTGACGAGAAGCAGCAGTCGGCCCCGGGTCGGTGCGGTGGCGCGGAGGGTGACGCGGGCGTTGACGACCTCGCCCATGCGAGCGCTGGCGGGGGTGTCGACGGCCTCAACGATGACCTCGCTGTCGTAGCGGTAGGTCAGGGGGAGGACGTCGACGGGGACGCCCAAGGCGCGTGCGGACTCGGCGGCGGCGAGGAGGCTGCCCTCGGTCTCGTTGCCGTCGGTGACGAGGAGGAGGCGGTACGCGGCGTCGGTGGGTCGGACGGCGAGGGCGGTGCGGACGGCGGATTCGAGGTTGGTGCCGTCGACCGAGCCGATGCCCTGGGCGTCGATGTCGCGGGCGGTGAGGCTGGGCAGGCCCTGGACCTTGGCCTCGCGGGTGACGGTGATCGCGCCGAGCAGGTCGAGGCGGTCGCGGCGGCCTACGGCGGCGGCTTCTTCGACGAACGTCTCGGCCTGGGCCTGCACGGGCGTGGGAACCGACCGGCTCATGTCGATGACGGCGGTGACGGCGAGCTTCTCGGATTCGTTGCGCAGGGCCGGCTCGCAGAGGGCGGCGGTGAGCAGGACCGTGACGAGGATGCGGACTGCGAGGGCCGTTCGGCGGGAGGTGCTGCCCACGGCGGAGAGGCTCTTTCGGCCGATGAGGATGACCGCGACGAGGGCGACGCCGCCGAGGGCGAGCCACTCGGGGCGGGCGAGCTCGATCGGGCCCAGGATGAGTGTTGCGAGTGTGGTCACTGGTCGCCGATGGGGTTGCCGCTGCTTAGAACGTCACTGTCTTTCAGGATATACGTACCGGATTTGCGGTGGTGCGGGTGCATCGATGACTTGGATGCGGTTGTTTGCCGAGTCGAGCACGAAGACCTCGTCGTCGACGGCGGCGAGCGCCCAGGGTGAGGCGAGTTGGCCCCGCTCGCGGCCGGGCGTGCCGAGGGTGCGGATGGTCGCGCCGGTTTCGAGGTCGACGAGCGAGAGCCGGTTGCCGCCGAACTCGGCGACGAGGGCCTTGCGGTCTTCGAGCAGGAGCAGGTTCTGGGGGTAGCGGAACTGGTCGGCCTGGGGCGAGCCGATCCAGGCGATGAGATCACCATCGAGCGTGAATCGGCCGAGGCGGTGGTTGCAGGAGTCGGCGACGACGAGCTCTTGGGCTTCGCGGTCGATGGCGAGGGACTGCGGGCGGTTCATGAGGGGGTTTGACTCGGAGTCTGCTTCGGTGCCGCCGACGCCGAAGGTGCCGAAGGTTGTGATGACGTTGTAGTCTGCGTCGAGGATGGTGACGCGGTCGTTGCTGCCGTACTCGGCGACGTAGATACGCTCGATCGAGTTGTTGTTGTCGTTGGTGAGGACGGCGACATCGGTGACGTAGATGTACCGGCCGGGCTCGGTGCCGAAGGAGCCGAAGGTTGCGACGGGCTCGGGCTGCCGGTCGCTTGTGATGTCTTGGGGGTCGAGGACGATGACGCGGAAGTTATGGGTCTCGGCGACCCAGAGGCCGTGTCGGCTCGGATCGTTTGGCAGCGGCGCGACGGTGATGCCGCAGGGCCTGCCCTGATCGATCTTGGCGAGTGTGAAGTAGTGCGTGTGCTCGCCGGTTTCGGCGTCGAGTCGTTGGACGCGGCCGGCCTTGTCGATGAGCCAGATGCCGGTGGCGTCGGCGTCGATGGCTCGGGGATAGAGGACCTGGCCCGGATGGTTGCCGCCTTCGGAGAGGATGCGTTTGGTTTGCAGCGGTGCGCCGTCGGGGGGCGGGGCGCGGTCGCAGCCGGCGAGCGCGACTGCGATCAGCAGGTAGCAAACTGTGCGAACGAACGTCATAAGGTCCCCGGGGTTCCCCGACACTGTTTACCGCAACGTGCGCCGGTGGTGCAAGGTTCGGCCCAACGTGAGAACGAGCCAAGCGATTGCTCCGAGCGCGGCGGCGGGCGTGGCGATGAGCAGGACGAGGCCCGAGAGGTGCTCGTAGCGGGCGAAGTGGAGCATGTTGAGCATGGACCGCGCGACGCTCTCGCCGCCGGGGGGCTGGACCATGATGGAGGCCTCGATCTCGCCGAGGCTCATGGCGGCGAGGGCGATGCCGACGGCTGCGGACAGGAGGGCGTCGCCGGAGGCTCGGAGCGAGGTGAACAGACCGGTCGCGCCTTCGAGGGCGCGGGCGTCGCGGCGTGATCTTGGCTCGGCGGCGGCGATGAGGACGCCGAGCAGGGCGGCCAGCGCTGCGAGGCGTGCAAGATGCGCGAGGACGAGGACGGCGGGCGTGTCGGCCACGGCGGGGATTGCTGACCAAGCGTTGCTGATGGCGCTGCCGACGAGGACACCCGGGGCGAGGGCGGTGGTGAGCAGGAGCGCGAGGCCGAGGGCGGTGAGGCGCGGGCGCGCGACGACGGCGACGCGGGTGGTCCATGCGATGAGCGCGCCGGTGACCGCCACGATGCCCGCGACGAGGGCGGACTGGGTGACGGCGCCTTTCTCGGTTCGCCAGAGGACGGCGAAGGTGTCGAGCGTGCTGAGCTCGCGGGCGAAGAGGGCGAGGGGGGCGATCGAGCCGAGCGTGATCAGGGCGAGTGCGACGAGTTGCCACGG
>JBCBMF010000216.1:0-4931 GCA_039822905.1 Planctomycetota bacterium
CTCGCTATCTGCAAGGCTGGATTCGAGCAGGAGTAACTCCGCGGTATCGGCGTTGGCTTGCCGTCTGGCGATCGCGATCGCATCGGTGAGGTGTCGCACCGCCTGCTGGTGCTGCGAAAGCGCGGCGTAGGTCCACCCGATCGTGCTGTGCAGGTCTATCGCGACCTGGGGGTCGTCAGCGTGCAACAGATCGATCTGCCTCGCCGAGCGATCGAGCACGTCGATGACTCTCACGTTGGGACCGTCGATGTCCGGGTCTGGTGATGCCAGCATGCCGCGGAGGAACGCGGATGCCTCGGTTGCTCGGGCTTCTGCAACAAGTGCGGCGTCGCGCTGATCTGACGCCGTTGCGAAACCAAAGGCGGCCACGAGCGAGAGTGCCAGAATGGCTGCAAGAGCAATAGCGCCGAGCCCGAAGCTAACAGGTCGGCGGCGGATCAGCCGAGACGCGATGTAGCTCCACGACGGCGGGCGGGCGGCAACAGGACGGCCGTCTGCGAGGCGTTCGAGATCATCCGCCATCGCGGCCGCGGAGTCATAGCGGCGAACTGCGTCAACGGCTGTTGCCTTGCGATACACCGCATCGGCATCGCTGTTTGTCGCAATCCTGGGGAGAGATCCATTCACGATTGTTTTGATCGCACTCAGCGAAGAGCCTGTGCCCGTATCGACAGCTGACTCGCCCGTGACGAGCTCGTAGAACACCATGCCGACGGCGTAGACGTCGATGCGGACGTCCGCAACATGAGACGTTCCGTCGATCTGTTCGGGAGACATGTAGGCCAGCGTGCCGAGCAGTTCGCCCGTCATTGTATGGCGCGGTGTGTCCTCCGCGGTTTGGAGCGCTGCCACGCCGAAGTCGATGATCCGCGGCTGGCCTGTGCGGTCAACCAGCACATTCGACGGTTTGAGGTCGCGATGGACGACACCACGCTGGTGGGCGGAGTGCAGTCCTCGTGCGATCTTCGCCGCGAGAATGGCGGCCTTCCGCACCGGGATCGGCTTCGCGGAATTGCTCAGCGTCTCGCCTTGAACGTATTCCATGACGAGGCACGGCGAGATCGCCCCAGTCCCCAGACGTGCTTCGGCGATGGCATAAATCGATGCGACGCTCGGGTGCTCGATGGCCGCGAGGGCTCGCCCTTCGCGGGCGAAACGGTGGACGGCTCGCCGCGAGGACAGCCCCGAGCGGAGGACCTTCACGGCGACTTCGCGGTCCGGCGAGTGCTGCCGCCCCGCGTAGACGTCACCGGACCCGCCGCTGCCGATCAAGCGTTCAAGCGTGACGCCTTCAACGCTGGGTACGTCGTGAGTATCGGGTCGCACGCCGAGCCCGAGGTCGGCGTCGACGTCGCGGTGGATGCCATCGTCATCGGCTTCGTGGTCGGCGAGCAGGGCGAGTACGGCCTTCAACAGCGCGTCATCTTCACTACACCGATCACGAGCAGCCGCGACAAGTGCATCGCCTTCAAGCTCGGAGCAGCCGCGAATAACGTCGAAGGCTCGGCTCCAGACCTCCGGAGTTGGCTCGCCCGGGCCGATCATGTGACATCCTGCGTTTCTGCATGTCCGATGTTGACGCGGAGCCAGCTCCGGGCCATCGCCCAGTCGCGCTTGACGGTCCTCGCTCCGACCCCGAGTGTCTCCGCGGTTGTCTCGACCGTCAGCCCCGCGAAGTAGCGGAGCATGACGACTTCATAGAGCCGAGCATCGAGTTCGCGCAAGCCGTCGAGAGCGTGATCGAGCAACTCGACGGCATCGAGCGACGCGCCCTCGCGGCTTTGGGGGTCCCCGAGCGGGATGCGGTCGTGCGACCCGCCTCGCTTGAGGGCTTTGCGACGACGGGCCTCGTCGATGAGCACGCGCCGCATGGACTGAGCGGCGGCCCAGTAGAACGCCCGATCGTCGTCCCATTGCACGGTCGGGTCGCGGAGCAGCCGCAGATACGCTTCGTGAACAAGTGCCGTCGGCTGAAGGGTGATCCCGGCGTTTTCTCCGGCCATCTGCTGTTGGGCGAGAAGTCGCAGCCGCTTGTAGACAGCATCCGACAGACCCTCGGGGACCTTCGACTCGATCTCGGTTGTGGGGTGCTGGTCACCGTCCATGATGCAGCCCGATCCTTTGCGATGCCAAGGCTCTGAGACGTGCGCACAGCCAGCACGCCCCGAATGCTGTTACCCCTACGCAACGGTACAGGGGGAGCGGGCCCCTGTCGATAGAAAACCGCCCCGAATCGGGGGTCCGCGACGGCGGCCGGCCTTATCGGTCAGCGTTATCCGTCAGTGAGAGTGACCCGCGTGCCCGTGTCCGTGATGGTTGTGAGCCGCGGCGTCCGGCTGGTCGGTTGGCTGATCGGTCGGCAGATGGTGATGCCCCTCGGGCTCGAACAGCCCGATTGCCCAGGAAAGCGCTATGCCCATGGCCAGGGCCAGCGTGAAGCGGGCGCGATGGTGAGAATGGAATTGGACCTCCGGCATGAGGTCCGCGAGCGCGACACAGATGAACGCGCCGGCCGCCACGGCCATCGCCATCCCCGCACCCGACCCGCTGCTCACGAAGCCCACGAACGCGCCGATCGTGGCGAGCGGGGTGATCGCCGCGAAGAGATAGTTGATCAGTGTGCGGCGTCGATCAGACTCGCCGACCGCTGCCATTGTGCCGGTCAGCGAAACCGCGTCGATCGGCTTGTGCAGCAGGACCACGACGAGGATGGACAGGCCCGGCCACCTTGCGTGCTCGCTGCACGCGACCATGACGGCAGAAGCGACCGCAAGCCCGTCGACAACGCTGTGCAGGCCGAGCCCGGAAAGCAGGACGACCCACCGCACTCGTGATCCGGAGCCAAGGTCTGGGCCATCGTGCTCTGTGTGATCGTGCGATGCGTCGGCGGATGCGTCCGGGCCCGCATCGTGGCTATGAACGCCCAGGAATCGGATGAGCAGGAACACACCGATCAGGCCAGCGAGCATCCCGTACATTGCTTGATCGAGCGATCCGAGCTGCACGACGGCGTGTGGCACAAGGTGCAGGAGCGCCATACCGAGCATGAGACCGCCAACAAAGCTCAAGAGCGTTTGGATGCGGACATGCGACGAGGCGATGAGTCCGTGAAAACGGCCGCCGAACCACGCCGCGGCGAAGGTCAGTGGCACCGAGATCAGGATCGCCGTCCATTCGTTCATCGCTACCCCAGCCAGAGATCGAGCGCGTGTCACCTCCGGTTCTGCGACGATAGGCGATTCTCATGCGCCTCAGCCAGGAGACAGCAGCCAGGACCGGTGCGGCCGTGATCTCGGGAAGTCCTCCGGAACTGTCTTCGCCGTAAGCTCGCGAGCGTCGATCGCGGCATCGAGTTTGAAGCGACGGCTGTTGGTCGAGAAGAAGAGCCGACCCTTTGGGGCAAGACACGCTTGGCACAGACGGAGGAGTGTTGTGTGATCCCGCTGAACATCGAACACCGTCGGCGTCTTCTTGCTGTTTGAGAACGTCGGCGGATCCGCGATGATGAGATCGAACCGCCGTCCTTCGGCCCCGGCCTCGAGCCATGTCATCGCATCCGCGGTCACCATGTCGTGTCGGCTTGTGTCGATCTCGTTGAGCGACAGGTTGCGAAGAGCCCAGTCCAGATAGGTTGCAGAAAGATCAACGCTCACCGTGCGGGCTGCGCCGCCTGCTGCCGCGGCAACGGTGAACGCCCCGGTGTAGCAGAAGAGGTTGAGCACGCGCAAACCGTCTGACCATTCGCGAACGATCTGCCGAGCCGGGCGATGGTCGAGAAATAGGCCCGTGTCCAGTCTTGTCTCGAGCTCGACCTCGAATCGCAAGCCGTGTTCATGTATGTGGAGCGTGACCGGCTCGGTGTCCTGGCGCTCGTACTGGCCGCTGCCGCGTTGTCGTCGGCGTTGCTTGATATGAGTGCACTCGGGCGCGATGCCGGTGACGTCTTGGGCAATGCTCACGAGCCGATCCCGCCAAGCGGTTTCGTCGCCGACTGCATCGCGGCCGTCATTCTCAAGCTCCGCGATATGCAGATGATCGCGGTACAGGTCGATGTGCAGGCGTGCGCCTGGGGTCTGTGCGTCATAGATGCGGTAACACTCGACCCCTCGAGACGGCCACTTGCGGAGGTGGCGAAGCTTCTTGCGGAGCGTGTTCTCGAACGCTTCGGCGATACCGTCGCGGTCCGTCGTGTCGCCGAATGCTGCTCGCGCCGGGCCGGTATCGGTTTTCCGGGGCGTGAAGACAAACAGGTCGCAGCGGAGCCGACCGTTGTACAGCTTGCGTCGCTTTGTGGCCTCTTGCCGGATGATCTGTTCGAACCCAGGCAGGCCCGTGAGAATCGCGTGCGACCAGTGCGGCAGCTGCGCGAGAACTTCGGGCAGCTTGGCGTGGATCTCCCTCGCCGACTGCTCGTCGAGCACGCGAGAGCCGTACGGCGGATTCGTGATGATCCACCCCTTCTCGGCCGGCCGCGCGAGGTCCTCGAACTTGCCGACTCGGAAACCCACGAGCCCGGTGACGCCCGCCGTTTCGGCGCAGCGGCGCGCCGCGCCGATCGCCTTTGAGTCGATGTCGCGTCCCATGATCTGCGGGAGCGAAGCCGGTGGTCCGTCGGGCCGCGCATCTTCACGCACGCTTTCCCACAGATCACGCGACAGCCACGGCAACGCCTCGCCCGCGAAGCCGCGTTGCCATCCCGGCGCGATGCCCGCCGCGATCATCGCCGCCTCGATGACGATCGTTCCGCCGCCACAGAACGGATCGATGAGCGGCCGATCTCCACGCCAGCCCGTCATCATCACAATCCCGGCGGCGAGGTTCTCCTTCAGTTGCCCCGGCATCGAACGCGACCGGTAGCCTCGTTTATGAAGACCTTCTCCCGACGTATCAAGAACGACGGTTGCAGCGTTTTTGTGTACCGCGACTTCGAT